>URXG01000009.1 GCA_900551715.1 uncultured Blautia sp. | reverse complement strand
ATGGTCTGTAAAGACGAACTTTAACAACACCGACTTTTTTGCCTGCTGCTGCAAGATAATCGATAGTTTCTTCGATTGTATCATTTACAGAACCCATAGCGATGATGATATGTTCAGCATCTTCAGCTCCGTAGTAGTTGAACAGTTTGTAATCTGTTCCGATCTTTTCGTTTACTTTGTCCATGTATTCCTGAACTACTGCCGGAAGAGCATCGTAGAATGGGTTACATGCTTCTCTTGCCTGGAAGAAGATATCAGGGTTCTGAGCTGAACCTCTCTGGCATGGATGATTCGGGTTAAGAGCGTGATCGCGGAATGCCTGAATAGCTTCCATATCAGCCATATCTTTCAGATCTTCATAATCCCATGTTTCGATCTTCTGGATCTCATGAGATGTACGGAATCCGTCGAAGAAGTTAATGAATGGAACTTTACCTTTGATTGCTGCCAGATGAGCAACCGGTGTCAGGTCCATAACTTCCTGTACAGAAGATTCGCAGAGCATTGCACATCCGGTCTGACGACAGGCCATAACGTCGGAATGATCTCCGAAGATGGAAAGTGCGTGAGAAGCAAGTGCACGGGCAGATACGTTGATAACTCCCGGAAGCTGCTCACCAGCGATTTTGTAAAGGTTCGGGATCATAAGAAGAAGACCCTGTGATGCAGTATAAGTAGTAGTCAGGGCACCTGCTGCCAGAGATCCGTGTACTGCACCTGCAGCACCTGCTTCAGACTGCATCTCTGTAACCTGTACTTCCTGTCCGAAGATGTTCTTTCTTCCCTGGGTAGCCCACTCGTCTGTAGCTTCTGCCATAACAGATGAAGGGGTAATCGGGTAAATAGCAGCAACATCAGAATAAGCATATGATGCATGAGCAGCTGCATGGTTACCATCCATGGTTTTCATCTTTCTTGCCATAGTTTTGTTTTCCTCCTTAAAGGTATGATGAAAATTAATATTTATTTTCTAGGTCAGAATATATGACCTGAAATTTCGTTTACTATTATAGCATATAACCAACGGAATATTCAACCGGGATTCCCTGTTTTTCTGTACATATTTACATACAAAAAAGTTACAGCACACATACTTTTTTGTGTACTGTAACTAACTTTTCCAAGTAAGATCATGTACCTGTTCCCGGGTTTCTTTCCTGTATTTTGTTACCTGTTTTATTCTTCTCCGAGAAGTTCTTTCATATTTTTTCTTTTCAGAAGTTTCCACAGTTCCTTCTGAATCTCTTCCAGTTCACAGTGTACCATACACTGCCCGTCACTTTTGCCATTGCGGACACATTCATACCCCTGCCCCATACATTCAATGATCAGAAGCTCCGGATCTACTGCAGAATAAATATCATAAAGAGTGATCTCCTCCGGTCCACAGTTCAGCGCATAGCCTCCATGTACTCCCCGGAACCCCTTTACAAGGCCAGCCTCCTGAAGTTTCTTTAATATTTTGTATGCAAAAGGTGCTGTGATCGACTCTTTTTCACAGATCTCACTGACACTCAGTCTGCTTTCCCCTGCCAGGGCGCGGATCACTCTCACCGCATAATCACACTCTCTGGTAATAAACATCTTTATGCCCTCTCTCTATTGTCCCTTCTCCATAAACCTGCCTTCCGACTGTCTGAATATTTCTTTTTTGCTACTTATTTAGAAATAATGAATGTCAACGTATATTATAACATTTATTTGTTTAATTTCAATACAATATTTAAATATACAATTAATTTTTGTACAAATATGACAATCTTTTTTTCTCTTCCGATTTTTCCCATTAATTAATGTAAGAATAATTAAAAAATAGAGTTTTAAGGCTTGCAAAATCCCTGCTTTACTGTAGAATAGAAGCGAATGGCTAAAAAGCCTTACTTGCAAAACAACCGAAACCATAACAAAGAAAAGAGGTACCTTATGATTTCAGCAAATAATATTACTTTACGTGTTGGCAAGAAAGCACTTTTTGAAGATGTCAACATCAAATTTACAGAAGGCAACTGCTACGGTCTTATCGGAGCCAACGGTGCCGGCAAATCTACTTTCCTTAAAATCCTTTCCGGACAGCTGGAGCCTACCAAGGGCGATGTTGTGATCACTCCCGGACAGCGTCTTTCTTTCCTGCAGCAGGACCATTTCAAGTACGATGCTTACACAGTACTTGATACTGTTATCATGGGAAATGCAAGACTTTATGAGATTATGAAAGAAAAAGAAGCCATCTATGCAAAAGAAGATTTTACTGACGCAGATGGTATCCGTGCCAGTGAACTGGAAGGTGAGTTCGCAGAAATGAACGGATGGGAAGCAGAATCAGACGCTGCTACTCTTCTTAACGGACTTGGCATCGAAACAGAGCTTCACTACAGCCAGATGGCTGATCTTACCGGTAGCCAGAAGGTCAAAGTTCTTCTGGCTCAGGCACTTTTTGGAAACCCGGATATCCTTCTTCTGGATGAGCCTACCAACCATCTGGATCTTCCTGCTATCGAATGGCTTGAAGAATTCCTGATCAACTTTGACAACACAGTCATTGTTGTATCTCATGACCGTTACTTCCTGAACAAAGTCTGTACTCACACAGCTGATATCGACTATGGCAAGATCCAGCTTTATGCCGGAAACTATGATTTCTGGTTTGAATCCAGCCAGCTCCTTATCAAGCAAATGAAGGAAGCCAACAAGAAAAAAGAAGAAAAAATCAAAGAACTTCAGGAATTTATCTCCCGGTTCAGTGCCAATGCTTCCAAGTCCAAACAGGCTACTTCTCGTAAGCGTGCCCTGGAAAAGATTCAGCTGGATGACATGCGTCCTTCCAGCCGTAAATATCCATACATCGACTTCCGTCCTAACCGCGAAATCGGAAATGAAGTCCTTATGGTAGAAAATCTTTCCAAAACCATCGACGGAGTAAAAGTTCTGGACAACATCTCCTTTACTCTGGGGCATGACGACAAAGTTGCTTTTGTCGGTGCCAACGAACAGGCTATTACAACTTTCTTCCGTATCCTTATGGGCGAAATAGAACCGGACGAAGGAAATTACAAATGGGGTGTTACCACTTCCCAGACTTATTTTCCGAAAGACAATACTGAGGAATTTGACAATGATCTTACTATCACAGACTGGCTGACACAGTATTCCGAGATTAAAGACGCCACCTATGTTCGTGGTTTCCTTGGCAGAATGCTCTTCCCTGGCGAAGACGGTGTCAAGAAGGTACGTGTACTTTCCGGTGGTGAAAAAGTCCGTTGTCTCTTATCCAAAATGATGATCTCCGGTGCCAACATCCTTCTTCTGGATGAACCTACCAACCATCTGGATATGGAGTCCATCACTGCACTGAACAACGGTCTTATCAAATTCCCGGGAGTTATTCTTTTCACCTCCCACGATCATCAGTTCGTACAGACTACAGCCAACCGTATCATGGAAATTCTTCCAAACGGTACACTTGTAGACAAGATCACTACTTATGATGAATATCTTGCAAGCGACGAAATGGCCAAGAAACGTCATGTCTTCCAGGTGAACGAAGAAGACGCTGCTGACAACTAAAATCATTCCATACAAAAGGAATGGCAGACATCACTCCTTCATTGTGATGCCTGCCATTTTTGCGTTTGTAACTTTCAGAAGATCCTGCAATGGTACTTTTAAGGTAAGACCGATACGACCTCCGCTTACATAAATTTCATCAAACTTTCCTGCTGATTCATCAAAGACTGTAGTAAATAATTTTTTCATTCCAAGAGGACTGCATCCTCCTCTTACATAACCTGTAATTTTCAGAATATCTCTCACGTGGATCATGTCTACTGCCTTTTCTCCCACTGCCTTGGCAGCTGCTTTACGGTCCACCTCTTTCTCAATGGGAACAACAAAAACATAATAACCACCGCTTTTGCCTTCCATTACCAGTGTCTTGAAAGACTGTTCATAGGGTGCTCCAATAAGATCTGCACTGTGGAGACCATCTATAAATTCATCGCATTCGTAGGTAAATGTCTGGTATTTGATCTTCTGACGATCCAGCATTCTCATCGCATTGGTTTTTGCTTCTTTTGCCATCTTTTCTGCCTTTCTTTTTATTCTCTGTTATTTTTTCTGTCATTTATTTCTTATAAGATTTCTGATTTTTTCTGGAAGTTCTGGTTTTTCTGCCGGTAAGTTTCTTCCACAGTTCTTCCCCTTCCCGGTCATCATCATCCATCATCTCTCTCAAAACTTCCTCATCCAAAAGTTCCTCATCTATTGGTTCTTCCTGATAATCTTCCATGGAATCATACTGTTCTCTCTGCTCGTAAGCCCGTCCTGTATTTTTGAATCCTCCCAGCGGCATATCCGGACCTGATTTCTTTCCAGGGCGGTACACAACTGTCTTTTCACGTTCCAGTTCCGGAGCATAAACCATTCCTTTGCTTTTTTCCCGTCTTCGTTCTTTTCTTTCGCTTTTGTCATCTCTGTCTTCCCGTTCCATCTTTTTTTCGTGGTTTTCATAAGGGCGGGCAGATTTTCTTTTTCTGGAATTTCTCTCCGGAATATATTCTCTTGGGTCTACAAAATCAGAACTGTCCTCCGGGTCTTCCATATCATCATCTGATTCCTCCTCATACTTCACAGTTCTTTTTTTATTAGTGAGAAACTGAATCAGCATTCCAAAAATCACAAATCCCGCACTCATTCCAAAGCCATAAGGAATATCCGGCAGTCCTCCCAGTTTGGAGAGAGACAGCCCTGCCATAATACCTCCCAGAAGACTGGTGCCAATGATCAGTATCTCCCTTGCCTGTCTCATGGCAAAAACTCCAAATCCCACTCCCAGAAGCAGGCATACAAAAAACACCATAGATGTAGTGGGACGGAAGAAATAAATTCCCAAGCCGAGACCAATCCCCATACCCAGAATAAAGATTCCAATCTTATAACTGAGAAAAGCAATCACTGCGATCACCACACCGGTTCCAATAGCAGCTGCTGCATAG
Organism: uncultured Blautia sp.; assembly: GCA_900551715.1. Lineage (GTDB taxonomy): Bacteria > Bacillota > Clostridia > Lachnospirales > Lachnospiraceae > Blautia_A. The sequence continues at coordinate 46,472 of URXG01000009.1, read as the reverse complement.
ATATATTTTTCGGTAACATTCATACTGTAAGCTGCTCCGATACCCAGTCCTGCCCCTATGGCAAATCCAAACAGCATCATCCAGAATCTCAGCAAACGGTATCCGAGAATACAGTTCAGCACACCGAAGATAAACAACGCTGCAAAACCGATCATCGAAAGTCCTGAAACAGAAGTCAGTGTTCTGGTATTTTCTATTCCATTCATAAACTGCTGTAAAATATCAGTCATAATCACCCTCCTCTAAAACATAAAGTATATGGTTTTCAGATTTTCAAGAATTCCATAATGATACTGCACAGATGTAAGCCCATACAACTGCATATAATATCGGGCCGCCGCTTCCACGCTTTCCTCCTGGATCCATTCTTCTTTTGCCATTTCAAAAGCTTCCTGGCCGCTGAATTTGAAACGGACCACTGCTGCCCCGTTGTCCAGTCGCATTTTGCAGAAATCATACAGACTCTGATAATCATAAGTCTCAAAACATGCATCATTCAGCACATAAAAATTCATATCTGTTGAAGAACACTCTGGAACCCGAAATTCGTCCGAAGGTGTATATACCTGTCTGTATTCTTCTGGAAAAGGACAAAGATAATCATAAATAATGGTCTTGTGCTCTGCCAGCTGCACCGCATCCCCATCCAGGAATTGTGGCTGATCTCCGTTTGTAGTATCTACGTAATAATACTGACCTCCGATCTGCACAATATTCCAAGCATGACCATCTGTGCTGTTTGCTGCACTGCCTTCTACGTAAATACAGTAAATCCCCAGTTTTTCCAGAAGATATTGCGTTGCTCTTGCATATCCTGCACATACTGCCTGGTTTTTCCAGAAAACACCGGCAATATTCTGATCATCATCTGAAGATGCATATTCCGTGTGATCGATCAGATACGTATATACTGTCTGGACTTTTTCGTATTCCCCGGCATTTTCCGAAAGAAGAGACTGTATTTCTGACAAAGCTGTCTCTGCTGCTGCCTGAATCTCCTGAACTTCTTCGTCTGTATAAGTATATCCTGGTGTAAACTTACAGTATTTTTCATTAGGGTAAGAGGATGTATATACCTGTTCTCTGTTATGAACCCAAAACAATTCTGCATGATCATCCAGCAGTGCATGATATACTTTGTTGATCACAGCTTCATCAGATGTTGTGATATAAAATTCATCTTTTCTCTGCTGAATCCCCTCCAACATTTCCCTGTAAATCTTTTTTTCAGTGTCATTTAAAAGACCAAAATAATATTCCTGGAAGCCTTCCTGGGATTCTGACACAGATGTTGTTCTCAGTTTCTGCACTTCCTCCGGTTCCTGATCAAGAATGGACTTTGCCTTCTGGACCACATTTTCTGCCAGCGTTCCATAATCCGTCTGTGTATCACCAGATTCCGTTTTCAGATATCCTGCACCCAGAATTATCATGATCACAAAGATACCTATCTTCCATGGGAACCTGTGTTTTCTCATTTTTGCTCCTTTCACATAATGACTGTACAGAGAACCTGCCACTGGCAGCTTCTCTTGCATACTTTGGCATGTAAAAAAATCGCCCACACAGGATGTTCTGTATGGGCAATTTATATTCTGCTACTGTCTGCACAGCAGACTCAATCTTCAAAAGAAACCTGAACTTCTTCATCACCTGGAAGCTGTGGCAGAACTGCTGCACTGCTATCAGATACGGAAATGTTCTTTTTCAGAATATTCTGCAGTGTGTCTGTGGCAGCTGCACTTCCGGATGTTCCGTCAGAAATACCTGTGTTTTTAGAATTATCACCTTCTACAGTAATCTGAACTTCATCAGAAGTTGCTGTATCTCCACTGCTTAATCCATCATCTGTACCGGATGCGGAATCAGAAACTGTATCCGTACCTGCATTGACATCTACAGATGCAGAGTTACTTGCAGATTGTCCATCGCTTACCATCTTGGCAAGTTCATCTTCTGTAGGATAGAAGGATGGCTGTCTGATATAACGGAAACTTGCACCATAGGCCTCACCTACAGTGACTCCGTTCTTACTGGAAGAACAATGTACTGCAATCCAGTCTCCTGAATCTGTTTTACCACAGATAATACCTACATGGTTGTTGCTTCCGGATTCCGGACCGTTCTGGAATACCAGATCTCCTGGCTGTGCATCCTGTTCACTTACTACGTTTGCCTTTTCCCACTGATCAGAAGTTCCATCACCTACACTGCTCTGCATATCCTGATTCAGATATCCGTTAATGACAGACCATGTAACAAAACCGCTGCAATCCAGACCATAAGCTCTGGTAGTACCTGTACTTGGGCTTCCTGCTGCTGAAACAGTTTCTGCTGTCCCCCAGCTTGGATCCTCTCCAATGGTAGTGGACTTACCACCCCAGAAATATCCAACTTCTCCAACCAGGGAATATGCTGCTGTAATAACATTTACACGTTCTTCGGAAACATCATCCCCAACACTCTGTCTGACAAATCCCTTAGCATCTGTAACAATGGCACAGAGAAGTTTGCAGTCAGTTTCTGTGTATTTCTTAAGTACAGTCCTCTGATCCTGTGCTATGTTGTTCTGTTTTATGTAGTAATTAACATGATAATTACCATAAGATACATGCGTGATGTTTTCTTTATCTCTTACAATAGGATTCAGAGTTTCAAAAATCCTGGCCAGTTCATCCTTTGCAGAAGAATCCAGTTTAAATTCTTTGGTACCCTTCTGACTCTGTTCATAAACATATACTGCCAGTACATCCTGCCAGTTACGAACAAGCAGAGAATCTGCTGATGTAGTCAGCCCATCTTTGTTGTTGTCACTGCTATCAGTCAGTTTATTTTTTTCTTTGTATTCTTTTTCAATCTGTTCCATAACAGAAGAGAAATCATCGGAAAAACTCAGATGATAATTTTCTTTCAGGCTGTCCAGATAAAAATCTTTACCTGCATGCAGATTGGACACCATGCCGGAATAATAAACCGGTGTTCCTGCCTGTCCTGTAGCAGTTCCATCTGTAATGTCCCCGCCATTGTTGTCATTATCACCAGAACCCTTCTGCAATGCAGCAATCTTCTGCTCATAGCCTACCAGCTGCTGGTAATTGTAAACAGAATTCTTTTCCTGCTGGGAAAGTGCATTATACGCAGCACGTATGGACTGAACTTCGTTAGCATTATCCAGAGTAAGAGTCACACCTGAAAGAGCATCGATTCTCTGGATGACACTGTTGGCAGCTTCTGTAACCACATCCTGGCCCGGAGCATCAGTCGGTGTAGGTGTAACCGGTATCTCAGTTGGCTGAGGCTCCGGTGTGACCGGTGTCTCTGTCGGTTTCGGGTCTGGTGCTGTTGTTGGCTCTGGTGCAGTCGTTGGTTCCGGATTCGGTGCTGTTGTCGGATCCGGTGCAGTCGTTGGTTCTGGATCTGGTGCTGTTGTCGGGTTCGGAGTTGGCGCATCTGTTGTATCTCCACCATCAGAAAAATCACTGCTGGCAACTGTTGTACCATCCTCTGCTGCTACCACTGACATCGGGCTGGAAAGAACCATAACTGCTAACATAGTAATACAAAGACTTTTGGTCAGATATTTATTCTTCATTCAGTTAAAATACTCCCTTCTAATCAACATATCTCCCTTTAGAAGGTATGCCCTGCTATTCTCTCAACTTATACAAATCAACTGGGGTTATTGTATCACAACTTTTTTTCAAAATCAACCGCCGGAACATACGCCCCGGCGGTCTTAAGACATATTTCATATTTTTTTCATATTTTCTGTTTCAGTAACTTAACGACGGAATTCCTGTAGACATTACGCCCAGGCACAACTGAACCAGCCCCTGAAATACCTGGTAACATACACTGAGTATGTAATGAATATCTTCATCAATATTTCTCTTGCGTCCAAGATACTCTCTGTGATGATCCTTGATAAAATCATCCAATTCTCCAAGATTCTCAAATTTCAGTTTCTTTTCTGCATAGACATCCGCCTTACCGCTTTTTACAAATGCCTTCAATTCATTCTTGAGGTTCTTCTCGTAGCTATTGTGCTGTCGAAGTGTGCCATCAAAAGTCCTGTTATGAGGAAAAGTAAAGTAATCTGCAATATAATGCATTACTTCCCCGATTCTCCTCCAGAACACCCTGTCATTAAGATCTTCTGCTCCTGTTTCCACAAGCAGTATGATCTTTTCCTGAACTTCATCAAAAGTACCAAAATACTCATGTCTCTTTGTTACAAAAGATGGCTGGATATCCGGAAGGATATTACCCAGGCAAAAAGCCTTTCTATGTGACTGCAGGCTTGTATTTGCCGGCATCTGGTCTGCCAGATATCTGGCAAGCAGAATATGTGATTTTTTCCGCAAAATTTACACTTCTTTCTTCAGATAAACACAATTTGCTGTGACAGATCTTACTGTTGATATTGTTCATATCAACTAATCTATTCTCTACTATAGCAGAGTTCACAATTTTTCGCAATGAAAATTCCGTTAAAATTTTGTGTCCACGCCAATAGCCATGGCATACTGTGCTTCGTGCCGCTTCTTTACCAGCTCTTTGGTATACCGGATCACCCCATTATTCCCATGGGGATCATTAAACCAGTAACCATCCTCATCGTAGCCGATCAGCAACATACAATGCTCATTTGAAATCCACATAAATGTTTCTCCCGAATCCAGAAGTTTCCATTCCGGACCCGGTATTTCTTTTTTCATGTCGATACATGCCCAGAAAATCACCGGCATGCCCCGGTCTATATATTTCTCCAGTAGAGTTTCCATTGGAGTCCCGGTTTCATTAATGAAAGAAAATCTCTTCCCGGCTGCTTTGTCAAGTGCTTTTATGAGAGCCGGTGCATAACATCCGAAAGAATCTTCATCGTAGGGACTGCCGCAGAAACTGATATTGGGATCAGGGCCATAAAGTATACCATCTCTGACCTCCATCTCTCTGCATTCCAGGCAGTTTTCGATAAACTCATCTACAGTTATCTCATATCCCAGATACTGGAGAAGCATTACTGCAGATACGCTTTCACATCCTGTAGGATATTTTATACTCTGGTCTATGTAAGGTACTTTAATCTGCACTGCCATATCTCCCTATGCCCTGGAAGCGATCTTTTTGATCACTGTAAGAACTGCCAGCAGGAGAATCAGACTGATTCCCAGTACAACCCACCAGATATGTACAAAACCGGCGATCACATACCCGATAAAAGATACCACTGCCACCACTGCTGCATACTGCATCTGCGTAGTTACATGGTTGATATGATTGGATTGTGCTCCTGCCGATGACATAACGGTAGTATCAGAAATCGGTGAAATATGGTCTCCACATACAGCTCCTGCCAGTACAGCAGATACGGTAATGATCATCATCTGAAGATTGCCAGTACCCGGAAACATAGCTGTTGCAATGGGTACCAGGATTGCAAACGTACCCCAGCTGGTTCCTGTTGAAAATGAAAGAAAAATCGCTACCAGGAACAGCACTGCCGGAAGGATCACACTTGCAGAAGCGCCTGATCCTACAGTATTACTTACAAAGGTACTGATTTCCAGTGCATCTCCCATCCCTTTCAGGGACCATGCAAAGATCAGGATTGCAATTGCCGGAATCATCATCTTAAATCCCTCTACAAAACTGTCCATAAATCCCTTAAAAGTAACTACCTTACGCGGCAGATAAAGAACCAGCATAAACAGTACGGTGATCATAGTTGCAAAGATCAGACTGGTCTCTGCATCACATCCGGAAAAGGCAGTTACAATATCAGTAGCACCGCCCAGAAATCCGGTATAGATCATAGCACCTACAGCTGCTCCTATCAATACAAGTACCGGAAGGATAAGGTCTATCACCTTTCCTCTGGAAGAAATTTCTTCTTCTTTTACCTGTTCAAACTCTTCCCCACCGGAAGTAAAAAGGTCACCCTTTGCCGCATTCTCTTCATGTTTTTTCATGAGACCGAAGTCGAATCCTGCAAGAATGATAAAAAGCACCATTGTAATAGTCAGGATCGCATAAAGGTTATAAGGAATGGTTCTTAAGAAAAGCTGGAATCCGGTAATTCCCACATCTTCAGGCACATAGGAATTCACTGCAGCCGCCCAGCTGGATATTGGTGCGATGATACACACCGGAGCTGCTGTTGCATCTATGATATATGCAAGCTTGGCTCTGGATACTTTGTATCTGTCGGTAACAGGTCTCATAACAGAGCCTACCGTCAGACAGTTGAAATAATCATCTACAAAGATCAGCACGCCAAGACCTGTTGTTGCCAGCATTGCACTTTTCTTGTTTTTGATCTTACGTCCCGCCCATTTACCATAAGCGGTAGAACCACCTGATTTACCCATAAGTACAACAATCATTCCCAGAAGAACATCGAAAATCAGGATATTCAGGTTCATGCTATTTTTCATAATCTCAAAGAATGCCACAAAAGCATTCCAGGGATGGAATCCTGTATACAGAAGTGCGCCTGTAGCTACACCAATAAACAGCGAACTGTATACTTCCTTTGTAACAAGTGCCAGGATAATAGCCAGTAATGGCGGTACCAGAGACCACCATGTTCCGATAAACATTGATCCGTCCATTTTTTAACTCCCTCATATTTTAGTTTTATAAACAGTATATCATTCATCGGTAATATTGGCTATTAATTTTTCTCGATTCAATAAATTTCTGTCATTTTTTGCCAAAATCACTGGTGATATTGTTCCAGTGCAGCAGTTACCGTAGCCTTTTCCGGCAGCATGCCTACACTTTTCATTAATGTTACGGCATCCTTAATGCCTGCATAATAAGAAAGTTCTGCCAGTCGTTCTTCTTTCGAGTGCATGCACGCAATATAATCATCCATCACCCGTCGTACTGTATAATGCATGTTCAGATCTGCATACCTGTTCTGAAAAAGTATAAGATCAGCATTATCCTGCTGGAGATACTTATCAGAAAGACTGAATTTCAGACGACTTTGTTTCCTCATGAACTCGAGATTATTTGCCGCTTTTTCTGTTAAGATTTCATTCATTTGCTTCCTCTCCCACACTATAGGCTTACAACACGTTTCGTCATCATTCTATATAATATTCTCTTTTTCGTCAACCAAAACAGTATGACATAATTCGACATTTTTCGAAAAAAAGAAGGCTGTTTCCAGCCTTCTTACTTGATGATCCGTCCAATATGTCGAATCGTGTAATCGTAAATTCTCAGGTAAGTTTCCTTTGAATAATGGACGCCATCATTTCTGTCATTACTGATCCATCCGGTACTGCGCAGATAATTATAGGTATCAATGTACTTATAATATTTGTTACTTCCGGAACAGAGTTTTGTATAGAAGTTTTTATTAATGTCATTAATCTGCTTTTCTGTTCTGTGCCTTCCCTTGTGTTTTTTAATAACAGCACTGTTAATAGGATTTATGGACATATAGTACATGTCACATCCATATGCCTGTAGCTTCTTAGCTACTTCCTTCATATACTGCGGATATTCTGAATAATCGTTCAGATCATTCACCCCAAAATTGATGATCACAGCTTTTTTAGATTCCTGGGGCAAATTCTGAATCTTATTCACAAGACGCTTATAACCAACTTCTTTAAACCACGCTATACCCGCACCGCCTTTGCAGACAGTATCTACATTCAACGGCATAGAGGTTCCCAGTGCCATGGACATTCCAAGTGTACGGGAATCTCCCACAAACAAAACATTGTCATAAGATGCTGACTGAACGATTGAGTTCGGTGCCTTGTTCTGACTCTTTCTCAGAACAACCATATAATAAATAGCATTTTTACGAGGAATCACATTGTCTGCATAATACATAGGATGTTTGGAGTGACCTTTTGTGATAGACCATCCAAGAAACATATTGCCATCTCCGGTATCTGCAGACGGAAACTTTCTTTTGCCATCTGCCAATACCTTTTTCCATGCTTTTCCATGTTTCGTCTTAAAAATTGCATAACACTTCTTTGTTGTTACTGTTTTTTTCTTTACAGTAGCTGCCTGGACACCTCTGGTTCCTCCACTGAGACTGAAACAGGCAAAAATCAAGAGGAACAACAAAACTCCCCTTCGTAATAAAATGCCATTAAATCTCTCTTTTTTGATATTCATCTTTTATATTCCTTCTCCATATAATTATTCGGTCAAATTCTTCATTTTATTTTGTTTTCATTCCATACATATAATAGGAAATATTTTTTCACCCTGCAGCTTCACTCATGTCAAATCCCGGGAAACAGTTCCCGGGATCATAGATTTCGATGAGTTCGTTTATTTCCGCATTAATCCAGGTTAATGCTTGCAAAATCCGGGGTTCCGGCAAGGTCAAACGGAGTACTCTGGTATACGTAATAATTCAACCAGTTTGTATAAAGATTGTTTGCATGCGCACGCCACATCAGAAGTGGTTTGTTCTCCGGATTATTGTCTCTGTAATAGTTCTCCGGGATATCAATCGGCAGACCTTTGCTCATATCCCGTTTGTACTCTCCATCCAGGGTAATACGGTCATATTCCGGATGTCCCATCACAAAAATCCTGCGACCACCCTGTGCCATTGCCAGAAACAGCCCCGCCTCTTCCGATTCTGCAAGAATCGTGATTTCTTCACATTTACGAATATCTTCGATAGGTACTTCAGTATGTCTGGAATGAGGTGCCAGAAACATATCATCAAATCCACGTACAAGGGGGATCTTGCGGTTCAGAACCTTGTGCCAGAAAAGCCCGAACATTTTGTGATCCAGCTGTTTTTTCTTAAGTCCGTAGAAATGATACAGGCTGGCCTGTGCTGCCCAGCAAAGAAAAATGGTAGAAGTCACATGACTTCCTGTCCAGTCCATAATCTCTTCCAGTTCTTTCCAGTAATCCACTTCTTCAAATTCCATCTGCTCTACCGGGGCACCTGTAATGATCATTCCGTCAAAACGCTGATCCTTAAGTTCAGAAAACGTCTGATAAAATTTATTCAGATGACTTACAGAAGTATTCTTTGCTTCATGGCTCTGCACCGCCATAAAAGCAACATCTACCTGCAGAGGTGTGTTAGACAGCGAACGAAGAAGCTGTAATTCGGTTTCTTCTTTCAAAGGCATCAGATTCAGGATCAGGATCTGTATCGGACGGATATCCTGATGCATGGCTCTTCCCTCATCCATGACAAATATATTTTCTCTTTCAAGAATTTCTTTTACCGGTAAATCTCCCTGTATTTTAATAGGCATTTTGTATTCCTCCTTTTGTCACACTTGATCACTTATTAATGCGATTCTTCTTTATTATAATATAGATGTACTCTCTCAGACATTTTCTGTCATTTTGAGAAAATCTTCTTCTGAAAGTATCGGTATTCCCAGTTCTCTCGCTTTTTTGTTTTTAGATGAATTGGATGTAACATCATTGTTGATCAGATAACTGGTCTTACCTGTAACCGAACCTGTCACCTTACCTCCAAGAGATTCTATAAGATTCTTGACTTCACTGCGGTTTCCAAAATGTGTAAGGCTGCCTGTAATAACAAAATTCATTCCTGCAAAAATCTGTTCTCCTGCTGTCTCTTCTTTGTGAATGCGAAGATAACTCAGCAGATGATCTACTTTTTTATTATTTTCCTCATCACTGAAATAATCTGTCAGGCTTTTTGCAATAACAGGTCCAATTCCATCAATAGCACCGATTTCTTCCTGGTCTGAATGACGTATTCTGTCCAGGTCATCATCAAAATATCTACTGATTACCTTTGCATTGGAAAGTCCGATGTTGGCAATGCCGAGACTGTAGATTACTTTTGCCAGAGTTGTATCTTTTGCTTTCTCAAGACTGGTCAGAAGGTTCTCAAAAGACTTTTCTCCAAAGCCATCCATCGTTACAATCTCATCTTTATACCTGGAAATTTCAAATATATCTCCAAAATTATGAATAAATCCTCTGGCAATAAATTTTTCCAAAGTCGCCTCTGAAAGTCCGTCAATATTCATGGCATCTCTGCTGACAAAAAGCGTAAATGCCTTGATCTTTTTGGCTACACAGTCCGGATTCATGCAGTACAGTGACTCTACATCATTTTCTTTCAGTACTCTGGCCTCTTTTCCACATACCGGACAGATATGGGGAATTTCAAGGTTACTGCTCCTGGTAAGATTTTCTGCAATCTGTGGAATGATCATATTGGCTTTATAGACCTGAATGATATCACCAATCCCCAGCTGCAGTTCTTTCAGGATACTTACATTGTGAACGCTGGCTCTGCTAACTGTAGTGCCTTCCAGCTCCACAGGATCAAAAATTGCCACTGGATTGATCAGCCCTGTTCTTGAAGGACTCCATTCGATTTCTCTTAATGTAGTCTCACGCACTTCATCTGCCCATTTGAAGGCAAAAGCATTTCTTGGAAACTTGGCAGTTGTGCCAAGAGACTCTCCATAAGCAATATCATCATAAAGAGCCACCAGCCCATCGGAAGGAAAATCATTATGTTCAATGGCATGTGAAAAATAATCCATGGCTTCATCCAGATTCTCTGCTGTAACCATGCGATATTCTACCACTTCAAATCCCTGCTTCCGAAGCCATTCCATCTGGTAAGCCCTGGAATTCTGCATATCCACATCCTGTGCGGAAACAAGGGCAAATGCATAAAATCTCACATTTCGTTCTGCTGTGATCTGGTTATTCAGCTGACGTACTGATCCGCTGCACAGGTTACGGGGATTTTTGTATTTTGCATCTACATCTTCAATAGAAGCATTGATCTTTTCAAAATCTGAATAAGTAATAATTGCTTCCCCTCTCAATACCAATTTGCCCTCATAAGCAATCTTCAGAGGAATATTTTTAAAAACTCTGGCATTGTTGGTAATAACCTCCCCTACTATTCCGTTCCCTCTGGTAACTGCTTTCTGAAGTTCACCATATTCATAGGTAAGCACGATAGTAAGCCCATCCATCTTCCAGGACAGTAAGGTGGGATGACTGCCTATAAAATCTCTTAAAACTTCCCGTTCTTTTGTCTTATCCAGAGACAGCATCGGGCTTTCATGTGTCTCCTTAGGAAGGGCCTCTACTGCCTCATATCCTACATTAACGGTGGGACTGTCTGCCAGTACGATTCCTGTTTCTTTTTCTGCCTGTTCCAGCTGATCGTACAGGATGTCGTACTCCCTGTTGCTCATAATTTCCCGGTCTTCCTGATAATATGCCTTTGCTGCTGCGTTCAGTTTCTGAACCAGCTCTTTCATCTGCTCTATGGACGTTGCCATCATGTCCTCCTGTTCCGGTTATTGTTTCGCTGGATGAATTTTTGAGATTTCTCTGTAAATCCACCCATTCATTTTTATTTATTTCTCTGTATTCACCAGGTTTCAGTTCTCCCAGCCTCAGATCCATGATACGGATTCTCTTAAGTTTTTTTACTTCATATCCAAAATATTGGCACATCCTGCGGATCTGCCGGTTCAGTCCCTGTGTAAGAATAATACGGAAACTTTTGGATCCTGTCTTTATGACAGTGCAGGGCCTGGTAACTGTATCCAGTATGGGCACTCCCTTTGCCATCTTCCGGATAAAATCATTTGTTACTTCTCTGTCTACTGTTACAACATATTCCTTCTCATGATAGTTCCCACTTCGCATGATCCTGTTCACCAAGTCGCCCTGATTCGTGAGAAGTAACAATCCCTCAGAATCTTTATCCAGTCTGCCGATGGGATAGATCCGCACAGGATAATCCAGATATTCTGTAACTGTTTTTTCATTGAACTGCTTTTTTGTGCTGCACACAATGCCTATTGGTTTATAAAAAAGCAGAAGCACCTGCCTGCTTTCTTTTTGCAGTGGCACACCATCCAGGCATACTACTGCATCTGCCTGAATCCGTTCTCCTGTCCGAATGACTCTGCCATCTACAGTAATCCTGCCACTGTCTGTATATTTATCTGCGTCTCTCCTGGAACACACACCGGCACTGCTCAGATATTTATTAATTCTAATTGTGTTTGGACTTGCTGTCCCTGTATTTTTATCCATTGTTTTATTATATATTTTTTTCCTGTACTCCGCAACCGGCAGTTTCAGGGAAGGCTTGTATTTTTTTGCTGCTTATTGTATGATGTTACTGTATTATATCAACAATTTATTTTGTTTACAAAGGAGGAGAATCTATGCCCGGCAAACACAAAAGGAGCAATCCTTTTCTTCTTCTGATTGCCATCCTCATGTGCCTTTCTCCCTGCCTGCTTTTCACACAGTCAGCTGCTGATCCGGCACGTATCAACGGAGAAATTTCTTCAGAAGACCCTTTTGCCCCTGAGCCCTCAGAGGATTCTGGCTCTGTTACTGATAACTCTAAAGACAATTCCACTCCATCAGCCACACCTACTACAGCTCCCGTCAAACCCAAGGCTTCCAAGGAAGCGGCTACCGGCATATGGACTCCCAGTGGAAGCGACTGGCTCTTTATGGTAGATGGACGTCCCTATACAGGATGGCTTATTGATACTGACGGCAAACATTATTATTTTAACAGTGACGGCATCATGCAAACCGGATGGCTGGAAGATAAGAACAAACGTTATTATCTGGATCTGGACGGTATCATGCAGACCGGAGACAAAACTATTGACGGTAAAGAATATCATTTTGCAGAAGATGGATCTTTGGAAAAATAAACTTTTTTCCTTTTTACTTCTGACAGAAAAAGACACAGGAAACAACTCCTGTGTCTTTTGTTTTTTATAAAATTTTATTGAAGCAGTCCACTGTAAACATAACCAGTCTGACCTTCATAGTCAATCTGTATCCAGTCACCTTCCTGACCGGTCTTGGTTACTTCAGTGCCTTCATCCAGACCACCAATGATGTCAGAATCACTGTTTGCCTCCGCTCTCACATTACAGCCCTCTGTAACAGTCATTGTAGTTCCATTATCTGTGGAAGCACTTGCTTCTTCGCCAAGTCCGTTCAGGAACTGTGCAAGTGCACTGTCATTGGCCTGTGCCTGCTCGTATGCAGTCTGGACCTCTGATGTAAGATTCTTGACATCCTCGTCAGATTTTAAAGAATCCATATAATCAGATACTGTTTTATTCTGTTCAAGATCCCCTACTATTCTATAATTACCATCGCTGTCCTTCACTACATAGGAACTCCATAAAGACGGTGCCGGTGTATCAATTCCTGTACAGACGAAACTGCCTTCTGTATATACTACAAATGAATTATCATCCAGTCCCTTCTTCATATAGATCTTGTTAACCTGATAGCCCTCTATATAATCCTTGGCATTCTCAATCCTGGATTCATCTGAAGGCGTCAGATTATCTACCAGCGTTCTTAATGTGGTAATATCTCTTTCCCCTAAAGCCTTGTAATAGCTCTGCATAAGTGCAGTGATCTCAGCACTGCCATCCTCCAAGGGATTCGTGTCTTCTTCTTTCTTCCCGTCGTTTGTCTCCCCATCATCTTCCGGAGAAGAAGGATCATTTCCCTGGCCGTTGTCCTCCGCTGTAGTCTGTTCTTTCTCAGAAGTACCCTTCCCACTTCCGGTGCAAGCGCGAACACTAAAGAACAATACAGCTACGATTATCAGAATCACTCCGCCAAGCATAAAATACCGGAGATTATCTGATAACCATTCTCTGAAATTATCCAAGTTCTTGTCCTCCTTAAATCACCCGCAACGGGACATACATCACATCCCGTGCAACACACCTGAAGGGAATCGAACCCCCGCACATGGTACCGGAAACCACTGCTCTATCCACTGAGCTACAGGTGCAGATCAGGAAAAATAGCTTTTTTCAAGTTCTTAATTCCCCTTGAAACGCTTGATTTTTCAGGCTTTCAAGCCTTTTTCTGATTCAAATTAGAAACATTTTTCTATCATTCCTATATACCGATCTGTACCAAGTAATCCCTCCTTTTACCCATTAAATTTAATTGATAATGGGGAAACTCTGGGGAACTTCATCATATTCGGCATTGATAATGGGGAAATATTCTAGGAAGTTCCCCACTAATATGATATAATATTCCTAACACATGATATATTATCACAATCGAGTTGAAAAGTAAAGTTTTTTATTTTTTGCACACAATTCAACGAATATTTGGAAAGGGGATTATACTATGGTACATTCGCAACGTAGGGATAAAGGATCTGGTTCATGGGATACAGTTGTAAAAAAAGGTATCACTTATCAGCGTTTCCGCAAAACTTATCCCGGAGAATCCAAACCTCATGAATTTTATGGAAAAACAAAATCTGACGTAAAGAAAAAAATACAGGACTTCGAGAGCAAATCTGTTCGTGTAAAAAAATCAGAATACAATAAACTTACGCTTGGAGAATGCATTGATAATGTCCTGACCACTCTGGAACCTACATTTAAGGATAACAACTACGCTACACTTCGTTCCACCTTCAGATGTTATATCCAAACTCAGGATATCAAAGGTGTTCAGATGGCAGCTCTTGACAAAGAAATTATTCAAAAGTACTACATGGATATGGCAGCCAGATACTCCGAAAGCACCGTAAAAAAAACACGTACTCTTTTCAACACCGTTTTCAATTATCTGGTAGATCTAAATATTCTGACTGCTAATCCTGCTACTGGTATAAAAATGCCACATTCTACAAAATATGCCACTCAGAAAAAAGAGCATTCCTTTTTGTCTTTAGATGATGCTGAAACCTTTTATAACACCTGCCTGATGAAAGCAGATGCTGCAATGCCCGGAGTTCGTACCGGTGATTATATTTATGGCAGAAATGCCAGATTTTGCATTATCATTTTGTATACTGGTCTCAGAATCGGTGAAGCTTATGCTTTAACATGGAATGATGTAAATTTCGATAAAGGTATTATCACTGTCAACAAAACTATGGAACGAATAAAACTTAACGATAAAATGCAGTGGAAAGTAGATACCGTAAAAAGAAAAAAATCTGACAGAATTATCCCCTTATCTACTCGTGCCAGAGAATCATTTCAATATTTGCAAACCATTTCCCCAGGTAATACAGCAGCCGGTTCCGATCATATTTTTGTTACCCAAAATAATATACCGCCTTCTCAGTCTACCTTAACGAGAACCTTACATGCCATTCTGGATCGTGCTGGTATTCCTTCTGCTGGCTTTGGATTACATGATCTGCGTCATAGTTTTGGTTCCATGCTTTTATATAAAGGCTGGAAACAAAATAAACCTGTAGACATAAAAGTAATCAGTGATCTACTTGGACATGAGGATGTTACCACAACTTACAACATTTACACACATATATTAGCTGAACACAAATCTGAAGTCATAGATCTACTGGATTAAGAGCGAAAAAAGGGGCTGCACATTTTCTGTACAACCCCTCTTCTTTATATGTATATAGTCTTTTTAACATTATCCGAAATCCATTTTTTATACATATCTTTCGGAATGCGATATGCATTCCCTATTTTTATTTTCGGAAAGCTTGACACCTGAAGCAACTGATATGTTTTATTTCTGCCAATCTTCAAATGTCTCATAATATCTTCTGGTGTAAGCATTTCCACTACATCTTGTAAAATATCATCTTTTTCTTTGCCTGTATTTTCTTCCATATCCATATTCTCCATTTTTTCCATAATTAAAGAAGGATGCTCCATTTCAGAACACCCTTCTGTCTTTTTATACATTTCTATTCCTATATTTCTAAAATTCTTCAGGGGAAGAAATTTCTTCCGTTAAATCACTGATGTTTCTATGCTCCTAGTAACTACCATTTCTTATCTCAATATTTTCTCTATATCCAATGGGTGTGCTTCCGCTTCAATCTCAGCCACATCATCTGTTATGGATGTTATATAAATTACCGGCTTTGCCCCCATTAAAGCACAATTCTGTAATGCTGCCATTATCAGATTCTGAAACTGTTCCTGTGTACACTGATACATTGGACAGTTTGCTTTCTTTATCTTCTGTTCCAGTATCCTGTCATTCTCAGCATTGGTCTTGCCTGCATAACGTGTCAGTTCTTTATGAACTTCCCGGGGCAGCAGTTGTAAGTTATCTGCACTGTTACAGATTTTTCCTTCATTTACCGCATATAACTGTTTTTTTCTGATATGGTGTATTTCATTATCTTCAGAATCAAATTCATTTTCACAAAAATGGTCACTTATCACCTTATACATAGTTACATGCTTGTTATATTTATCCCCATTTTTATACTCATAGTACCAGTCCTGCCCGTTTCGTACACCCTCTTTATTTTTTACTCCTGTATATCTATGGTTTGGCTTTATTACCCTGATTTTTCCTGTATACACTGAAAACAGATAGCCTTTATTGGACACAAACCAGTACTCCGGGTATGGTGCTTTGCACTGAACAATCTGCTCACCATCCTGTAAAATATAATTGAACTTATTCATCATCAGATCATTGAATCTTGTTTTGTACTCTTCTCTTGTATATTTTTTATGCTTACCCATTATTAAAATCTCCTTTAATTCCTTATATATAAACAGGAGTGACCATATCGGACACCCCTGATAATCTATTATCTGTTTCTTCCAGTGGTCTTTTTAAAGTCTTTTGCAAATTTCTTAGAGATATCTGCAAACATAACATCACTGAGTTGTTTACCAAGTTTATCAATGTCAACATCATTGCTGATGCTTCCAACATTAACATTGATTTCTGGATTATAGTTAATTGTCTGTGACTGAACAGCACCAAGATTCTTAACTCCTGATCCTTTGTTCATCATTCCAGTAAATTCATTCATAGCAGCAACTGTTGGTCTTAACTGTTTGGTGAATTCTTCTGTGAGAACAGTTTCGCCTGGATTAGCAGTAATAAATCCTGTATCCCCATTCTTCATGATTGCATGTCCGATCATAGTATTTAAGTCAGCAGGAAGCCTTTTAATTTTTCCTGAAGCTGCTCAATCTCAGCAATATTCTCCATATACTGGTTCTGCATTTCTAACTTCTGGTTGTCATTGGTCTGTATGGCTTCTTCTGCTTTTGCTTTCTGAAGCTCCCTTACCTTTTCCGCATTCAGCTGTAAGGCACCATTGTTATATTCCAGTGCGGATGTATAATCTGCCAGTTCATCAGAATTAAAATCATCTATAGATATGGATTTTCCTGTACTCTGGGAATCCAGTAAAGAAGAAGCTTTTTCTATACCGGATAAAGCAGAGTTTACGGTTTCAATCTGGGATGCAAGATTGGATGCAGAATCTGACATACCATCAAGACCTGCCCCTGTACTGGAAGAAATAATACCAAGCTGTACCAGCATATTTACAAGACTGCTTGCATCATTCAGTCCGGTACTGGCATTGTTCATCATCAAATCCAGGGTATCCGATTCCCCATACTGATCCTCAATACCGGAAAGTTCCGTCATAAGATCATTCAGGACTTCTTTTGCCTGTGCTGCATCTGCGTTGATATGGATATCTGTCTCAAAACCGTCTGCACTTTTATCCAGTTTTACAATCTCATTCCCATAAGTATCCTGAAGATTTTTCAGGGATGTTTTCAATGCTTCGGATTCTTCTGAACCATCGTCATAAAAACGTCCTACATAAGTATGCCGGTTCTTCTCCATCTCTTTTGCAGCTTTATCTATGGTTTTCTTATTTTCGTTCAGATAATTTTCTGACTGTTTCTGGGATACCTCATCCAGAAGTTTGATCTGGTCTTCCAGACTGCCATTGATAAGATCAATACCCTGTACCTGATCCCCATAAGAATCCGTCAGTGATTCCTGTATGGATAACAATTCACTTTTGGCATCTGCTGCTTCCTGTTCTGTCAGGGTACCGGATGCCAGTTCTGTCCTTAATTCCTGTATCCTGCTGATGTTATCCTCTATAGAAGTATTATTTTCTTCCCATGTATTTCCAGATTCCCTTGCTGCGGATACTGCTTCCTTTACCGAATTACTATAAGAAGAAAATGCTGCTACTGCTGCGGTCACTCCTGCTGCAACAAAGATCAGGGGATTTGCCATTAAGGTCGCCCACAAACCGGATAATGCACCAGATCCATAACTGGTTCTGAATCTTTAAACTGTCCATTCATATCACGCATAGAGATTCCTACTTTATTCAGTACTTTCTCCACATCATTTAAAGCTTCTCCTGTTTCGGAATCTACAAATTTCCCAGCTTTAATCTGGTTCATTCTGGAAAATATACTCTTCAGGGCAGTACCAATACTATCATCACTGTCCTGTGTAACATCTTTTACCGTAGCAATCATGGCAGCAGTTTTTTCCAGAGATACACCTGCATTATTTGCCTGTGATGCAACTTTTGTTAATGCCTGACCGATACCACCTGCATCTGAAGCAGATTTTAAATCAATACTGTTCAAAATGTCATTAATATGACCTGCCTGATCTGCATTCAGCTGAAAACCATTTAAAGTAGCTGTCAGTACTTCCGCAGCCTGGTCAGAATCCATCTGTGCATCCTTACTTAATACCATGGAATCTTTTATCAACTGGTTGGTATCTTCCATGGATCTACCCTGACGTAACCAGGTATCCGCAGACATTGCCACATCAGAAGTCACCGATCCCAGTTCCTGACCAAGATCGTTGTAGCTCTGCATCAGATCATTGATGTAAGATTTGCTCTGTCCGGTTACCATACCAAGGTCTGTTTTTATATCATTGAATTCCTTTACAGTAGAAAGTGCTTCTTTCCCGGATCGGATTACCCTGTTGATTCCATCCTGTAAAAGATAAGCTCCACTGTACATAGAAAATGCCTGTTTAAAGGTCATTCCTAAAGATTCAAAAACACTTTTGCCCTGTCTTCCTGCGTTGTTAATGTTACCTAACATCTGTTGGAACTGTGACATATTAGAAGTATCTACCGTAGGCATTCTTACTGTGGCAGTCTGTGCTTCAGCCTGGGATACGGATTCTGTTACAGATTCCCCTACAGATTCCTTTAAGGTATCCGTATTTACACGAATATCTACCTTTGCATCTTTGATGTTCTCTATGGCTGCCCGGATCTGTTTTTCCAGCTCTCCTGTATCAATCTTAAACTTCACTGGTAAATCCATATCTGTCAGTGCAGCAGTCAGATCCGACTTCAGGGATTCTTTATTAATCTGGATATCTACTTTTACCGGTTCCTCCCCTGTTGTAAGCTGTCCAATGGCAGCACGAAGGTTGGATACCAGCTGTTCCTCATTCATCTTCAGATCAAGGTTCATGGCTTCCCCTGCGTTGCCACCTGCATTCTGGATCGCACTTCTGATATCTGACGAGATCTTATCTGTATTTACATTAACATCAAGATCACTGTTTGAATGTAGCATACTCTCCACGATGCAGTAAAAGCATCTGATTTATAAGACTGTACGGTCTTTTTGTGATCCGGTTAAAAGCTCCATTCCTAACTCCTGTCCAAGGTTTTTCCCATGGGATAATACCCTTTTCAAGTTCTGCTATGATTCTTTCTGTTACCATTTCATAAACATTTGCTTTTACTGCTGCCATATTAAAGCACCTCTTTCTTTGATTTGATGCTTTAATTATATATTGGTACTAATATATAGTCAATCCGCATATTTCACAACAATAGCAAGACGAATTTGTTGATTTTGTATAATGGTACTAATATATTCGTGATTACTTCCTATTGTATGCTTAAAGCCTTTATGATTCTCTTTCGATCTTTTCTTGTATTGCTTCTCGAATGAATCCGGCTTTGCTGCAATTATGCTCCTTGCAATACTCCTCTAACATCTCAGCTTCTTTTATCGGCATAGACAATTTTACTTGTTTATAATTGTTGTCAAAATACTTCTTGCTTGCCTTTTTCTGGGCTTCTGATACTGGCATCAATTCACCTCGCCTTCTATATAAAGTATATTTCTATCTTATCACCGAATTATTTTTTGTCAATCTGGTCGGCATTTATTATATATTGGTACTATTATACAATTTGAGATATTAGTACCACTATATTTTTGTGTGATATTACGTCTTGCTTTTATATTGGTACTAATATATAATAATCTCAACACCAAAACAACAGCAACAAAGCAAGCAGGAAAGACCGGATGAAGCGATAGGGCGGTTCACAAGTAACATGGTAGTTATGCTGACAGATGTATCAGATAGAGTGAATGCAGAATAAACATGATCCGGGAAAACAGTTGAAGAAAGCAGGAACAATAGGGCAAGAAAGCACAGTGTTCATACTACTTGAAGAAAATGAACAGTCTGAACCAATCAGAACTTTACCCCTCAACCAAGAAGTTGTTAAGCGGAAGAATCAACAAGCGAGAGGACACAGTACTTTGTTGTTGAAGAGTTGCAGCAACACACAAGCAACAGTGATGGTCGATACAAAGACTGCCACGTAACATCAGAACAGGATAAAGGGATAATGAGACGGTCAAGAAACCTAAGATACTTTAAAGCCTACTGGGACTGTTGCTTCTATAAAAATGATCAGGAGGAAAGACATATGTGTAGAACAATGAATGAATTAGAAAAGGTTATAGCAGATTACAGAGGACTTAAAGCAATGAAAGAACAGCTTGAAGAAGAATTAAAAGCAGTTGAGCGTGAAATCATCGGTTACATGGATGCGAATGAAAAACTCACAGAGACTGGTAACGACTTCACAGTAAAGCTTTCCACCTGTGAAAGAAGAACCCTCGATAGCAAGCGTCTTGAAGCAGATCTTGGCAGCCTTGCGGAATACCAAAGAATCAGTCAGTACAGAAGATTATACATTAAATAAATCACTTATCCTTCCGGTGGAGGTTAATCGGAGAAAGGTGAGAACATGAAACTTAAAGAATTAATCTTTGAAAGAATCGAACATTATGATCCTTATAATTCAAGAGCTAAAAGTAATGGCATGGTATCAGAATGGGTTGCAAGAAACAGTTGGGGCAATGCTGTAGCCTTCGGCAATACTAAAGCTGAGTGCTTACAGGATGCACGAAGATATGTAGCTATCCAGAATATTTGATTAACAAGTGGTCACAGCCACTATAAACAGGGCTTTAAGCTGTGAGCGTTGACCGTCACAACGGCGGTCAGGTAGTCATAAGAATAGGAGGACATACACTATGATGTATTCAGAATTTATCGAGATCAGCAACTTCACAGAACAGTATATTTCTTTTGCAGAATATACAACTTATATCGAACCTATCTACATGGGTGCAGATCAGATACCAACAAAACAGGAGTTCATTTCTCTTCTGCGTGATGCTTTCAAGATCCTCGTTAATCCGGTGGTCGAAAAAGCTATTCACAATCTGTCACTGGCAGACAAGCTTACATATCTGGAATGCGGATCACAGCAGATGCAAGATCATCTGGTCAAGGTTGACTTTGAAGCTCGGAAACTTGCATACCAGTATCTACGACTCACCCTGACATTATAACCACACTTGCTGTGCTATCGGAAAGACAATCAATTAAAGAAGAAAGGGTGTTATTCATGGGAGAAAGAATATTAGATGAGATCTTTGGTGTCTGGTGTGAGACAGAATCAAATAAAGATGTTCTGAAGGACATGGACAAGCTGAAAACTATGATCCAGACAGGGGAAAGCATAGACAAGATAACATGGTGCATTGATGATATGGTATGTGGTGCTGAACATTCTGCATTCAAGAGGGGCTTTCTTATAGCAATACAGATATTAAACGGTAAAATCTTTGAAGGGGGATATTGTAAATGAAAAAAGCAGATACAGTTATGACTTATGAGGACTGGTGTAAAGCCCATAGAAAGACACTCAAAAAAATGTTCCGGGATACACTCTCCTATTGCTTCCGGTGTGTGCTGATCTCTCTCATGTTTACAGCACTTCCCATTGGAATGTTTGCACATTGGTTACTGGTGGGTTATTAACGTCTAACTCACATAACACTTTATAAATACATCAATTTCAGGAGGATATTAAAAATGAATAAATGCGTTAAGGACTTTGCAAAAACAATGATTGATTCTGTAGAAGAAGGTACAAATCCGGTTATTGCAACCAGTGTATTTACCGGATATCTGCAAGCACTGGAAGATCTTGAACAGATCACACCGATTGAACTTGTAGATGTTTATTATGATTTTTCTATAAAAATAGCAAGAACAGCATTCCCAGATGTCAGCACTGATAAAGAAGCTCTGGAAGCACTTGGCAGATGGAAGAAAAACATACAGGATACTACTTTAGAAATGATTGAAGAAATTCACTAAGACCTAATGGCTGTCGAATCATCTGGCAGTCTTACACAAAACATATTCAGGAGGAATAAGAACATGGGAAAATGGACAGTAACTGACTACATTAATCAAGAAACCGGAGAAATAAAAGCACATCAGGTTGATTCCGGTTATATCTATGGACACGAGCTTATTGAGTATAACACTGTTGTTATGACAAGTAAGACAAAGGTTCGTATTACTACCGGTGACGCTACAGATATTAAAGAATGTGCCTGTAATCCATTTGACAGAATCCGTAAGTTTGACAAGGATCTTATAACCTTATTTGATTCTGAAGTAAAACCAGAATGCCCTATGCGTTGCCAGTGTGTAATTCATGTTGATATAACAGATGATTGCAATACTGCTATTGTCAGCATTCAGGACTATAATGATTACCACTTTTATGTCAAAGACCGTAAGATCCCTCTCATGAAAATATAAGCAACTCTCCTGCTGCCGGTTCAGTCTGTGCAGCAGGATCTTTTACAACACTGTACAGATCAGAAAGGCGGTTTCATCATGGCAAAAGTAAAAATTGAGAATGATGTAAGACCATATGAAAGCAATTCACAATGGAAGAAAGATCTGCTCTCTCTTATGTGTGACTTCTGCATTCCACCAGAAGTTGCACAAGGGATCATCAGAAAGACAGAAAAGGAAGCAGCTGCCGGTGAACCATGCTGTCAGGTATACCGGAGAGGATGGAGAAAGTTCAGAACAGCTTTTCTCAATATGTAGTCATTCTAACGAGCGTTAAAATGACTACTACAATCAAATACCTGTTATTTCTTACAAATCACAGGTTTTACTACTTTTCATGGACAGGACAGATTTACCACTAAAGGAAGGAATGCAAAATGTATTACGGATATTGCAGAATCAGCACACCAAAGCAAAACATAAACAGACAGATCAGGAATATTCTTTCTGCCTGTCCTGAAGCCAAGATCATTACTGAAGTTTATACCGGAACAAAGATTCAGGGCAGAAAAGAGCTGGATAAACTTTTACAGAAAACTGCTGCCGGTGATACCATTATCTTTGATTCTGTCAGCAGAATGTCACGTAATGCAGAAGAAGGATTTATCATGTATCAGGATCTTTTTCTGAAGGGAATCAGTCTCACCTTCCTGAAGGAGCCACATATTAATACAGACACCTATAAAAAAGCCATACAGCAGCAGATCACACTGACCGGAACAAATGTTGACTTTATTCTGGAAGGGATCAATAAATATCTTCTGTCACTTGCAAAAGAGCAGATCCGGTTAGCGTTTGAACAGTCCGAAAAAGAAGTTCAGGATCTCAGACAGAGAACAAGAGAAGGTATCCAGACAGCAAAATTATCCGGTAAACAGATTGGACAAAAGCCAGGAAGAAAACTTACAACGAAAAAATCTGTTGCTGCAAAAGAGATTATCCTGAAGCATAACAAGGCTTTTGGTGGATCACTGAACGATGCTGAAACAATACAACAGACCGGAATCACCAGAAAAACCTTCTATAAGTATAAGAAGGAACTGTTGGACACTGTAAGCGAATCTTGTTAGTGTTGAATGTTCCAGAGGTATCAGTTATAATATGCATAACAACGAAAATCCAGGAAAGGAAGTGCCTAACATGAGAAATTACTATAGTACGATTGATGAAACTGTGCTTACATTTAGTAATGTTGAAGAAGATAAAAATGGGTTTGATTCCATTACATTCCGTTTTGAGCGTCCGAATAATACAGGTTTTGATTTTGCAGAAGGAAAACTACCGGAAAATCGAATATATAAATCCTATGGATTCTCGGAAGACGAATTAATGCAGTTAGAAGAATATATCCGAACTAATAGTTTTCTGATTTGGGAAATTGCCAAAGAAAGTGAGGACAAAAAAAGTGCCTAAAGCCTTACTTGATTTTATGGGATATACTTTTTATTTTTATTCTAACGAAAATAATGAACCTGTTCACGTTCATGTTTCTAAAGGAAGACCTTCGGAAAATTCCACCAAATTCTGGATAAAAAGAGATGGTGTTGTCCTTGAACACAACAATGGTAACATACCGAAAACTGATTTAAAGAAAATACAGAAATACATCTGTGCCAACAAGGCACTTATCGTCAATCGTTGGTATGAATTCTTTGGATTTTAACGAAGGGAGTGTATAACATGGATTGGAATTTAAAAATTACAGATATGGCAGGTGCTACACCTGAACATTCCTCTGTTATTGTAAACTTTGTAGCAGCTATCCGGCATCAATTAAAAAACAGTACTTGTTATGTATATTCAGATAATGTCCAGTATCGTTTTAAGGATTCCGAAGGAAACAATAAAGTTGTAATTCCTGATGCATCTATAAACTGTCGCACCAAGTCCAGAAGAGGCAATACCTTTACAGATGCCCCACGTTTTGTTATGGAAGTCCTGTCACCCTCTACAGAAAAATATGACCGTACAGAGAAGATGGAATTGTATAGGCAGCAGGAGATAGAGGAATATTGGATTGTTGACTGGCGAAAAAAATCCGTAGAAATCTATGAGCTGGACTATGAGAACGATATTCCAAAATATTATTTGTGGAAAACAATCACAGAAGAAAATAAAGAAGAATTAAGGCTGCTGCATTTTCCAAATATCAAGATAACATTTGATGATCTGTTTGATGAGATTGATTATTAAAAGGAATCTATTTATGAAAGATTACATTCCTGTTGTGATACAGGTAATACCACAAGATAATTTTCATGTGCGTGTAACTTTTGATGATAGAAAAGTTATTGACTATAATGCATCGAAGGATTTGCAAACAGAACTTTTTGAACCATTAAAAGATATAAATGTGTTCAAGAAAACCTGTACAATAATGAATGATACATTAGCCTGGGATATTACAGGCAATAGAGATGCCGGAAATTGCATTGACATTGATCCGTTTACTCTATATGAAATGGATTGCATTAGTGGAAAGGAATGATTTTATGCCACTGTTAAAAGAAAAAACCTACACTATAGAAGATATTTACGCTCTGCCGGAAGGTGAAAGAGCTGAACTTATTGACGGTCATATTTATTATATGGCACCACCAAGTACAAAGCATCAGCGAATCAATAGTTTTATCATTTGGAAAATCTCTGATTATATCCACACAAATCATGGCAAATGTGAAGTGTTTTCTGCCCCATTCGCTGTGCATCTGGATGAAACAAACAGTACTTATGTAGAACCGGATATATCTGTTATCTGCGATCCAAACAAGCTGAATGATAAAGGCTGCATAGGTTCTCCTGACTGGATCATTGAGATTGTATCTCCTGCAAGTAAAAAAATGGATTACTACACGAAACTGTTCAAGTACAGAACTGCCGGTGTCCGTGAGTATTGGATTGTTGATCCGTCCAAGAATCAGATTGTAGTGTATAATTTTGAACATGGTGATATGGAACAGTATACATTTCAGGATTCTGTAAAAGTCGGAATTTATGAGGATTTATCTATTGATTTTTCACAGATTAATCTGTAGAATTTCCTACCTTCAAAAATTAGCACTTTTCTCCAAACAAAAAGTTGACGTTTGTCCCTGATGTTGCAAAGGATTTACGTCAACTTTTCTTGCTCAAAAAAATCACGTTTCTGTTTCGATCTGATTTTATATAAGATTCCGGTCACGTTTTTTTCTTGAATTTCTCACAGAGATTACAAGGGATATTCTACACTTTTCTTATCCTGCTTGCGTTGTATCGGTTTTAAGATCGCATGAAGAACGCTGTTGTAGTTGCTGGGTTTTATAATTCCTACTTTTTTTAGTCGGATATGGTATATCTAAGATCAGGCAGCAGTTCAGAAAAATACCGGATAACATTCTCCAATTACAAGGATCGTTTTTCTCAACAATTTATTCCTGTTTCTGGTAATCTGATTGTTGCCGATGTATGGTATTGTTAGATATATCTTACTTACAATTTATGCAGATAAATGATGATGGTTTTTATTTAATAGACAGTATGTCTATTATCGTAACATGAACCTATATTCGCTTTCATGTAATTTTCTCACCACGAATTCACCTCGAATAATGATACCTGCAAGCCAGTATGTACACATTTTCCTCATCAATCTGATAAATCAGCCTGTCCTTATCATTGATCCTTCTTGACCAGAAACCAGCCAGATTCCCTGTCAATGGTTCAGATTTTCCGATCCCCTGATCCCATTCCTGCCAGTAAAATAAATTTTTCGTGTTTGTGTTCTAATGGATATGGTGTCTATTATCATGATATGTAAATACAACACAGTTCCGGGCAATATTGAAATGAAGCTTATTCTACTTCTATTCTATCAGCAGGAATCCATGGTAAAGTAATTGTACCAGCTGTCAGAGATTCATAACTAAATTTACCGCTATACGTTGTTCCATATACCGTAATAATCTTGTTTTCTATTGACCAATCGTCATCTTCTTTACATGTTACAAATACAATTTCATCTTTATTGGAATTAAGTTCAAGTCTTATATACATAGAACCATTTTCAGCATCAACTACCTGTAAAACCTTCCCTGTAAGTTTTATCTTCCCTCTCACAGATCCGTTCTCTATTCCGCTATACGAAAAATCTTCCGCATATTCTTCTGCAATATCTTCACTCTCAACTTCCGGTCGTTGATTTAACTTTTCCTCACACTCTTTAATTTTTTCCTCAGCTTTCTTTAATACCTCGCCATCATCATATCGATAAATGTACTTAAATTCATTCAAAGCAGCGTTATAATCTCTCTCCTTCATATGCTCGATTCCCCTTAAGTATTTACACTCCCCTACTTTCGATGATGCATCTTTATAGTCCTTTGCTTTTCTAAAATATCCTGTTGCTACAACATAACTTTCTTGCTCCATAAGTTCAATTCCACGATCATATTCTGCTTCTTGTAACAATTCGTCCGAATCTTTATACTCAAACCTCATTAAAATATTAATTGCATCCGCATATTTTTTCTCACTCAGTAAGTCCTTAGCTTCCTGATATGTAACCTCTTTTACAGCATCCTCCTTTCCTAAATCTTCATAAATTTCTTTTGCTGCATCATACTCTTTCTTATCAACCAGGCTCTTTGCTTTTAGACATCTTGCTTCGGTTATCATATCAGCTGAATCTTTGTAATCTCCCAACGCTTCAAAAGTGTCTATAGACTCATCAAACTTTTCTTCAGACAACAACTCTTTTGCATGTTTGTATTCCATGCTTGGCTTAATAACTCCAGGATAAAATCCGAATGCAAATATGCTAACAAAAATTGCTGGTACCGCTACTCTCCAAACTGTTTTTAATAATTTTTTTCTTTTTATCTCTTCTTCCTGTCGAATAACTTCTTGTCTCTGTGCTTCTACTTCCTCACGTTTTCTTTGTTCTTCACGTTCAGCAGCTTCTTTTTTTAGTCTCGATTCCATTGAAGAAGTAAGAAAATCTACATCGAATTTACTAAAAATTTTATCTTTTTCACAGTGACACGCACCACAAAAATTACGAGAATTCCATATTCCACATGCACATTTCCATAAATTTCTATACTGAATGGGTACATATTTAGAATATTCTGTTGTTTCTAGTCGATATTGCTTTTGCAATTCAACATTAATCCATTCTTCCTGCAATTCTTTCGATGCGGGCAACTGTTTAAATGGTTCCCTTATAGTTTCAACTGTTTTATCCGAAAACACAACATTATAAGATTCTATGGAAAAAGAACGAATTGTTTTGTCTTTCAATAAAATTGCTTTGTCTGCTCCAAAAATGCCACCATTTTCCACCAATAAATCTAAATATTCATATTCTACAGTTTCTGAACACATTTCTCCTGATGTATAATATGTGATTATCCTAATCTTTAATGCATTTATGCGTTTTTCTGATATACTATGAAATTTTAATTGTATTATCACTGTATTAGTTTGCAGATCAAGCAATAATACACCTTTTTCAATAATTACTGGTGCATTCTCAGTATATAAACCTTCTCTCTGTGAATATAACTGTTTAAATCGTTCTCCTTCCATAACTATACCTTTCTCAGTTTTATAACTTTGGTAAATTAGATTCTATATTCCTCAATACATTCTCTTCAGAATCAGAAGATGTACTCTGTTCATTTGACATACATTTCAAAATATTTTGTTCTGTTTCTTTTATCTCTTCTTGTATAGTAAGAGCCTTTTCCTGCATTTCTAACAATTCAGCAAAGCCATATAGCAATACAGCTACTACAGCTACAGACAAGCAACAACCTACAAAAATTCCAAAGGTAAGTCCATAATCTCTGTCTTCCCATCCATAGCTTGTTTCCACTTGTCCTCCATAATTAGCCATAACAAAACTTCCAAGGAATCCCAAAACAGCTATTATATTTGCTAAAAGTCTTAATATTTTTTTCATTGAAATTTCTCCTTCTTTCGTTTTATACTCATTTTTTCAACTTAACCCTGCATTTTATCATGTGTTTTCCTCTTCATTCCCCCAATATTTCATTTTTCTGTTATATAATAAAAAACATTCCTCTCCCATCTTCAGGAAAGAAATGCTTTCATTATCTCTATTTCTTCTGTACTCTTCAGCATCTGGATTACCCTTTGATCCTTCTGCTTCTTGCAACTGGCTGTCATACATTCGCTTAGACCCTGTAGTTTTGCGTCACCGGATTTCTCCGGCTATGCTATATTCAATTTTACATACATTTCACAAACATTTCACATTTTCATTATACTCCACCATTCATCAGAAGTAAACAAAATATTTGTATTTTGACCTTTATTATATTCGTTTTATCGAAGATATTCAAGTATAAGAATCTATTTTATGGTTATTCTATCAATACATTGGAAGGTTTATTATGATAGATTATTCACCATTCTGGGAAACGCTTAAAGCATCAGATGAAAACTGGTATACTCTTACCGCAAAACATCACATGTCACATAGCACACTTCACCGTTTAAAACATAATCAAGATATCTCCATGAAAACAATCAATGATCTCTGCCGCATTCTAAACTGTCAGATACAGGATATCTGCATCTACATTCCCTCTGAAGAAGATCAGATTTTATAATACCATCCAACTACAGATGTTCTGAATTACCAGATCCCAAGGGACGAAATTTCGTCCCCTGACTTAACGCCAAATCTTCTTGTATCTTTTTACGTTCATTTTTCATTCTTTCACCATAAAACACAATGAACACAGTAAACACAAACACAACCATATCAACCAACACTACTCCACTTCAGCTTTTCACTAACAGCCAGTTCGGTAATCTCAGAACTCTTACTATTGATAATGAGCCTTGGTTTGTGGGAAAGGATGTAGCAGAAGCTTTAGGATACAGTAATGGAAGAGATGCACTTTCAAGACATGTTTCAGATGAAGACAAAACCAGTGTCGTGATTCCCGACAGTGGTTCGAATTACAAGAGTAAAGCTACCATTATCAACGAATCCGGCCTCTACTCTCTCATCCTCAGCAGCAAACTTCCAACAGCCAAACAGTTCAAACACTGGGTAACAGCAGAAGTACTCCCGGCTATTCGTAAGACTGGTGGCTACATTGCAGAACTCTGATGATTAATGATGAACCTTGGTTTTAATGGGAAAGATGTAGCTGAAGCATTAGGATATAGTGATACAGCACAAGCTATTCGTAAGAATATTTCTGATGAAGATAAGATGGGTGGTCTTGCAGACGCCCCATCCATTACAGACAGTATGGGAAGAACTCAGTATCCAGTCTGGATCAACGAATCCGGTCTTTACTCTCTCATCCTCAGCATATACACCTGCTCTATGCATTCATATTCAGTCCAGAATCGTTTCTAGCTGTTCCGGTGTAAACTTCTCTGCCTGTCAGTGTAAAATGGATCATAGGGCAAAATACGAGATCAACTGCTGCCTATCCAGAATAAAAAGTAAAAAAAGACTCATTTGCTGTGAAATTTGTCTCTCTATAAATTGTGTTGTTTTTAAACACAATTATTATTTATCCTGTTTTTTTGTTCTAAAAGCGTCATAAAATTCAATTCCAAAAAAATATTGTATATACAATATGTACTATCTAACTTTTGTTTTACTATGTTAATACCAGGCTGACTACATGGTCTTAACCTTAAATAATAATCAAAAAAAGTTCCCCATTATTTTTTCCAGACATCAACAAGTTTTTATTGTTAATGGGGAAACAATGGGGAACTTTTTTATTCTATTCTTTATTTTCCTTTATATTTCTTAATTTTCTGCATTTATCTTTTGGTACCGGAAACCACTGCTCTATCCACTGAGCTACAGGTGCAGATCAGGAAATTTCCAAAATGGGAAAACATTCGGAAATATTTCCCACTTAAAATATTCCTGACACATGATATATTACCATACTCACATTGAAAAGTAAAGTTTTTTCTTTTTCAGACACAATTAGGTAATTAAACAAATAATTTTATTTTTTCAGTTTATATACTCCATAATTTCCTACTGTGCCGATTTCTGTATAACCCCATTTTTCCAACTGGGATTTCTGTTCTTCACTGGCAACAGATGCCACCAGATAACCACAGTTTATTTTATTTCCGTACCTTCCCAGATTTCCATAATCAATTGCCGGCGAATTAATTTCCTGATAAAGATGTACAGATCTTTTTTTTCCGTTTCCTCTTCCTTCTCTTCCAAAAACCATAGTTATAGAAGGATCGTAAACTCTCACATACGGAGAAATATAATTATCTGCCGCCAGACAGATTTCTTCTTCTCCTGCATCAGCCTTTACCAGTTCACAAATTCCTGCTACTTCATCGGGAACCTGCTGATAATTGTGGACTTTTTTGTAATAGCCTTCCCTGTAAAATTCTTTCCCACAGAGAATGATCATTCCACCGCAGAGCAGCACACACACAAACTGCAGGAGCCCTTTCCGGTCTTTCAGAAATTCCGTCATACCGTACGCCAGAACCGGTGCTGAAGGCAAAATCCACAAAACTCTCCAGTAGACAAGTTCTCCAATACATTTCTGTATGATCTTTGCTGTTACCGGACAGAAAAAGATGAAAAGTGCCACTGCCAGATATCCCAGAATGTACTTAGTGTATCGGTTTTTCCGTTTCCATACCAGAAGATACAGCACTACAATTCCCAGAAGCCATGGAAATATACTACTTCCCCAGTAATACTGCCAGAACTGTACTGTCTGTTCAAAAATTGCTCTCATGAATGTTGCCTCCTACGAAATCCAGATATAGATTCCGCCCAGAATCACAGACGGAATAAAACACAGCAGAGTTTTCCATACATGATGAATATTTCTGTTTGTTATCAGACTGACTATAAGAAAACAGCCTGCCACAAGTGGTGCAAGGATTACCCCCATAGACGACAGAAGGCAACAACTCATATCTGCCATTCCCAGAAGCAGCCAGGAATATCCTTTTTCATTTCCCAGGTAAATACACATACTGAGATAAAATACCACCGGCAGCAACATACCTGCAAGCAGAGCCTTTCCCTGCCAGATTCTGACCATCTGGAAACATCCTGCATTATATACAGAATAGGCAGAAAATCCTGTGATCAACGCTACCAGAAAAAGATAGATCCCCACTGCATTTTGAACCTCACTGAACCATTTTCTTCCAAGGAGATACTGTACCATATAACACACCGGAAGAAATACTGCCGGAAAGATCATATGTGCCATAATCGCCGGATGGAGTCCTGCACTCAGCTGACTGACTACAGCCAGGAAAACAGGAAAAGGAGAAAGTACATACCTTTCCGGAAGTCTTGTATATTCTCTGCCTGTGTAAGGATTTATCTGAAATACAGTATCTGTATGGACACTGGTAGTCGCATTTGCCACATACATACAGTCATCTGCATCCATATGTGCAAGAAACACACACATAACAGTCTGAAAGACAATTACCAGAACTGCCATCCAGAAATATACAGAAGTATTTTTGGCAAAAATATCCGACAGGTGTCTTTTGTTTTTTGCAAAGCAGAATATCCCCACAGCTGCAAGCATCAGAGAAATTCCTCCGTATCCCATAGTAAGAAGGTGCAGAGGTAATTTCTTCCAGATTGCAAAAAGTGTCAGAACTTCTGTAACAGAAAACAATACCAGGTATCCAACCAGCAGATATTCAGGTGCCATGCATTTCTGTTTTTTCTGTAAAAAAGGAATACCTGCCGCAAACGGAACTGCCAACAGCCAGAACAGTGCCAGCAGCCCTTTGATCGCAATTGCCATATTATTTTTCCAGCTCTTTCTTCAGAATTCCCATTGCTACTTTTTCCGGTGTGATCGGAAGTTCTCTCACCCTTACGCCCGTTGCATTATAAACGGCTTCTGCAATTGCCGGACATGGTGTATCTATAACCAGTTCTCCAATGGATTTCGCCCCGAAAGGACCACTTGGTTCATAACTGGACTCAAAATCCACACGTATGTTTCCAATATCTTCTCTGGTCGGTATCTTATACTGCATAAAAGAGTTATTTCGGATCTTGCCTTTATCTGTGTACTGTACATCTTCAAAAAGAGCCATTCCAACACCTTGGGCAATTCCTCCTTCAGTCTGTACACGAGCCAGATTGGGGTTGATAGGTGTTCCGCAGTCAACAACTGCCACATAATCCAGAAGCTCCACGGTTCCTGTTTCTTTATCTACTTCTACCTCAGCCATGCCCACCATAAATGGCGGCGGTGAGATTGGTGAAGAATGTTCCTTCACAGCCTGAAGTTCAATATTATTAAAGAAGGTACTCTTTAATGCAACCTGTTCCAGAGAAACTTTCTTTTCTTCCTCTTCCGTGCAATATACAAAGGAACCGTCAAAATCCACTTTTTCTTTCTCTGTTTCCAACATCTCTGCACCAAGTTCACAGATTTTTTCTCTTAATGCTGCACAGGCTTTTATAACAGCCATTCCTGTAGTATAGGTGGTTGAAGACGCATAAGAACCAGAATCATAAGGGGAAATATCCGTATCCACGCTGAACACTACAATATTTTCCATGGAAGTTTCCAGACAGTCTGCTGCCATCTGTGCCAGTATGGTATCACATCCTGTTCCCATATCTGTACAGCCCAATGCCAGTGTGTAGGAACCATCCTCGTTTAATTTGATATCAGCACCACCAACATCGACTCCTGCAATGGAAGATCCCTGCATTGCCATGGCAACACCAACCCCTCGGACTTTACCATTTCCCATATCTTTAAAAGGATATCTGGCATCCCAGTTCATCATTTCCTTGGCTCTTGCCATACATCTGTCCATACTGCAGCTCTGTGCCACAGGTACATCCGGATATCCCGGAAGGGGTTCGCCTTCTACAGGCATATTCAGTTCTTTAATCTTCACCGGATCTATCCCCATTTTGTGAGCAAGTTCATTTACCGCTGACTCCACTGCAAAAATACCCTGTGTTGCTCCATAT
Organism: uncultured Blautia sp.; assembly: GCA_900551715.1. Classification (GTDB taxonomy): domain Bacteria; phylum Bacillota; class Clostridia; order Lachnospirales; family Lachnospiraceae; genus Blautia_A. The sequence continues at coordinate 12,715 of URXG01000009.1, read as the reverse complement.
CCACGATAAGCACCTGCTGCCTGCATATTTGTGTAAACCACATCAAAGGCAAAGCGATATGCCTCCGTGTGGCGATAAAGTCCGATAGATTTATGGCCACTCAATCCTACAGTGGTAGGGCCATGCTCTCCAAAAGCCCCTGTATTGGACAAGGTGTACACATCAATAGCCTTAACAATTCCATTTTCATCTGCACCTACCCGGACTTTAATCTCCATTTCATGACGTGGAGAAGAACAGATCATAGACTCATATCTGGAAAAGATCATCTTGGATGGACGACCTGTTTTCCAGGTAACAACAGCCGGATAAATTTCACTGACAGAAGTCTGTTTTGCCCCAAAGCCTCCACCAATCCTTGGTTTGATAACACGCACCTTAGATGAGGGAATATCCAGGGCTCTTCCTACAATCCTTCTTACATGAAAAGGAATCTGTGTAGAAGAAAGTACGATCAGTCTGCCAAAATGATCCATATAACAGGCTGTACGGAAAGTCTCCATCATAGTCTGCTGGTTGGCCTTGGTGTGATAAGTCTCTTCTACTGTATATTTACAGTTACGAAGAACTTCATCCACATCTCCATGTTCTTCTACTGCCGAAGCACAGAGATTACGTTTATTATCACCACCAAGAGGGATTTTCAGTTTCCAGTTCTCTTCCGGGTGGACCACCACCGGATTATCTTTTGCTTTATGGATATCAAGAACAGCCGGTTCCACCCGATATTCTACTTTGATTCTTTTCATAGCTTTATCTACTGCTGCTTCTGTTTCACCTGCAACAATCGCTACTGTATCTCCCACAAAACGTACATGACGATCAATGATCAGCCGGTCATCCGGGCTCATTTCCGGCGAAGTCTGTCCTGCGAGAGTAAAACGCTTCTGCGGCACATCTTTATATGTAAGGATACAGGCGATCCCCGGCACTTTCATGGCATTTCCTGTTTTAATCTCTTCTACCCAGGCATTGGCGTGAGGACTTCTCAGGACTTTTACGATCAGGCAGTCCTTTGGTGCCAGATCATCGGTATATACAGGTTTTCCTGTTACCAGCGCCATTGCATCCGTTTTGCGTACAGGTTGATTTACATATTTCATTTTATGCCTCCTCCTGTGCTTTTTTGTATTTCAGGAATTTAAGAATACTTGTTGTCTGAGAAACAAAGCCAGAACATCTGCACAGATTTCCTGCAAGATATTCTTTAATCTGCTCTTCTGTAGGTTCTTTGATCTCACGAAGCATGGCAAAAACATTCATAATGAATCCCGGATTACAGAATCCACACTGTTCTGCACCTTCATTCGCCAGGAAACTTCCAAATTCCTGTGCTTCTCTCTGCATTCCTTCTAGTGTAACGATTTTCTTTCCATCAATCCGGGCAGCCAACATAGAGCAGGACAGAATCGCTTTATCATCCATCAGCACTGTACAAAGGCCACAGTTGGCAGTCTCACAGCCTCTTTTTACGCTGTGGCAGCCTCTTTCTCTGAGAAAATCAATAAGAAGGGTATCTGCCTCAACTTCATCCTGACGGTGTACACCATTCAACCAGAAACTAATGTTCATTTTATCATTCCTCCTACTGCTTCCCAGGCTCTTCTTGTAAGAACTTTTACAAGGAGAGATCTGTATTCTTTTGATCCTCTCATATTTCCTGATGTGATCACATTATGCGCTGCATAATCAGCAAATTTCTCAATTGCTTCTTCTTTCTGTTTTCTGGACATTCCTGCAAATCCCGCAAGAATCTGCTCTTTATCTTCTGCCACCTTTGCTCTGGCAGGTCTGGCACCGATCACAGTTCTCGCTTCATCTCCGATCAGAGATGCTGCACAGGTCAGCACAGGAAAATCTGTCTTTGTATTTCTCTGACTGAGATAACAGCAGAATAACGGTGTCTTTCTGATAATGATATTTACAAGAATATCGTTGTCTTTTTTCATATCTGCAAATTCTGTCAGAGGCACACGTCCTGCTTCATAAAGCTCCACCCAGGTATCCATAGCCAGAAACATAGTCAGTACATCAGAAAATCCATAACGGCCATAGATACTGCCGCCTACTGTAGCACAGTTTCGGAACTGTACTCCGACAATATGCCGGAGGCTCTCTCTCATAGCTCCATGTGTATATTCATGAAGCGCCTGGTTTGTTTCCAGATCATGAAGAGATGTCATACATCCGATCACAAATTCATCATCATGTTCCTGTATGGTATCAAGTCCAAGTCCGGAGAGGTCTATTGCAGTAGAAACATTTCGGTTTCCCATTTTCAGCCATACCATTCCACCCAATACACAGGCTGTTTTTTTCTGATTGAGCTCATAGGCTTCTTCAATGCTTTTTACTTTCACATAATTTTTTATCTTCAACATGTGAATTTTCAATCCTTTCTTATGCTCTATTTTATAAACAGACATACCTTATTTAATATTAGCAGGATTTTTATTTAATTTCCAGTGAGAATCCTATTTCTGTGAATTTTCCATAAAAAAAGCCCTTTCAAAATGTGGATTCTGTAGTTCCTCTACATTCTGAAAAAGGCTTTTCTGCTCTTTTTTTAGCGGTTATTGATTGCAGTTACCAGAGCGTCGATAGATGCACGAATAATATCCGGATCCACACCAGCTCCCCAGGAAAGAGTTCCATCTGGTTTCTGGATACCTACATAAGCAATTGCCTTGGAACTTGTACTCTTTTCCAGAGCGTGTTCCTGATAAGTTACCAGAGTAAATTTCAGCTCATATGCTTTCTTCAGTGCATTGCTGACTGCATCCAGACGTCCGTTTCCAGTTGCTTCTGTGGTAATGGTTCTGCCATTAAAAGTAGAAGTAACCTGTGTGGTGATTCCGCCATCTTTCTGCTGGAAATGAAATTCATTAATGCTATACGGCTCCACAACATTCTCGAAAGTCTTTTTGAACAGATTGAAAATTTCATCCGGATGAAGTTCTTTGTGGCTGTGGTCAGAAACAGCTTTTGCTGCATATCCCATAGCTTCACGCATTTTCGGCGGAAGGTTCAGTCCGTACTTGGTCTCAAGGATATAACCTACGCCACCTTTACCAGACTGGCTGTTGATACGGATAACATCTGCATCATAATTTCTTCCTACATCTGTAGGATCAATAGGCAGATATGGAACTGTCCAACGGCCTGGATCTTTTTCTTCTCTCCAGTGCATTCCCTTGGCAATGGCATCCTGATGAGAACCGGAAAATGCTGCAAATACCAGAGCACCACTGTATGGGCTTCTTTCATCTACTTTCATTCCTGTGCATTCTTCGTATACTTCACATACATGAGGCATATCAGAGAAATCAAGTTCCGGATCCACGCCCTGTGAGAACATGTTCATGGCAAGTGTAACAATGTCTACATTACCTGTACGTTCTCCGTTTCCGAAAAGTGTTCCTTCGATCCTGTCTGCACCTGCCAGAAGTCCCATTTCGGAATCTGCCACACCGCAACCTCTGTCATTATGTGGATGAAGGGATACAATAACATTTTCACGATATTTCAGATTACCGCACATATATTCAACCTGGCTCGCATACACATGAGGCATGGAATGCTGTACAGTTACAGGCAGGTTAATGATTGCTTTGTTGTCAGCAGTAGGTTTCCATACTTCCAGAACTGCATTGCAGACTTCCAGTGCATATTCCGGTTCTGTTCCTGTAAAGCTCTCCGGGCTGTATTCAAACTGGAAATTTCCCTCTGTTTGGTCTGCCAGTTCTTTTAGAAGTGTGGCACCTTCCACTGCAATCTTCAGGATCTCTTCTTTTGACTTTCTGAATACCTGTTCACGCTGTGCAACAGAGGTAGAGTTGTAAACATGAACTATGGCCTTCGGAGCACCTTTGACTGCCTCAAACGTTTTGCGGATAATGTGTTCTCTCGCCTGTGTCAGTACCTGAATAGTAACATCATCAGGAATCAGATTCTGTTCGATCAGTGTACGGATAAAAGTATATTCTGTTTCGGAAGCTGCCGGAAAGCCAACTTCGATCTCTTTAAAACCAATTTTTACAAGAAGTTTAAAAAAATCAATCTTCTGTTCCAGGCTCATTGGAATTACCAGTGCCTGATTTCCGTCACGAAGGTCTACGCTGCACCAGATCGGTGCTTTATCTACATATTCTTTCTCTGCCCATTTCATGCATTTAACAGGCGGCATAAAATACTGTCTCTGATATTTGCTTACATTTTTCATTGTCTTACCTCCACTTTTCTTATGTTCTTTTGAATTTCTGACAAAAAAAAATCTCTCATCTCTACAGACTACTGTAAGAGACGAAAGACAACTGCCTTCGCGGTACCACTCTTATTTATGAAGGGTTCATACACTCAAGGGATACGGAATTATAAAAATCCTTATATCCTCTCCATATAACGGTGGAAACCGTCTGCGTCTACTGTTCCTTACGGAAGTTCGGGCAGAAGCTCCAAGGCGAGTTCCATGATTGCCATCCACTGTCTCACACCAACCGACAGTTCTCTGTACTCCGGTACCTCATGTACTATTCCTCATCATCGCATTTCACTTATTGAATAAATACAGGCTAACACGACTGTTCTTTCCTGTCAAGGATTAATGTCATGAAAGCATAGTTACTGTTCACTCCGTTCACAGTAACTTGGTCAAAATCCATTCCAAATCACCTTCGGTGATGGGATTTTGCCCCGTATGTCTCGGGATTTTGCCATATTCATGGCAAAACACCTCGCGGAATATTACCTGTGAACAGTAACAAAGCATATACTCAATCGGGGCAACAGGATTTGAACCTGCGACCTCACGGCCCCCAGCCGTGCGCGCTACCAAGCTACGCCATACCCCGGTGAGAAATATTATAACAAGACAGCAGTAATTTTGCAACTGTTTTTTAATGACCGGAGAGAAAAAATCCCTCCGGTCATTACTGTTCACTCTGTCCCCAGCAACCTTGCCAGAATATTTATCGGAAACTCTTGATCCAGTTTACCAGAGACTCATGCCAGATATTATCATAAACAGTCTTTTTCATCTGGTCTGTTACCGGTCCGTTTCCTGCCATTTTTGCAAGAATGGCAGCCTGCAGTTCTTCTACCGTCATCTCTTCCGGTGTTTTGTTCACAGATACTGTATTCTCAGCATTTTCATTTGTTTCAATCTGTGTTTCAGAAACTTCAGACACTGTTTCTTCTGGATTTGGTTCTTTCATATCTGGTTCTTTCATATCTGGTTCTTCTGTTTCGGATTTTTCAGGCTCTGTCTGCACTTCTACAGAATATTCTGCACTGTCTTTCAGTACTTCTGACGGAACCCAGATTTCGCCATTGTTGGCTGCAACTGCCACTTGAATATGACCGTCCTGAACACTTATATGCTGACCGGATAAAACCCCTGTATACTCACTGACGTTTCCTGTTTGAAGATTCATAAATGCTTCGTTGTCATCATTATTTACTGTTACGATCACACGTACGCCTTTCAGATCCCGGGCAAAAGCATACTGACGATTGGTAAGCATAAGTTCTGCATAACTGCCATAGCTTAAGGCAGGAACTGCCTGTCTCACCCTACCAAGGGCACTTACCAGTGCCGTGCATGGATTTTTCTTTAATGCATCCTCATAGTCCTTCAGATCCAGTGCAGGTCGCAGACTGTCATCAGATCCTCGTTCCTTGCGTCCTTCGATTCCAAACTCTGATCCATAATAAATACTTGGGATTCCGGGTAAAGTATAAAGTAACACATGGACCGGTGCAAAATGAGCTTTGTTGGAAAGCTTGGTATAAATACGTTCCACGTCGTGGTTATCCACAAAATTGTAAAGATCCAGATTTCCCATATTCTGCAGATATTTTACTGTATGGGCAATTTCAAAATAGTTATGATCATTATGTCCGCTGTAAAGTGCCTTATGCAGTGCATAATTGGTCACGCTGTGAAGAGTCTCACCATTTACCCATCTGCTGTAATCTCCATGGATCACTTCGCCCATAAGCCAGAAATCTGGTTTTACAGTTTCTGCCGTATGACGCAAAGCCTTCATAAAATCAAAATCCAGAACATCTGCTGCATCCAGGCGGATTCCATCTACATCAAATTCTGATACCCAGAAACGGATCACGTCACAGATATAATCTTTCACTTCCGGATTTCTCTGATTTAATTTCACCAGGAGATTATATCCACCCCAGTTTTCATAGGAAAATCCGTCATTATATTCATTATTTCCGTAAAAATTCACATTACAGTACCAGTTCAGATATCTGGAATGCTCTCTGTTTTTCTGGATATCTTTAAATGCAAAGAAATCTCTGCCGGTATGATTGAACACACCATCAAAAATCACCCGTATTCCCTTCTGGTGGCAGACCTTTACAAATTTTTTCAGATCATCATTGGTTCCAAGCCGGGAATCCAGTTTCCGGTAGTCTGTAGTCTCATATCCATGTCCTACGCTCTCAAACAGCGGACCGATATATAATGCAGTACAGCCAATCTTTCTGATATGGTCAATCCATGGCAGTAATGTATTCAGCCTGTGAACAGGTTCGCCATATTCATTCTGTTTCGGTGCTCCGGTAAGTCCCAGAGGATAAATGTGATAAAAAATTGCTTCGTTATACCAACTCATAATGCCTTCATCTCTTTTTCTGTAATTTTTCCTGTAAATTATAACATATTTTGCCACTTTAAGCCAGTATATTGCAACAGTTAGTTAAGAATGCCTGCAGTTTACGACCTTCACAATAACCCAGGTATTACTGTAATGGAACAACATTTCTTATTACATCTGTATGGCTGTAACCGTCAAATCTGGTCTTTTCATTTTCAAAAACCACTGATGCATTAAGGTTTTTTCTTTCCAGAACTGCTGTTCCTGATTTTCCGGAAACTGTTACATTTTCTGAACCTGCCATAAGATTTTTAAAACGATAACGAAGGGTTTCTTTTTCACTTATGGTATAAGTTCCTTCCGGTATTCCTGTAACCGTACAGATCATCCATGCATAATCGCCGACTCTGGAATAGCTGCCTTTTTTGAATTCCACATAATCCTCATAACTGTGTTCTGCTCCTCTTGCATCCTTTCCTGTAATAACGAAACGGAACACAGGATTACCATGTGCCCATACAATATCTTTTTCCAGAATTTTTTTGGCAATCTGGATTTTTCCTTCCAGAAGTTTTTCCAGCTGGTTTTCTGCTGTAATGGTGCTTTCAGACGGCAAATCCATCAGATTGAACTCCTTACTCCAGTCACAGATATAACCTTCCGGTGCCTTTGTTTCAGTGATCCTGAATTTTCCTCCATTGGTCTTTGTCCTTTTTAACAGACCAGTTTCATAAAGACCTGTTTCCTCATTAAAGACAATCTGCTTTCCGGAATCCACATACTGATCTACAGTATTATCCCACTGTTCCAGTACAAACTCTGCACCTTTCAGTTGAATATTATGATCATACTCATCTACTTTATTGATAAAATAGCTTCCGGTCACCCGCCCTTTTACCCAGCAGTTGTTGGTATCTTCAGAAGCCGTTCCAAAAAGTCTGGTTGCATTATTTTTCATATACCAGTAGGCTCTGCCATCATTGTGACCATGGTCTACAATAGTACGGTCACTTCCGGCTTTTACTTTAATCCTGAATAGATAAGTTACATCATTAAAAGCTTCTTCACTGCTGAGGAAAGAATTCTGCGCCTGAAAAACAAGAATATTTGTTTTTTTATCATGACTGATATCAAATTTTTTCGTCACATTATACCCGGACAAAGTTGTAATTTCCGCGCCCTGGTAAGTAAGACAGGAGTCCAGAGCATCTCTGATTATAAATGTACCATAGATACCTGGAAGGATTCTCTGCTCAATTACATAATCAAATTCCGTTCCTGATATAATTTCTTTAGAACTGTCCATAGAGTTGTGCAGTTCCATTTCGTTATAGCTCTGCCCTCTTCCACCTATCCGTTTTATAGGACTTAATATCCGGTACTGACCAAGAACTGCCGGCGTTGCCAGAAAAAGTATGGAATTTCCTTTTCCTCTTCCAAAGCTGTCTCCCATATCATATCCCAAAAGCAGTTCCTTTTCATAATCTACCTGTACCCATGCTTTATGATCTGTAGAGTCTGTCTTTCCTTCTGCTGAAACAATATCTGTACATCCGTCACCTCTTTCTACTGTAAGATAATTATCCTGACTGAGATAAACCTGTGTAGGCTCTCCCTGTCCAATTCCATGATCAAAAAATCGCACAGACTGGGTATCGTCTATATCCTGTATGGTCATATGACATTTCAGATTGATTTTCTGGTTTGTCCCTGTCTTCAAAAAATCGAATTTAAAATTCACACGTTTTACTGCAATGATATTGGCACCGATCCTGTTGGAATAAAAGACAATACTTGGTGTGATAAAAGTACCATCTTCGCCCTTTTTTTCTGTGTAGATTCCTGTCCATCTGGTAACAGTAATCCGAAGATCCACAGCGTTCCCCAGATAATCTCCTACATTCGTATATCGTGCAACATATTTTCCACTTTCTGATGTACCACTTAAGTCACAGGCAAGTCCTTTTCGCGGCGTTTCAATGCCAAACTGCTTGTCCAGCCTGGTCAGAAGAGAAGCACTGCCATTCTGAACAGTCAGGGTTGTTTTTCCTTTTCTGTACCCATAGGCAAACGCATAATCTTCATCCAGATTATAAGAAGAGTTGATTTTTTTTACTGCAATATTGCTGTTTGCAGCCCGGGCCGCACCAAAAGATAAAAATTCTTCCTGTTCAGAGTCATGAAAGACATCTTCTTCTGACTCATCAAGTCCATCCTCTTCCGGCTCCGCTGAAGCTTCCTCTTCTTCCGGTTCCTCTTCCAAAGAAATATCCTGATCATCCTTTTCTTCTGGCTGAATTTCCTCTGAAATATCCTCTCCATCATCGGCAGTAAAATCATCCTCCGGCAAATCATTTTTCGAATCTTCCAGAACTGGTTCTTCTATACTCTCTCCTGTTGTCTCTTCAGGAAATCTCAGATTCAGTTCCTGTGCGCCGACAGAAACAGTTAACGTAACCAGCAGAAATACTACAAGCAAAAAAGAAGCGATCTTTTTAATCATGTCCATCACCTTCCTTTTTATTTTTTGCAACAGCAACTGCAAAAATCCCTGAACTTACCAGCAAAAGCACAAACAGATACAGTCTGCTTTCATCTCCTGTTTTTACACTATTTTTTCTGGATGCTTCGTGGCTTTGTGCCTGAGAATTTGCAGGCTCTCTGTAACCGGAACTGTTTTCCTTCTCATTGACGGAAATATCTGTTTCATCATTGTCTACTGTAAAAATCCAGGTTACATCTGTTTCTTTCATTGCCCTGCTGTTATCCCATTCTTTTGGAATTTCCAGTACAAATTCCAGCTCTCGTTCCTGACCACTTTCAAATACACCCAGAGAATGATTTTCTTCCAGAGGTCTGGAATCCAGTGTACCTCTGTATTTCAGCTTTTTATCCAGATATATTTTCAGTTTTATTTCTTTCAGAATCTGTTTTTTTAGTTTGTTTCTGCCTTTCACACTTGTTTGGAAAAATATCTCTGCTTCCTGTCCGGTAGTATTGGATACAGTAATCGTATCTTTACATTCATCACCAGGCATTACAGCACCCAGATTTCCAAAGAAATCATCCGGCACAGCCAGTAGTTTATGTGCCTTTCCATTGAATTCCACTGACATTTTCTGTTTTTCTTTCTGTTTCAGCAACTGTCCATTTTCTTCATGCACACATTCCTGTATAGTCTGGTTTCCCCAAGGGGACATAGCTGTAAAATCCGGTTTGAAATTGGCAGCCTGTATAGCTTCCGCCCGAATTTCAATTCCAAGTTTCTGTAATGCATGTTCATTATCCCATTTTTTTGGAACACTGACTTCCTGAAAAAAATCTGCACTTTCAGATTTTCCCAGAATTTTTTTGTAATAATAATAATCTCCTTTTTTTATCCATTTTTCAGATATCCCTTTGATATTACTCTCATCCAGTCCCTCCACACTGTCCCTTTTATTAGAAAAAATAAGGCGTGCCCTGATCCAGCAGGGCATTCCTTTATTTATGATCCTGGGAATCTTGGATATTTTCATTCCAGGCAGTATAGTTCCAGGATCTGTATAATTTTTCTCAATTTTATTTATTCTGGTAAATTCCTGTATTCCTATATGCACATCTCCGGTTACTATATGGTTGGTAACGGAAAGTCTGTCTGTAAAGGCTCCATAAACACCTGTCATTACCAGAATGCAGCAACCCAAAGCGATCATCCCTGTCTTAATTTTTCTTTTCATGATCTCTCACCTGTCCTTTCAGACCCAATCCTGATAATGTGCCCAGGCACTCTGATAATCTTTAAAAGGCGATGCCTGTATAGATTCCTCATAAACCTGAATTTCAAAATTCTTCAGATATTCCAGATACTCTTTTTTTATTTTTGATTCTTCTATAAAGAAGCCTGTAAAAAGTGGAGCTGTTGTCTCTCCTTCTTTCAGTATTTCTTTATAGTAATAAAATCCATCCTGCTCTTTTTTCCAGTGAACCTCATCCAGATTTTTCAGTGTTACTGCATTACCAATATCGCTGTTGGAATATCCAAGGGAAACTCGTACATAACAGTCTACGCTTCCTCCCTCTGCCTGAGATGTCCGATTGCTGATCTGTACTTTCTTGACAAACTCTTCATCTCTGTTTCCGGGTATGGGAGACGGAGCAGGAAATTCCTCCTCAATCTCCGTATGGTTGTATCCTACCCGTACTTTATTCTGTCTGAGATCAAATGCAGTCTGATACGCTGTCGTCCCCTGTGCTCCCACAAAAATCCCTGTAAGAATCACCAGAATCATCCATGTCTTTTTTCTTTTCATGCTGTTGATCCCTACTGATCAAATCAGGCTGTGGTTTTGCCCTCTGATCCCTTGTTCTGATTTACATATTTCTCATAAGCTGCTCTTGCCTGATCCAGAATACTTCCGCTTCCACCAGTTCCTGTCGTCTGAATAGCGTAAGCTCTTACGGGAATCTCCAGTTCCACACCATCCAGAGGTCCTTCGGTAATATTCAGAAATTTTACTGTATCAAACAATGTTTCTGTAGTCTCATTGGCTTTCAAAATTTTGTTATAAGTATATACATATACCTGTGAATCTCCAACTTTTTTGGAATCCAGTCTTGTCCAACTGTCCTTGGCTGTAAAAGAAAACAGTTCCTGTAATTTCGTTGGTTGTCTGGTTCCGTCCTCCAGTGCTGCAGTTACTTCTTTCATGGGAACAGACACTTCCAGATAAGTAAAGGCATCATTGGTACCTGTATTGGTAATCTGTGGATCTTTGCTGATTACTTCCCCAGGTTCCAGTTTTGTATGATCTTCCGGTTTCCATCCAGGCTCATCCAGATCAATATCCACTTTACCAACAGTAAACTGGTTAGTGGCTTTATCATAATCTGTAAGAAATGCAGATACACCACCTACAGTTGCCAGACAGATTGCACCAGTGATCACCAGTGCCTTGGCTGTAGTTTTTTTCATGTTTCTTTTTTTCATGTTGTTGTTTTCCATGCTCTGATCCATAGTATTTTTTCTCATATAATTTTCCCGCGCAGACTCTTTCTGTGCTCTCCTTTCCATCTTGTCATTCCAAATATTATTTCCTGCACCATCATAAGTGCCAGTATCATAAAAACTGTTTTCTGTTTCAGTAATGCTGCCAGATAACCCAACCAGGGCAGTGCAAAAACTACGGTTCCTCTGATCTGAGATTCTGACACCGGAAGTGCATCTTCCCTGTCATTTGCATCTCCTTTTGTTATGTATTTTTCTTTTTCTTTTCGGATCACTCGGTGTGTAACAAATGTTTCACCCAGCTTATAAGTGATAATATCACCTGGCTCCGGTTCCACCTGAGTCGTATCTGTAAACACAATTCCGCCTGTCTTTATTCCCGGTTCCATAGAACCGGACAGCACAATGTCCACAGTAATTCCTCTGCAGGGCAGGGTGAGGATAAGAGTACAAAACAAAAGGAACAATACAAACAGAAATCTGCCAGTTTTTTCTGCTGTTTTCATTTCCGACCTTCTTTCTGTAATTTAGTAGGCGGGGACCTGCCCCGCAGGTCTTCTGTCATAGGCATGTTCTCTCTTTCCATACAGCAGAAAGGCACGACTTCCCACTGTATTAATTACTATTCAGTTAGAAAAATATGGGATAAATAATGATTTCCTTCAGAAGAAGGATTCCATGCAGGATATGAATTCCTGCTTTATTGACGCTTAACTGTGAGGATACTGAACAGTTAAGATGGTTTTATCTTACCTTCTGACCGGATGAAAGTCAATGAAATTCGTTCGTCAAATTCCGACATTTTTACTCAAAAAAAAACGACATATCCGGCTATAAGCCAAATATATCGCTCTTTTTATTATGGAATCTACTTAGTTGTTGATCAGTTTATCTTCGCCGTTCCAGCTGTACAGTTTACGGATTTCTTCACCAACTTTTTCTGATGGATGCTCAGAAGCAAGTTTTCTCATTGCTTTGAAGTGAACCTGTTTTCCTGCATCAGACATGTCAAGCAGGAATTCTTTTGCAAATGTACCATCCTGAATGTCTGTAAGGATCTGTTTCATAGCTTTCTTTGTTTCTGCTGTAACAATCTTCGGTCCTGTGATGT
>URXG01000008.1 GCA_900551715.1 uncultured Blautia sp. | reverse complement strand
CTTGCATGTGTTAAGCACGCCGCCAGCGTTCATCCTGAGCCAGGATCAAACTCTCTGATAAAGTGTTTGATACCGGTCAGACAACACTTGGCTATCTTCCCGTTTTACTGTTTTAAGGTTTGTTCTTAAAAATTTAATTAAAAGAAATTTTCGAGAATCGTATGTGTTTCACTGTTTAGTTATCAATGTTCATTGTGTCTGCTCACTCAAGCAGCTCATTTACTTTACCACATTCATTCAAACTTGTCAAGAACTTTTTTTGAAGTTTTTTATGTTTTTTTGAAGTGTTGTGTCGTTTATCTCGACGACTTGTATATCCTATCATAAGGTTTTTGGTTTGTCAACAACTTTTTTAAAGTTTTTTAAACTTATATTTATTGCAAAAAATCACCCGCTTCTGACGAAGCGGGTAATATCATCCTGTTATTGTATCAGTATTCTTACAAACACATCATATCTGTATAGGACGCTCAGAAAACTATCTTTCTGGATCAGGTCTAGCCCCTGTTTTCCAATGTCTGTACTGTACAGCACCGTAACAAACAGAAACGCCAGCCAAATAAACACAGTTCCTTTCAGCAAACCTATCAGTGCCCCTGTAAATCTGTTGGCTGTATTTATTAACGGAAGTCCTGCAATGATATCCAGAATACAGCTGGCCGCTTTTATGGCAAGGGATGCCATAACATATGAAATCAGATAAGACAGTCCATTGATACTTCCCTGCAGCGTTTCATAAAGCGGTGTTTTTTCTTTCAGGAAGGCGCTGACTCCGGGATTAAACACTCCTGCAAGCGCAACAGCCAGAAAAACAAAGAAAAAAGACAGAATTTCTTTTATAAAGCCTCTGCGATAACCACCGTATCCCATCAGGAGCAGTATAGCGATCACCACAATTCCAAGCCAGGTTAATCCCATATTCTACTCCTTAACTGAATTTGATCACATTTACGCCATTATCCATTACCAGCAGATAACGGTTCCATCCGATCTTGATAAAATTACTGATGCTTCCATCTACAGTTCCACTGTACTTCTCCACTCCTCTGCTGTTCATAACACAGATCTGGGAGCTGTTGTAAAGAAGAATATTGTCATCGCTCATCTTTATAGTAGTATAAGGAACATTAAAATCTTTTTTGAATTTCAGCTTTCCATCTGTGTCATACACCTGCATGGTGTACTGTTTGTCTTTATTTCCATTTTTGAATACAAGACCAATCGTATCCGAATTATAAAAAGTACTGACAATTTCGTTTTTGACTTTAATGGTATTGGTTTCCTTAGGAATCTGGTTTCCACTGTACAGTGTGAATCCGTCGTCCCGCACTGCTACTGCCCTGTTCCCGGCCAGATATGTAATCTCGGGAACAACTACCCCATCATAAGTATACCCACTGACAATGCGATCATCTGCTGCCTGTCCTGCATCACCAAAGTTATAAAATGCTACATAGCTGGTGGTATTACTTCCATCTACAAACTGATAGGCAACCATCATAATATCGCCGCTGTCAGAAACAGCCACATCCAAAGGATAACCAGGATCTGCAATATGTGTCTGATTTTCTGCTATCAGGGTGCCATCGGAATCATAAAAATTAATCCAGGTAGAATCTCCCCCATCCAGAATAGCCGCAACCATACCTGTGGAAGAAACGCTTGCCTTGACTATGCTGTATGAAGCAGTTACATTTCCTGTTTCACCGTCTTTATTATAAATCTCGATCAGAGTACCATCCTGATCTGCCACTACTGCCCAGTCCCCGTTAATATCAGCTACCGGATTCTGCATTTCATAGAGAGAACTCCAATAGGACTCCATCTTGCTGTCTACCAACGAGGCACCATCCGGACTGTATCGAAGAATCTTGCCCGACATTTCCTCATACTTGGTAGATACCACATCTTCCTGCTCACTGGTCTGAATCACCTTGTAAGAATGATAGCTTCTCTTTTCCACATAAAAGACAATAAGCCCGATAGCCACCACAACTGCAGTTCCTGTAAGAAGTGTTCTTTTCAGCACTGCATGTCTGTGGTGGGTCAGTTTGGTCTGATAATCGTCTTCGGTCTGTTTTCTGGCTTTTTGTGCCATCATTTTTTTTCTTTTATGTTTTCTTTTTATTTTCTGGAATATATTTGCCATTTTGTTTTCCTTTATTGGTCACTGTACACAGCAACCTTTGTTATTGCTTCTTTAGTCACCTGTTCATTATAGCAAAATTTTCAGGGCAATACAATTATTTGTCCCGGATAAATAATCTCATCCTCTGCAATTCCATTCTCTCTGCATATTTCTGCCACTTTATCCATCGTTCCGTAATTACTGATGCTGATCTGATACAAAGTATCTCCCGGGCGGATCACATAAGTATTTTTTGTTGTTGGAGACGCAGAAGTTTCTTTCTGTTTTGCCTGTTGACGCTTCTGTGCTTTGCGTACATCCGCTTCTTCTTTATAAAGATCTGTCTGTTCAGTTTTATTCCCCGGTGTTTCTGTAGTTACAGCTTCTGGTGTAAGTATAGCCGTAGTTTCCGGCGTTACAACAGGTGTGTTCGTTACTGGAACTAATGTAACTTCAGTGGACGCAACCTGTTGTGTCCTATTTTTCGTACTGTTATCTTCTGTCTGAATAGCCTGTTCACTCTGTCCCTTTTCCCGAATCTCATGATAATTCTGATAGAAACGCCCTCCTGCCAGCACCAGTGCCAGAGCAAGGCAGGCTGCTGTAGCATAAGAAAAAACAGAAGTGTGGTCTTCTGCTTCAGGGTTTTTTTCTTTATTTTTCTTTTGTATGATACTGCGAAAAGTATGCACTGCTTCATCCTTCACTTCATCAGACTTTTCTTCGCAAAATTCCGGATTCTTTTCTATCATATAATTCTGCATCTGGGGATTTTTTTCATAATAAAGATAATATCCCATCTGACGGTTCAGGAAATTATTCTCATAGCGAAAAAAAGCCTCTTCTTTCTCAGTCAACTCCATCAGCATAAGAATCTTATCTGCGCCAAAATACTTCTGATGTGTTTTGCGGAAAGTCTCTCCGGGAGTCATAGACAGAGATTTCTGTCCAAAAAACCAGCCTGTAATCTCCTGTCCCTGAAAATACGTCCGAATCTCCTGATGAATCTGTTTCCAGATTTTTTCGTCAAGATCCAGATGATCTGCTGAAATCTCACTGTCCTCCACTGTGACAGCACCTTTTATAAAGACATAGGTGATCCCTCCATTCCACCTGGTCTCCCCTGTAAGAACTGCCAGACATCCTCTGTTTTCTTTTCTTTCTCCGGAAACAGTTTTTCCTAAAAAAGTATACACATAGTCTTCCATGTAAATTCTGTAATTATCACTGATAATTCCTATCTGACGTATGTTTTTGGGCAGTTCCGGAAAACTTTCCCCACTGTCTGGTTCCTGCTTTTCATCCTTGTAAATAACCTCTATCATATCCAATCACCCCTTCAGCCAACAGCATAGCACAGAGGTATGGCGGATTTTAGCAGAATCTGAAAGGCTTTTTCCAAAATTTACCGACAGTTTTTGCAGTATGTATATTTTCCAGAAATAAAGGATACAATGAAACAGCAAACTGCTATGCAGGCTGTCTCAAAGCCTGTCACATATGGAGGATATTATATTTATGAATTTTTATATTGATGCCGGCAGACCTGACTCTGTAAAAAATATTTCAGAAGCACTGAAAAGCTGTATTTTTCATCATGAAACTTCATGGTCCGAAATCGTTTTTTTGTGCATCGGAACAGACCGGATCACCGGAGACTGCCTTGGTCCCTGGGTAGGGCAGCTTCTGAGCCCCCATATTCCCTCTGATTTTTTTGTCTATGGAACTCTCTCTTTTCCTGTCCATGCCCTTAATCTTGTGGACACCTGGAATTACATCCAGCATCGTCATCCGAAAGGACTTATCATCGCTGTAGACGCTTCTCTGGGACAAAAAAAGCACCTGGGATACGTAACCATTACCAATGGCTCCCTACACCCAGGTGCTGCTGTTCACAAAAACCTCCCGCCAGTGGGACATATTACCATCACAGGGATTGTGAATACCGCCAGTGTACTCCGTCATTTTGCCCTTCAGACAACACGCCTTTCCACTGTTATTATCCTTGCCGATCAGATTGCGCAAGGAATACTGCCTTTATTTTCTCAGGAATATTTTATACAAACTCTTTGATCTGTTTGTAGATTCCTTCTGCATCCAGCCCATATTTTTCCAGAAGAGCTACTGCCGGACCAGATTCTCCAAACACATCATTTACGCCGATTCGTTTAACCGGAACAGGAGCTTTCTCCGCAAGGCATTCACATACTGCGCCACCAAGACCGCCGATTACAGAATGCTCCTCTACAGTCACAACCTTACCTGTTTCTTTTGCTGCTGCAACGATCAGTTCTTCATCCAGAGGTTTGATGGTATGGATGTTGATAACCCTTGCTTCAATGCCATCTGCTGCCAGTTTCTCTGCTGCTTCCAGAGATGCTGCCACACAAAGACCATTTGCCACAATAGTCAGATCTTTACCTTCACGAAGAACGATGCCTTTACCAATCTCAAATTTGTAATCTGGTGTGTCGTTGATCACCGGCACTGCCAGACGTCCGAAACGCATATAAACAGGTCCTACATATTCGTAAGCTGCCTTGACCATTGCTTTGGCTTCAATATCATCAGCAGGAGACATAACTACCATGCCAGGAATTGCTCTCATAAGCGCAAAATCCTCACAGCACTGATGTGTAGCACCGTCTTCGCCAACAGAGATGCCACCATGGGTAGCACCAACTTTTACGTTCAGTTTCGGATATGCAACAGAATTACGAAGCTGTTCATAAGCACGTCCTGCTGCAAACATTGCGAAAGTACTTGCAAAAGGAACTTTACCTGTAGTAGAAAGTCCTGCTGCAATACCCATCATGTTACATTCTGCAATACCACAGTCAATATGACGTTCCGGGAATTCTTTTTTGAACATTCCAGTCTGAGTAGCTGCAGCAAGGTCAGCATCCAGAACGATAAGATCCTCATGTTCTTTACCAAGCTCTACCAGAGCTGCTCCATAACTTGCTCTTGTAGCGATTTTCTTTACTTCTGACATAATGCTTCACCTACTTTCTCCAGATCTTCCATTGCCTGTGCATACTGTTCGTCATTTGGAGCCTTACCATGCCATCCTGCCTGGTTCTCCATAAAGGATACACCTTTACCTTTGACAGTTTTCATGATGATGGCTGTAGGCATTCCCTTTACAGTCTTAGCTTCATCAAAAGCAGCTTTCAGCTGATCCATATCATTACCGTCAGCCACATTGATCACATGGAAATTAAAGCTTTCAAATTTCTTATCGATAGGATATGGTGAGCATACATCTGCAATATCTCCATCAATCTGAAGTCCGTTGTTGTCCACGATCACTACCAGATTGTCAAGTTTGCGGAATCCTGCAAACATAGCAGCTTCCCATACCTGACCTTCCTGGATCTCTCCATCACCAAGAAGAGTATATACTCTGTAGGACTGGTCACTGAGTTTTGCTGAAAGTGCCATACCTACTGCTGCTGAAATTCCCTGTCCAAGAGAACCACTGGACATATCAACACCTGGAATATGTTTCATATCCGGATGTCCCTGAAGGTAAGAGCCCAGATGACGAAGTGTCTTAAGATCTTCTTTCGGGAAATATCCTCTTTCTGCAAGTGCAGAATAAAGTCCCGGTGCAGTATGGCCCTTAGAAAGTACAAAACGATCTCTGTCCGCCTTCTTGGGATCTTTCGGATCAATGTTCATTTCTTCAAAGTATAAGTAGGTAAATAAATCAGCTGCTGATAAAGATCCGCCCGGATGGCCGGCTTTTGCAGCATGAACTGCGGTGACAATGTCCTTACGGACTTCATTCGCAATCTTCTGAAGTTCTAATTTTTCCATGATTGTCTTCTCCTGTTTTTAATATGAAGTGTTACAATTACTCTCCAAATACAGCTTTGTAATCTTTCTGGAATTTTTCGATACCTGCATCTGTCAGTGGATGATGAATCATCTGCTCAAGAACCTTATACGGTACTGTAGCGATGTCAGCACCTGCAAGAGCGCATTCTGTTACATGGATCGGATGACGTACACTTGCACAGATAATCTCCGTGTCAATTCCTGCCACATCAAACATTTCAGTGATCTGACGGATCAGCTGAAGCCCGTCTGTAGAAATATCATCCAGTCTTCCAAGGAATGGAGATACATAAGTTGCTCCTGCTCTTGCTGCCAGAAGTGCCTGGTTTGCCGAAAAGATCAAAGTTACGTTTGTTTTGATTCCTTCTTTAGAAAGAACTTTGACTGCTTTCAATCCTTCTCCGGTCATAGGAATCTTAACTACCATGTTCGGATGGATCTTTGCGATCTCACGTCCTTCTGCGATCATTCCTTCTGCATCTGTAGTTGTTGCTTTTACTTCACCGCTAATAGGTCCGTCAACGATATCTGTGATTTCTTTGATTACTTCTTTGAAATCTCTTCCTTCTTTTGCGATCAAAGATGGATTGGTGGTTACACCACAGATAATTCCCATATCATTAGCTTTACGGATGTCTTCTACATTAGCGGTATCAATAAAAAATTTCATGTTTTCCCCTCCTGAGTTCTTGCTGTTTAACAGTTTTTCCTTTGATATTTCCCATTATAGCAGATACTTTTCTCAGGTCAAGAAGGGACAAAATTATTAATAATTATTTTATTAATAATTTTGTATTTTATTAATAAGAATCCTGTATTTAAAAGGAATTCTATATTAATCTCTGTTGATTTTTGCCCTTTAATTCGCCCTCATCTGATTTCCAACATAAAATTATTATTAATAATTTTATTTTTCGAATTTATTTTTTTCCCAGAAACCTTTCTCTGTATGGGCATAGGAAGTAGTCTTGCGGGCGATCAGCTTCGGGGTATATTCTATATTATAAAGACTGGTAGGCTGAAGTCCTGTATAAAACTGGTCACTGGTAGTGATCTTGCGTATGATAATGTCACAGGCATCCCTGCCTTTCAGCGCTACAAAATGGTCAATAGTAGTCAGAGAAAGGCGTCTGATACCGGAATAAAAAATATCGTCACATCCAATCACCGACACATCTTTTGGTACTCGCACCCTGGATTCTTCCAGTGCGTCGATGGCGCCAATGGCCATCATGTCATTCTGTCCTGCAATAGCAGTAAAATGTCTCCCGGATTCCAGAAGCTCTCTGGTAAGATGATAACCCATGGAATATTCCGAGTCCATTCTGGGAAGCTGTTTATCCATGGACTCATCAGCAGCCTTAATAAGGACATGACCTTCCAGCCCTTCTTTTTCAAACTCTTCTACAAATCCATTAACTCTTCTGGAACGCTGCCACTGCCGCCTAGTAAGGGGCGGTGTAATAAAAGCCACATCTCTGTGTCCCAGGTCCAGAAGATGTCTCGCCATAAGACGGCCGACCATGGTATTGTCCTGATTGATGGCATCTACCGTAGTAGTTTTTTCTTTGTTGCTGATGATTACCAGGGGGATTTCTTTTGCCAGTTTTTCTACTTTGCGCTGAAAATCCGGATGGGGATTGCATGTATAGATAATGCCCTGGGGATTCATATTGTGGATCATCCGGAGATATTTTTCCTCCAGTCCCGCATCTCTCTGAGTATTGCAGGTAAACACCCCATACCCTTTTTCATTGGCTACTGCCTCGATTCCCTGAAGCAGAAGTACATAATAGGGGCTAGTAAGTGTAGGGCAGAAAACAACGATCAGTTTCTCTTTTTTATCAGACCGGACATGATGCCTTCTGGGAAGTTCATAACCCAGTTCCCTGGCTGCTGCTTCCACCCGTTCCACAGTTTCTTCCGAAAAAGATACATTATTTCTGCGGTTCAGAATCATGGAAACAGTTGCCTGAGAAACGCCGGCTTTCTCTGCCACCTGAGAAGAGGTTGCCTTTTTTCGGCTCAAAGTTCCACCCTTCCTTCCAATGCACGGAGCAGTGTAACTTCATCAATGTATTCCAGATCTCCGCCTACAGGAACACCACTGGCGATTCTGCTGACTTTAATACCGGTAGGCTTAATCAGCTTACTGATGTACATGGCTGTTGTTTCCCCTTCCAGACTAGAATTGGTTGCAATAATCACTTCTTTTACGTCCTTCTGGAGACGCTGCATCAGTTCCTTCAGCCGGATATCGTCAGGTCCAATCCCAAGCATAGGTGAGATCGCACCATGGAGTACATGATATACTCCATGGTATTTGCCGGTTTTTTCATATGCTGCAAGATCTCTGGTGTTTTCCACTACCATGATGGTGGTGGCGTCTCTTTTGGGATTACTGCAGATAGGGCACAGTTCCTGATCTGTCAGTGTACAGCAGTTCTTACAGTATCGGACTTTTTCTCTGGCACCGGTTATAGATGAAGTCAGCTGCTCTACCTGATCTTTTGGCATATTCATAATATGAAAAGCCAGACGCTGTGCAGATTTCGGACCAATACCCGGAAGATGAGACAGCTGCTCGATCAGTTTGTTAATATGTGTGCTGTAGTATTCCATCAGAAAGGAAGACCTCCGCCAAGACCGCCCAGCCCTCCTGTGAGTTTGGACATAACTGCTGCGGATTCTTCTTCTACTTTGCGAAGTGCTTCGTTGGTAGCTGCAACGATCAGATCTTCCAGCATTTCGATGTCATCCGGATCTACTACTTCTTCTGCAAGTGTTACTTTAGTTACTTCTCTCTTACCGGAGATCGTTACTTCTACTGCACCGCCGCCTGCTGATGCCTTGAATTCCTTTTCTTCCAGTGCTTTCTGATTTTCTTCCATCTGACGCTGCATTTTCTGTGCCTGTTTCATAAGATTATTCATGTTTCCCGGCATACCCATACCCGGGAATCCTCCACGTTTTGCCATTGCAAAATCCTCCTGTTTTATGTTTTATAATATAATGCTATTACAGATATCCGGCAGCCTTAATCCTGGTGTGTTTCTGGGTCTTCTTCTACCACGATATCCATATGAATATTGTCTCTGATTGCCTGATCCACAGTTACCCGTGTCAGGTTGGTCTGCTGATGATCTTCCGCCACCAGCATGTGAAGCTCAATGCTTTTGCCTATCTGCTTCTCTATAATATCCTGCAGTTCCTGTTTTGCTTCAGAATCGTCAGGATAAAGTCTGCCCAACGGCGTCTGGAACTCAACAAAAAGAACAGGCTCTCCTGTTTCCCCATTATACTTTGGAACAGAATGGAGTAATGCCTGTTTGAAAGCCGCAGTAGTCTGACCTACGATCACTTTCCAGCTGGCAACAATCTTCTGTAGATCCTCCGGTGCTGCTTTCTGAGGAGGCTTCTGTTGCACCGGCTCTGCTGTCATCTCTGCTTCTCCCTGCGAACGGACCACCACCTGCTGCACTGGTCTTTCGTCTATCTTCTGTTCCAGTACCCGGATCCGATCAAGTACTGAGTCCAGATTGGTTTCCATGGCAGGTCTGCAAAGCTTGATCAGTGCAATCTCTACCAGAACCCTCTTCTGTGTGGCAAACCGGATCTGATTGGAAAGCTCTGAAAAAATACGGATATAGCGCATCAGCGTATCCACATCTGTCATTTCACTTTCTTCTTTCAGAAGTTTCAGATTATCGGAGGAAACATCTATGGCTTCTTCCGGATTATCAGATGTTTTTACAAGAAGCAGATTACGCATATACCAGGTAAAATCCCCTACAAACTGACTCAGTTCCCTGCCACCTATGATCAGTTCTTCCAGAATCCGGATGGCTGCTGTCACATCTCCTGCCAAAATCCTCCGAAGAAGTCTGCTGAAAACTTCTGTATCTACTGCCCCCAACACTTCCAACACTTTGTCATAGGTAAGTGTCTGACCCAGATAAAAAGCAATACACTGATCCAGAAGGCTCAATGCATCTCGCATGGAACCGTCTCCTGCCTTGGCAACGTAGCGAACTGCTTTTTCTTCTGCCTCTACCCCCTCTGCCTGAAGAAGTTCAGAAAGGCGAGCTGCGATCGTATCAATGGAAATCCTGTGAAAATCATATCTCTGACATCTGGACAAAATGGTTACCGGAATCTTGTGTGCTTCTGTGGTGGCCAGAATAAAGATCACATAAGACGGTGGTTCCTCCAGAGTCTTGAGAAGAGCATTAAAGGCACCGGTAGAAAGCATATGCACTTCATCGATAATATATACTTTGTAGTTGCCCTCCGTAGGACGATAAGTTACTTCTTCCCTGATCTCTCGAATATTATCCACACCATTGTTGGATGCTGCATCAATCTCAATCACATTCATAGATGTTCCTGCCTGGATCGCCTTGCACATTTCGCACTCATTGCAGGGACTTCCGTTAACCGGGTGCTGACAGTTAACTGCTTTTGCAAGGATTTTGGCTACTGTGGTCTTACCGGTACCTCTGGTACCACAGAACAGATATGCATGACCGATGCGGTTGGCTTTAATCTGATTTGTCAGTGTAGTGACAATATGATCCTGCCCCTTGACGTCTGCAAAATTGTCAGGTCTGAACTTTCGATACAGGGCAGTATAACTCATAAATACACTCCTCTCCTGCCTGAGTCTGTAAAAGAATCGGGTTATCCCTCAGGCATTAAGGCCGCCGCAGGAAAACTCCCACGGCGGTCATTGTTCTTATTTACAGTTAGAATAGAATCAGTCTCCGAAGCTGATTCCAATCTGTTTGGCAGCTTTGACCAGCTGGTCTTTTGGAGATACCATTTTCAGCTTGCCTGCACATTCTTCCAGAGGAACTCTCTTGATCTTACCATTAATAATGCCGATCATGATGCCATATTCCTCATCCAGGATAGCTTCAGCTGCACCAGCACCGATTCTGGTGGAAAGTACACGATCATATGGGCATGGCTCTCCGCCTCGCTGAATGTGTCCCGGAACTGTGACACGTACTTCGCTTCCAAGTTCTTTGTTGATGCGGTCTGCAATCTCGTAGGAAACGGACGGATATTTTTTGGCTCTTGCTTCCAGTTTTTCTTTGTATTTCTTCTTTGGAAGTTCTGCATCTTCTTTGGAAATGGCACCTTCTGCAACAGCCAGAATAGTAAATCTCTTACCTTCTTTGTTTCTGTTCTGAATAGCTGCACATACTTTCTTGATATCGTATGGAATCTCCGGAATAAGGATAATGTCTGCACCACCAGCAATACCTGCATGAAGTGTCAGGCTTCCTACTTTATGTCCCATGATTTCTACAATAAATACTCTGCCATGAGAAGTTGCTGTGGTATGAATACAGTCAATAGCATTAGTAGCAATATTCACAGCACTCTGGAAACCAAAAGTCATATCTGTTCCATAAATATCATTGTCAATGGTCTTTGGCAGGTGGATTATATTCAGACCTTCCTCTTTCAGAAGGTTGGCTGTTTTCTGTGTTCCATTACCACCCAGGATCACCAGACAGTCCAGGCACAGTTTATAATAGGTCTGTTTCATTGCTTCTACTTTATCCAGACCCTTCTCATCCGGAACACGCATCAGTTTGAATGGCTGACGGGATGTACCGAGAATAGTGCCTCCTCTTGTAAGGATTCCAGAAAAATCTTTGGCACTGAGCATCCGATATTTACCATAGATCAGACCCTTGTATCCATCATCAAAACCATAAACTTCCAAATCATCTACTGCATTGGATAATGCCTTTACAACACCTCGCATAGTAGCATTCAGAGCCTGGCAATCTCCACCGCTTGTCAATAATCCGATTCTTTTTATCATAGCTTTGCTGTTCCTCCTTATTGTTGTTTCTTAAAAATCATTTCTATTATATAATACTTTACCCCTACTTGACAAGTGTACAAAAATCGTCTATACTTAAGTTCCGCGCAGCCGGGGAGATAGCGGTGCCCTGTACCTGCAATCCGCTACAGCAGGGGTGATGCCAATCTGAGGTTTGTCTCTTGTGGAGCTGCCCTTTATAAGTGGCGTTGACGTTTGGGTCTTACGCAACAGGAATCTGTGAACCGTGTCAGGACAGGAATGTAGCAGCACTAAGCAGAAGCTCTTGTGTGCCGTAAGGGTGCCTGGGCCGAGTTAACTGTAGAGGTAACGTCCATGGGAACATTTCGAAGTGCGGCGCGCGGAAAAAAATGCAAAATTATACTCTGTAGTTCATTATGAGCCACAGAGTATTTTTTATACTTTCGTAACTGTTCAGTACACAGTTACGAGTCAAAATGCATTCCACATCACCTTCGGTGATAACATTTTACCTTCATTTACAAAAATCTGCTACAACCTGATTAATCAGCTTACCGTCTGCTTTGCCTTTCAGATCTCCCATCACTGCTTTCATGATCTGACCTTTATTCTTTGTTGCCAGAACTTCTGCAAATTTTTCTTCCAGATAAGTACGGATCTCATCGGCTCCCATCTGCTGTGGTGCGTATTTGGCAATCACGTCATATCTTGCCTGATATTCCGCACGCAGGTCATCTCTGCTTTCCGGACAGGTATCCAGCTGTTCTTTTACTGTTTTCATTTCTTTCAGAACCACACGATCTACCAGTGCTTCCGGAACATCTTCACGACATCCTTCATCAATAGCAGCTTTCTTTACCGCAGATACCAGAGAGGAAACTGCATCCTTTGTTGTTTTGTCCTTTGCTTTCATGGCTGCAACCATATCTTTTCTTAATGCTTCCAGTGTCATTTTAAAATCCTCCTCGTTTTCATCATTGATTTTATCATATCACTTTCCCCACAAAAAACAAGCTGGTAACTTTTGATTTATTCCCGTTCTTCCTGTGCCTGCTGTTTTGCCAGAATTTTCAGACGTTTCTTTTTTTCCCTCAGTTCCCGAAAAAAATCTGACAGCATAGCAGAACATTCTTCTTCCAGAATTCCTCTGGTGATTTTTACTTTATGATTAAATCCGTCTACTTCCAGAAGATTCAGTACTGACCCGGCACAGCCTGCCTTGGGATTCATACTGCCAATAACCACTTCGTCAATTCTGGACTGCACCAGTGCTCCTGCACACATCTGACAGGGTTCCAGTGTCACATACATGGTACAGCCTTCCAACCGCCAGTCTCCCAGCTTCTTACTTGCTTTGCGGATAGCATTCAGCTCTGCATGTGAAAGTGTATTCTTATCTGTGTTTCGTCTGTTATATCCTCTGGCAATAATTTTTCCTTCACGTACGATCACACATCCTATAGGTACTTCCTCCAGTGCTCTGGCTTTTTTTGCCTGACGGATGGCTTCTTTCATATATCGTTCCTGTTCTGTCAAAAGTTTTTCCTCCTGATAAAGTATTCGCAGGTATTTTTTCCTGATATTCCTTTTCAGTATAGTAAATGACACTTGCAAAATCAATGGACAAAAATTAGAATGGAAATAGTAGTCACCGTGCAAATCGTGATAAATAATGCAACAATTATATTGAAGGAGAAATACCATGCCAAAAATTCATGGTCTAAACAAAACAACACTTCTGGATTACCCGGGCAGGGTAGCCGCAACAATCTTTCTGGGAAGCTGCAACTTCCGCTGCCCTTTCTGTCAGAACAGTGGTCTGGTGCTCCGTCCGGGAAATGAGCCTGTTATTCCCACAGAAGAAGTTCTTTCTTTTTTGAAAAAACGTCAGGGTATCCTGGAGGGAGTATGTATATCTGGAGGAGAACCTACTCTCTCACCGGATCTTGCAGATTTTATCAGAGAAATCCGCGGTCTGGGTTATCCTGTAAAGCTGGACACAAATGGTACGCATCCTCATATTCTGAAAAATCTTTTTGAACAGGATCTTATCCAAATGACTGCAATAGATATCAAAGCCTGTCCCGATAATTACCCTTCTCTCACAGGACTTATGCACCCGGATCTGGGTGCTGTAAAAGAAACCGTTGATTTTCTTCTGCACCATAACTATGATTATGAATTCCGTACTACTGTAGTCAGAGAACTTCATAACGAAAAAGATTTTCAGGAGATCGGACAGTGGCTGAAAGGAGCCAAATCCTACTATCTCCAGGCTTACAAAGATTCTGACGAAGTCCTGCAGCCTGGATTCAGTAGCTATACTCAGGAAGAACTGGAATATTTTCGCAGTATTCTCCTTCAGACAATCCCCTCAGTGGAAATTCGGGGAATCGACTGACCGGTACCAGTAACCGCCTTTTCTTCCCGGAAGAGAAATCTGACTGCTTTCCTTAAAATAAGGAAAGCCAAACATCCCTGCCATAAACCGTTCCTGCTGGTCATACCCTCCGGGAACTCCCAGAATGTACTGTCCTCTGCGGTTTCGGCATAACAGAAGATGTCCGAAATTATAATATCCATATTGAAGAAAACGGTTGTTTTTCAGCATACAGAACCGGCGTCCCATACAATGAAGCTCATCTGGCGTAATTTTCCTGCAGTCTGTCAGTTCACCATCACTGAAAGCATCCCATGGTGTTCCGGGAAGGATTTCGGGCTGAGCTTCCAGGGACTGGGCGTGGAGTTCTTTTTGGTATGAAGATACTGGTTGTTCCGATTGATCTGTCTTCTGTTCCTGGGGTATCTTTTCCGAAGGAGACATCTCTCCTTCGGATGTACCTGAGCCTGATTTATCCGGTTCTGTTTTCTGTTCATTTTCAACTGGATTTTCTTTATTCTGATTACTGTTCTGACTTTCATCTGGCAGTTGTTTTTCTACTGGCTTATCTACAACCCGGAAATTCTCAGGTCGAATGGGTTGATCATCCCACTCTGTTCCAAAAAATCCCTCGTTCTCTGTAAGCAGTATAAGTCCTGCTGTTTTTTTCAGAATAATTTCTGCTGTTCCCATGCATTCCGGATCGGTCTCCATCGCATATTCTATCCGGTCTGTCTCTGTGGTGCATTCTCCCAGAAGGCTTCCATCCATCAAACCTCTGTTTCTCACAAATCCATAGATTTTACACCCAATTCCCGATATCAGCCCCGGACATTGGATATGAAATTCCATTCTACATACTTCCCCCCTGGATTCTACCCTCACAAATCCACAGTTAGAGGATTTTTTTCCTTTCTGATACTCGTAGATATAGGCAACAAAACGACGATATTCAGCCAACCTGCCACCTCCATTTTTTATCATTTATATGTATGCTGGAAATCTTTTATTGATTCCTGACAATTACAGATTTTCTGAACTCAGTAAGTAGCATCCCGCGAGGTGTTTTGGCATGCATTTTGACTCGTAACTGTGAAGGTTGCAACGAAATTCAGGGCTTTCTCAGCTGTTATTCCAAACGATTCCATTGCATTTTTGATCAAAACCAATTCCGTACTCGTTCTGCCAGTACTTAATAATACATATCATCCACTTTCTTACAGTGAAAATCATGCATTAATCTGCCCAGTACTGTATCGTTCTGTATTTCTGAATTCACATATACGATATGCTCATCATCTGTAAGTATTCATCTATCCCATCTATTCTTCTGTTTATATATTCAAGTCGAACGCAGGTGAGACTTGGTGCGTGATTCTGGTCAGCGAAAGCTGACATATTTTTCTTTCGTACACATTGAATTTCTTCTTCTTTTACGGTATATTTATTTCAGTTTTAAAACCCTAAAGGAGACTTTCCATGACTATAAATGATGTAAAAAATATCAGCACACATTGTACAAGAACAGAATTCGTAGGAACCACTGTCCTGGATACCATCGGGCTGGTGATCTCAGGAATTGACGATGCTTTACTGGCACAGATGAATGTAGGAACCAGATATCACGCTCTCGGGCTTTTCAGTTCCCGGACAGGAGCTGCCGGACAGATCACTGCCATTGATGATGCAGTCAAAGCCACTAATACGGAAGTTCTGTCTATCGAATTTCCAAGAGACACCAAAGGCTGGGGCGGACATGGAAACTATATTGTTATCGGAGGTAATGACGTTTCCGATGTAAGACACGCCATTGAACTGGCACTGGAACTGACAAAAAAGAATGCTGGAGAACTGTACATCAGTGAATCCGGACATCTGGAGTTTACATATTCTGCCAGTGCAGGACAGGCTCTTGCCAAAGCCTTCCAGGCTGTACCCGGAGAAGCATTTGGTTTTATGGCAGGATCTCCTGCTGCTATCGGGCTGGTAATGGCAGACACCGCCATGAAGGCTTCCGCAGTGAATATCACCTGTTATATGACTCCCAGTATCGGCACTAGTCATTCCAACGAAGTGATTCTTGGCATCTCCGGCGATGCCAGCGCAGTAAAAACTGCTGTACTGGAAGCCCGCCAGATTGGGCTGGAACTTCTCATCGGAATGGGTTCCTATCCGGAAATTCCCGGCACTCCATATCTTTAAACACAAAAACAGCAGGTCTTCATTTACAAAACCTGCTGCTTTTTTATTACTTTTTTCGTAACTGTTCAGTACCCTCACAGTTACGGGATACTACCTACTGAATAGTTACCTTTTTTCAATTAATTTAACTGATATACGTCTGCATACTGCAGTCCGAAGCTCAGTGCCTCGCTGTGGCTTCCACAGTAAATATCTACATGTCCATATGGAGTACCCAGATCCTCTACTGTATAAACTGTACCATTGATCAGGAGCTGTGTTCCAAACGGTACCCCTGCCATGGCAACTGTATGACCTGCTGTAGGCATAACACCGCTGGCTGTGGCATTGCCTGCTGTTCCGCAGCACTGTGCACAGTTACAATATGCTGTCAGCATGAAGTTCCCCAGATATTTGCCCTGACTGGAACTGGAAGCATCAGAATCGGAGGAGTCACTTCCGGAATCATCTGCTGCTTCAGAATCCTCAGAACTGTCAGCAGTTGTATCATCGGAAGCCTCATCTGAAGAAGTGTCTTCTGTATCTTCAGAATCCTCAGATGTATCTTTGGAATAGGACCCATCATCGCTGGAAGTATCCTCAGAATCCTCTTCTGAAGAGTCGCCTGCTTCATCAGATTCATCCTGAGAATCATCACAGCTTTCGTCAGATTCTTCTGTATCATATTCTTCATCAGAAGAACTTTCCTCTGCCTGTGCTGCTTCCTGTGCTGCTGCTTCCTCTGCCGCAGCTCTTTCTGCTTCTGCCTGTTCCATCAGCTGCGAGATACTGCTGTCCGCACTGCTCACTTCTGCCATAAGAGCATCTGCCTCTGCCTGGCTGGCACTGATCTGGCTTACGTAAGAAGAAATGCTGTCATTGGTGCTGGCTACCAGAGTCTGCACCTCCTGCTGCTTACTGCTTTTTTCGCTCATAAGAGTACCGATAGAAGCTGCTTCTTCTTTGATCTGTGTTTCCTGAGTTTCAATGGACTTCTGTGTATTCTCATATTTCTTAAGCATTTCTCTGTCATATGTAGAGAGGGATGCAATATTATTTGCCTGATTCAGGAAATCAGAAAGACCTTCTGAAGAAAGGAGAAGCTGAAGCATGTTGTTGCCGCCGTTCTCGTAAATGTACTGAATACGGAGCTTCATAGCTTCATACTGCTTGTCTGCAGCCTTCTGTGCTTTCTTCAACTGAGACTGTACCTTCTTTAACTGTTCTTCTTTCTCTGCTGCCTGTATGCTGAGTTCGGAAATACTGTTTGTAAGTTCATTATATTGAGAATCCAGTTCTGCCAGGTAGGATTCCAGTTCCTGCTTTTTGCTTTCCAGACCACTGATATTGGCCTGAGCCTCTGCAAGACCTGCCTGTGCTTCCTGTTTCTGTGCCTGAGCTGCGGCTATCTCATCTTCTGTGGAAGCAAATACACTGCTTGTCCCCATGGAGAATGTCAACGCCCCTGCCAGTAACAGGGTAAGGACTTTTTTCATCTTCATATATACACCTCTTAATTATTTTGTAGACTAAGTATAACACATCTCAGCAAAAAATCAACACTTTTATTTTATTTTTGTAACAAATATGTAATATTTGTGTTTTTTATGTAAAACACCCATCTTCGAAACCCTGATACTAGAACAAAGCAGACATATTCCATATGCATCTGGTCGCATCCTCGCGGAGCGTTTTTTTGCTTTATAGGATTAGGGTGTCATATAAAGTAAAAAACACCGGGACATTTGAATCTGCCCCGGCATAATTTTATATGTTATGAAACTCATTTATCCTTCTGCAACCGCTTCCAGCTCCGGCTCTTCTGCCAGCATTTCCTGATATTTACTCAGAATCAGTGTCTGGATCTTATCTCTTGTACAAGAATTGATAGGATGTGCGATATCCCGGTATTCGCCATCTGTTGCCTTGCGGCTTGGCATTGCGATGAAGAGCCCCTTCTCTCCCTCGATCACCTTGATATCATGTACTACAAACTCTTCGTCTATAGTAATAGATGCAACCGCTTTCATTTTGCCTTCTTTTGCTACCTTCCTTACTCGTACATCTGTAATGTTCATTTTTATGCCCCTTTCGTTTTCATACCTATTAAGAAAATGTCATCTCATTAATGAAAGCGTTATAAAGTATATCTTTCATTTTTTTCGACAACAATCTTAATTCCTTCCTCTCCGCGGAATTCTGAATTTGCCCGTATGGTACCTGTGCTTTCTACAATACAGTTCTCAATGAGTGTATTATCGCCAATATATACGTCATTAAGAATTACGGAATTACGGATCACACTGTTATTTCCTATATATACGTCTTTGAACAGTACCGAATTCTCTACTGTGCCATTAATAATACAGCCACTGGCAACCAGTGAATTTTTTACAACTGCTCCTGGATTATATTTGGCCGGAGGAAGATCATCAATCTTGGTCTTGATCACCGGTCCTTCCTTAAAGAAATAATTCCGGATCTCAGGCTCCAGGAAAGCCATGTTGGTGCGGTAATATGCCTCCGCTGTGGAGATATTACTCCAGTACTCATTAATACGGTATCCGTAGATACGCTTCAGATTCTTATAACGGATCAGGATATCATTTACAAAATCATGTCTGCCTTCCTGTGCAGCCCTCTCGATCAGTTCGATCAGCTGGCGGCGACGGATCACATAAATTCCTGTAGAAATCGTATTATAGGAAGAAACTATCGGTTTCTCCTCAAATTCCTCTATTCTATAGTCATCATTCATCCGAAGTACGCCAAATCGTTCTACCTCCTTCTGATCCTTACAGGTAGTGCATACTACTGTAATATCTGCACGTTTGGCTATATGGAACTCCAGGACTTTGTTGTAATCCATTTTATAGATACAGTCACCGGACGCAATCACAACATATGGCTCATGACTCTTTTTCAGGAAATCAATATTCTGGTAAATCGCATCTGCTGTTCCCTGATACCAGAGACTGTTGTCCTTGGTTATGGTAGGTGTAAATACAAAAAGTCCACCCTGCTTGCGTCCAAAGTCCCACCACTTGGAGGAACTCAAATGTTCATTCAGAGATCTGGCATTGTACTGTGTCAGCACTGCCACCTTCTGTACATGTGAATTTGCCATGTTGCTCAGTGCAAAATCAATACTTCTGTAACTACCTGCTATAGGCATTGCTGCTATGGCTCTCTTGTTGGAAAGCTCTCTCATCCGGCTGTTGTTACCACCTGCAAGTATAATTCCAATTGCCCTCATGCCTGCTCACCATCCTTTACTTTGATCACCTGTCCACTTGCAAGTACGCCTCCGGGATAGTTTGTTGCTGTTGTTACACCGGATATGGCTGTATTTCTGCCGATCTTTACATTGTCAGGAATCACACTGTTCTCTCCGATGGTTGCAAGTCCAAAGGCATAGACCGCAGGTTTCAGCACGTTCTCTGCCTCTTCTCCAAATCCAACAGTTACATTATCTCCTATAGTTACATCCTCAGCTATAATGGCTTTATTCAGAATGGTATTTTCTCCAACAGTGGAATTCCTCATAATAATAGAATCCTCCACCACTGCGCCCCTGCTGATCACAACATTAGGTCCGATCACAGAATTATGTACTTCGCCATAAATCTCTGTGCCTTCTCCTATAATACATCGGTCTGTCACCGCATCTGCTGCAATGTACTGAGGCGGGATAATATCTCCCTTTGTATAGATCTTCCAGAATTCTTCGTAAAGATTAAATTCCGGGATAATGTCGATCAGTTCCATATTGGCTTCCCAGTAAGAACCAAGAGTTCCTACGTCTTTCCAGTAGCCATTATACTCATATGCAAAAAGTCTCTGTCCTTTGTCTTTGCAATAAGGAAGGATATGCTTGCCGAAGTCACAGTTGGACTGCTCTTTCAGAGCGATCAACGCTTCTTTGAGGACTTTCCAGCTGAATATGTAAATACCCATGGATGCCAGATTACTGCTTGGCTTCTCCGGCTTTTCTTCAAACTCTGTTACTCTGCCAGATTCATCTGTAACCATAATACCAAAGCGATTGGCTTCCTCAATAGGAACCGGCATACAGGCTATGGTAATATCTGCCTTGTTCGCTTTGTGGTAATTCAGCATAATCTCGTAATCCATCTTGTAAATATGGTCACCGGAAAGAATCAGCACATAGTCTGGATTGTACTGTTCCATATAATCAAGGTTCTGGTAGATCGCATTGGCAGTTCCTGTGTACCATTCGCTGCTGGTGTTCTTTTCGTAAGGTGGAAGTACAGTTACACCGCCTTCATTCCGGTCCAGATCCCAGGGAATACCGATTCCAATATGTGTATTCAGACGCAGAGGCTGATACTGCGTCAGGACTCCTACTGTGTCGATGCCCGAATTAATGCAGTTACTTAAGGGGAAATCTATGATACGGTATTTACCCCCAAAAGCGACAGCAGGTTTTGCAACCTTTTCTGTCAGAACTCCCAGTCTGCTGCCCTGACCGCCAGCTAATAGCATGGCAATCATTTCTTTTTTAATCATCATGCACTCACCTCTTGTATGTTTGATTTTTTCATTATAACACACTCTTTTTGATTAGTGAACAATTTTCACAATTAATTTAAATTTTATGTCTGTTTTTTATTTTTATTGTACACTTTTGGGATATGTCTAAAAAACGTCACATGGATTTTTATGTGCTTTTTGCATAATTTTCTCACCTTATTTTATATATTTTAAACATATTTCATCTTCAAAGTAGTTCTTTTCATTTTGACTGGATGGGGGTATAATGAACCTGTTAAGTAACTGTGAATGTACTGAACAGTTACCCTATTAAATATAAGGAGATTATACTATGTATCAGATAGACTTTCATAAACCGCTTAATATCCATTTTATCGGTATTGGCGGTATCAGTATGAGTGGACTTGCCGAGATTCTTCTGGAAGAAGGATTCACTGTTTCCGGATCTGATTCCAAAGAAAGCCCTCTGACCAAAATGCTGGAATCCAAAGGTGCACATATTTTCTATGGCCAGCGTGCTTCCAACATCTCTGATGACCTTCAGATTGTTATTTATACAGCAGCAATACATCCGGACAATCCGGAATATGCATGCGCTGTCCAGAAGGGACTTCCAATGCTCACCAGAGCACAGCTCCTGGGACAGATCATGCGTAACTACGACACTTCTATCGCTGTTTCCGGTACCCATGGCAAAACTACTACTACTTCCATGATCTCACATATCCTTCTGAAAGGTGAATGTGATCCCACCATCAGTGTAGGTGGTATCCTTCCTGCCATCGGAGGCAATATTCGGGTCGGTAACTCCGAAACTTTCCTTACAGAAGCATGTGAATACACCAACAGCTTCTTAAGTTTCTTCCCGAAGATCAGCGTGATCCTGAACATGGATGCAGACCATCTGGATTTCTTTAAGGATATTGATGACATCCGTCATTCTTTCCGTAAGTTTGCAGAGCTTCTTCCTGCTGACGGTGCACTTGTGATCAACGCAGACACACCGGAGTATCAGCAGATCACAAACGGACTCCCCTGTAAGGTCATCACCTATGGTCTGGAAAATCCGGCTGACTATACTGCTTCCCATATTCTCTATGATGAATTCGGACATGCTACCTTCCAGGTTATCCACAATGGTTCTGAGGTTGGTACCTGTTCCCTGAAAGTACCCGGAATCCACAATGTTTCCAACGCTCTGGCATCTTTTGCAGTAGGACAGCTTCTGGGACTCTCTGATGAAGTGATCCTTGATGGACTTCGTGAATTTACCGGCACAGACCGTCGTTTCCAGTATAAGGGACAGATTGGCGGCGTGACTATCATTGATGATTATGCACATCATCCTACAGAGATCGAAGCTACACTCCATGCCGCAGCTAATTATCCACACAAAAAGATCTGGTGTGTATTCCAGCCACATACTTATACACGTACCAAGGCTCTGCTTCCGGAGTTTGCACATGCACTTTCTCTGGCAGATCATGTAGTTCTGGCAGACATTTACGCAGCCAGAGAGACTGATAATCTGGGTATTTCCTCCAGAAACATCCAGGAACTGATCCAGAAAGAGGGTACTCCCTGCGAATATTTCCCGACTTTCGACGAAATCGAGAATTTTTTACTTGAAAATTGTACACAGGGCGACCTGTTGATAACTATGGGTGCCGGAGACGTTGTAAATATTGGCGAACAGCTTCTTGGCAAGTAAGTTATCCACATTATCCACATGTTTATACACATTTTTCCTGGTGTATGGCATGTGGATTTTTTATGCCATGATACTTTACATAATTCGACATTTTACGATTACTGAATTCGCGTTTTCCCTAGAAAATTCGAGGTTTTTCGAGATTACTTAAAATTGTCAGAAAAAATCTCTTTCCACATTATCCACATTATCCACATTTTATTGTGGATAGTTTTTACCATAAAATCTCCTATTCTCATTTGAAAAATCTTGTGCTATAATCCAAGTGTTTCAATAAGCAGCACAAATCAGGAGAAAGGAAGATGGATTCATGGCAATGCTTACTTTACAGAATGCCTCTGTTCCGGAGGTTACACTTTTGTCCAATACGTTTATCGACTTTTATATGCCAGAAGCAAATGGTGAATTTGTAAAAGTCTATATTTATCTCTTGCGTTCCCTTTCCCAGGCTCCTGTTTCTTTCAGCCTGGCGCAAATGGCAGACCGTCTTCTCTGCACAGAGCGTGATATTCTCCGGGCACTGAAGTACTGGGCAAAACAAGGACTGCTTTCTCTTGATTTTACAGATAATAAGAAATTATGTGGCATTGCACTTCTGGCACCGGCTGTCCCTTCCGGGACACAGGAAACTCCCTCTTCCACACCGGAACAGCCTGCAGATGGAGATAACGTCTCCTCACCCCAGCCCCTTACACCAGAACGTGTAAGCCAGCTGAAACAGAATGAAGACATTGTTCAGCTTCTTTATATTGCAGAACAATATCTTGGCAAGACACTTTCCGCTACAGAAATGCAGAAGATTCTGTTCTTCTATGATGGACTTGGACTGTCAGCGGATCTGATTGAGTATCTCATTGAATACTGTGTCTCCCGCAACCACAAAAGTATCCGCTACATAGAAACAGTTGCAACAGCCTGGGCACAGGAAGGAATCACTTCTGTAGAGGAAGCCAAGAAGTCTTCTTCCCGCTATAACAAAGAATATTTTTCTATTCTGAAAGCACTGGGAATCACCAACCGTAACCCTGTAGAAACAGAGATCACACTTATGGATACCTGGCTTAAGACTTACGGTTTTTCTATAGACATTATCCAGGAAGCCTGTAACCGTACCGTTCTGCAGACCGGTCAGGCCAGTTTCCAGTATGCAGACAAAATCCTGGAGGGCTGGAAGAAAAAAGAAGTCCGGAATCTGGAGGACATCCGTTCTCTGGACGACCAGCATAAGAAGCGCAGCCAGTCTTCTCGTAAAACAGCTGCCACCCGGCAGACCCAGGGATCTGCCTCCGGTAACCGGTTCAATAATTTCCAGCAACGAGAATACAATTTTGACGAATACGAAAAACATCTTCTGAATCAGTAAAGGAGAATAGCGTGTCTTTACAGAATTTTCAATATGACATTATTATGAGGGAATACAGCCGCAGGCAGTCCCAGGTACAGAATGAGCTGGAAGAACACCGGAAAGAAGCTTTTCAGAAAGTTCCCAGGCTTCTGGAGATTGATCAGACCGTTGCTTCCCTCAGTGCAGAAAAGATCCGCACCATGCTTCAGGGACACCATGGTTCTTTAGAAGATCTGAAAGAAGAGATTGCAGTTCTGGCTGACGAACGTAAAGCTCTTCTCAGGAAAAACGGTTTTTCACCAGATTATCTGGAACCTCATTATTACTGCCCTCTCTGCCAGGACACAGGATATGTAGACGGTCACAAATGCTCCTGTTTTAAGAAAGCGGAGATCGAACTGCTCTATACCCAGTCGAATCTTACGGAAATTCTTCAAAAAGAAAACTTTGAACACTTTTCTTTTGACTGGTATTCTGATACAATAAAAAATGAAACGACAGGATTATCGGCGCAGGATACTGCAAGACGCGCCTATAATACTGCCCGGAATTTTGTCCGGGATTTTGATCTGCGTTTCCAGAATCTCTTTTTATATGGAAATACCGGTGTTGGCAAGACTTTTCTTTCCCACTGTATTGCCCACGATCTTCTGGAAACCTCCCACTGTGTTCTTTATTTTTCTGCTTTTGATCTGTTTGACCGTCTTGCTCAGACAGCCTTTTCCAGAAAATCAGAGCCAGATCCGGGAGATGAATTTATTTTTGACTGCGACCTGCTGATCATCGATGATCTGGGCACAGAGCTTACCAACAGCTTTGTATCTTCCCAATTGTTCTTATGTATCAACGAACGTATTGCCCGCAGGAAATCCACCATTATCTCTACAAATCTTCGGCTGGAGGATTTTTCTTCCACCTATTCAGAGAGAACGTTTTCCAGAATTGCCAGCAATTACCAGATGCTGAAACTTATTGGCAAGGATATCCGCATTCAAAAAATTTTTAACAATAACAAGTAATCCCAAAAGCAAATTATAATGCCTGTGGTAGAGCAGGCAACAAGGAGGAAATTACAATGGCACAGACAAACACCAAAGATTTAGCCACACTGCCGGTAGGAAGACTGGGACTGATTCCCCTGGAGAGCTGTCGTCCACTTGGCGAAAAGGTTAATGAATGGCTTGTGAAGTGGAGAAACGAACGCAATCACGAGGAAATGAACTCATTTGCATTTGAAGGATATCAGAGAGATTCTTACATTATCAATGTAAAGACTCCACGTTTTGGTACCGGCGAAAGCAAAGGTGAAATTTCCGAATCTGTACGTGGTGACGATGTCTATCTGATGGTTGACGTATGCAACCACAGTCTTTCTTATCGTATCAACGGTTTCACCAATCTGATGTCACCAGATGACCATTTTCAGGATTTGAAACGTGCCATCGCTGCTATTGGCGGCAAAGCCCGCAGGGTTAATGTTATTATGCCATACCTTTACGAAAGCCGTCAGAGCAAACGTGTGGGACGTGAATCTCTGGACTGTGCTTCCGCACTTCAGGAACTTACCAACATGGGTGTTGAAAACATTATTACTTTTGATGCTCATGACGCTCGTGTTCAGAATGCCACACCTCTTCACGGATTTGAGACTATCCAGCCGGCTTATCAGTTTATGAAAGCCCTTCTTAAGAATGAAAAAGGACTCCATATCGACAATGATCATTTTATGATCATCAGCCCTGACGAGGGAAGCATGAACAGAGCCATCTATCTTGCCAACGTTCTTGGTGTAGATATGGGTATGTATTACAGACGTCTGGACTATACACGTACCGTAAAAGGCCGTCATCCGATCGCAGCCTACGAGTTCCTGGGACCAAAGCTGGAAGGTAAAGATATGATCCTTATTGATGATATGATTTCTTCTGGAGACAGCATTCTGGAGATTGCATCCCTTCTTAAGAAACGTGGTGCAGGCAGAATCTTTATCTGTGCTACATTTGGTCTCTTTACAGATGGACTGGAGAAATTCGACCAGGCGCACAAAGAAGGAATCTTCGACAGACTTCTTACTACCAACCTGATCTATCAGGCACCGGAACTTGTATCCAAGTCATACTATATCAACTGTGACATGAGCAAATATATCGCTCTCATTATTGATACACTGAATCACGATATGTCTGTAAGTCATCTGCTGAATCCTGTTGACAGAATCAAACGTTGTGTCGGCAACTACATGGCTCAGTACGACAAATAAGTATACAAAAAGGGGCGATCTTGAAAATACCGAAGAATGGCGAAGAGAACATCCTGAAATAATCGAAGAAAGTGCACCGGCTGTGGCAAAATAGTGGTTTTAGCTGGTTTATTACTGGTTTATAATAAGAAAAAGAAAGATCAGAAATAAAATAATTAAAAAAATTACCAATTGTATACACAATAGCTACAAATGTGCGTAATGCACAGTGTGGTTTGCGAAAATAGTGTGTTCTTTCCGATGCTTTTAGCGAATTAAAGTGTTATAATCTAATCAACATATGTGAAGCCGATGTAGGCATTCCTACATCGGCTAATTTTGTACTCAGGCCCGCTGTCAACTGAATACAAACCACATATATTTAAGCAAAAAAGTAGCTGTTCATAAAATATGAGGGTAGCGAACAGTTACGAAAAATCATCTAAAACAGGAGGTAGAGTTAATGGCAAATGAAAAAAATGTGTTAGGTACAGCAGAATCCACGGAAGTTTTCAACGACTATGAATTCAGTCCGGTTCCAGACGAAAAGAAAAATACGTGGAAATCTCAGATTTTTGTATGGCTGGGAGTTGGCTTTTGCCTGACAGCATTCACACTGGGAGGACAGATTGCATTGGGGTTAGGCTTCTGGCCTACAGTAGCAGCCGTATTTATTGGTGGTATTATTCTGACACTTGTCGGAATACTTTGTGGTGCCATCGGTGTAAGGAGTGGTCTTTCTTCCACAGTATCTTCCCGCTTCACATTCGGAAAATATGGTGCAATGGTGTTCGGAATTATTGTTGCACTGTGTAATATGGGATGGTTTGGTTATCAGTGTACTTTCTTTGGAAGCAGTATCTCAAGTGTATTCAGAATGGCAGCAGGAATCGAAGTAAACACTAAGATGTGCATTATTGTAGGCGGACTTCTGATGATGATTACCGCAATTGTAGGATACAAAGGAATTAAAATGCTTTCCCAGATTGGTGTTCCGCTTCTTTTTGCACTGATTCTGTTTGGCGTTGGAAAGACCTTTGCAATGGTTCCGGCAGCAGAGATTCTGAGTTCAGCTCCGGAAACCAAGATGTCCTTTGCTACAGCTGTTTCTCTGATGGTCGGCAGCTTCATCGTAGGTGTATCCATTGTACAGGACTTTACAAGATACTCCAAAACAGTAAAGGATTCAAGCATCGGTGTAACAATTGGATTTACACTTGGATATCCGGTTATCGTTATCTGTGGTGCAATCTTTGCATGTGCATTCAAGACAAATGATATTTCAGATATTATGATCAATATTCTTGGATTTGGTTACATTGCTGCACTTATCATTATTCTCGCAACATGGACAACCAATGATAATAACCTGTATCAGTCAACTCTTGGTCTGACTAACACATTCCATGGCCTTCTGAAGCTGCCACGCTGGATAGTCACAGCTCTTTGTGGTATTTTCGCAACAATCCTTGGCGCATTGGGAATGATCGACTGGCTTGTTCCGTTCCTGAATCTGCTCTCAGTATTAATTCCGCCGATCGCAGGCGCTATGCTGGCTGACTTCTATATTCTGAATAATGCTCATAAGTACAGCTATGACAAAATGGACGAAATTCCGGATTTCAAGGTTGATACCGGAGTTGGTGCAATTGCCGGATGTCTGGTTGGTCTCTGTATGAATGAAGCACCGGTTGGTTTTGGTGTACCATTTATGGTAAAACTCTCAAATGTTGTCCCGACAGCACTTGTAGCAATGTTTGTATCTGTAATAATAGTTGTAGTAATTGGTAAGATTGGAAAGGAGAAAGCATGAGTAGAAACGTAACTGTAGGTCTTGTCCAGATGGACTGTGTGCTGATGGATAAAAAAGCAAATCTTGAGAAAATGCTGAACTATGTGGATGAAGCAGCAGAGAAAAAAGTAGATCTGCTCTGCTTCCCGGAACTTTGTTCCACAGGCTATAATCCGGATCTGATCGGAGAAAAATATCTGGATATGGCAGAAGAACCGGAAGGTGAAACATTCCAGCTTCTGAGCGCAAAGGCTAAAGAATACGGAATGTATATCGCAGCTCCTATCGTACTGAAAAGTGATATGCCGGGAGTTCTCTATAATGGAATGATTGTTGTTGATAAAGACGGATCTCTGATGGGAACCTACAATAAAACACATCTCTGGGCTGGAGAGCGTTTCTGGTTCCGCGCAGGATGCGAGTATCCGGTATTTGATATGGAATTTGGTAAAGTTGGATTTATGATCTGCTATGATGGAGGATTCCCGGAGATTTCCAGAATCCTTGCATTAAAAGGCGCAGAACTGATCCTTTGTCCAAGTGCATTTCCTATCAGAGATAAAGATATGTGGGATACTTATTTTGGAACAAGATCCCTTGAAAATGGATGCTTCGTAGGCGGACTTAACCGTGTCGGACTCGAAAGCGACGACAAGACCGGCGAAATGTTCGGAGACAACAAGATCTATAATCCGAGAGGAAAACTTGTTGCAGAAGCACCGTTAAATGAAGAAGCATTACTGGTAGCTACACTGGATCTGGAAGACGTAGGCAGATATCGTGAAAATGAAGTGGTTTATTTACGTGACCGTCGTCCGGAAACCTATGAACTTCTCTCAAAACTATATTAATAAAAAACTAAAAAATTGGAGCTGTAGGTAAATAACGTTTTTTAGACCTGACAGCACCAAACAAAAATATCCTGACAGTTACAGAGCTTTCTGGCTCTGCAACTTGTTCAGGATATTTTTATTTTAATAAAACTTTTATTCAAAATCAATTCTGTTATAACTGATTCCAGCTTTGTCCAGAAGTTCCAGCTCGACCTGCTGACTGCTGTAAAGAATTACCTGTCTGCCAGAATTTGCAAGCCATCTGACCACTGCAATAAACTGATCCTGACCATACATACCAAAGAACTCATCCAGCACTACAGGCAGGTCATAATGCTCTGTAATGCCTTCTCCTGCTGACATATACACTGCAAAATAAACAAGCTCTATGGCACTGCGTCCGATATTTTCCAGGGGCAGGATGTTTTCTCCACTTCGGATACTGATATGTGTCACTCCATCTGGGAGGATCTCGCTAAACTTTCCTTCTGTGATCTCGTTAAGAATCCCTGAAGCTCTATGAAGCAGGGGACCTTCTGTATGAAGTTTCCGTTTTGCCTGAAGTTTCTCCAGAGTCTCCATAGCCAGATTCACAGCCTGAAGCTCCAGCTCTTCTGCACATGGAATACAGAAGTTCTGATCTATCTCCGTTTCCTCTTCCTGCACATTAAAGATCTCTGTTGTCTTTTCCAGCATAGCATCGTCCAATTCCATGCGATTCTCTTTCAGTTTCTGCCGCCGGGCGAGCCAGCGTTTCCGCAGACGTCTCTGTTTTTCCAACTCCCGGGCTGTCTTCATTTCCAGATTCATTTCGATAAGAAAAAGCACCAGTCCTGTAATACCTGCCACCATACTGAGCATTTCTGACTTCATATTCATAGCGGAAAATACTGCCAGAGTAAAAGCAGCTACAACTGTGATGATCATAATTGCTGCCTGGATTCTGCTTCGCACTACCAGCTTTTGGACTTTTTCATTAAGAAGTGCCTCCCCATTATCTCCTTCTGTCATGTGAAGGGATTCTTCCTGTTGGATGATGGCCTGTTTCTCCCCTTCCAGATCCTGGATTTCTCTGTCCAGCTGCTCTGTACGGAAAGAAAGCTTCTCTTTTTCTTTCTGGATTTCCCGGTTATGCCTGTCTGTCTGCACTTGATAACCTTTTCTGGACATTTTCAGCATCTGCTCGGTACGTCCCATATCCAGTTGCAGATCTCCTGTTTTCTCCAGGGAAATCATGTATTCCTGCACTTCTTTTGCAGCCTCCGCCTGCGAAGATCCCTTCAGTGGTCTGGCAAATACTCCTGATCTGTAAACTGCTTCACTGACAGGAGCAAGGATTTCATTGAGCTTGTCCTGGCTGGCATTAAGAAGTTCACCGCTGGTCACACAGAAAAGCTCTCCTGGTGTATTATCGCTTACATTTTCTCCGGACTCAGTCTCTTCTGAAACTTCCTGTTTCTCCCTGGTGATCCGGAATTCTTTGCCTTTATTTTCAAAACTTAAAACACCATCTCCGTCCATTCCATAAAGCATGGCTTCTGTAAACTTATGGACTGCTGCCTTATCGTTTTTTCTTTTTCCGAAAAAAATATTCAAACCTTCGGAAAGTTTCATCTCGCGATTCTGAAGTTTGCCGTAATTGTTGATTTTTATACCCTTAATGATCATAGTTTTTTCTTTCACCTGTCAGTACAGTTATGCCAAGAAGTGCCTGAAGCCCATGGTAAAGAGCTTTCCCTTCTTTTGCTGTTCTGCCGTCTTTCTGAAAAAATTCAATATAATCTCCGATCAGTGTACCTCTATATTTCTGCAGAAGTCCATCCAGATCATAGCAGGGAACTGAATCATCCAGCACCTCTGTAATGTTTCCCATATGTTTCAGTCGCTCCGGAAGGAACAGACTGGAAGGATCTTTCTTTCCCTGAATGATAACCCTGTAGATATTGCGTCCGCCACGCTTCATAATCTCATTGCGGAGCATTTCTTCCAGATCATATTGTCTGGTGTTTTCATCTGTTGTCAGAATCAGGTTCTGGCAGATTCTGGCAGAAAAAGGTACAAAACGAGTTCTGACCGCACCATCTTCATACTCACCTTCTATATAACCATGCTCTCCTGTGTCTCTCCAGTCCAGAGGCTCTGGTGCCCCCGCATACAGAGCAGCGTCTCTTAAGATCACCTGATAATTGTGAAGATGTCCCATTGCAATATAATCAAAACCGGCTCCTGTCAGTTTCTGGTAGTCCACAGGGATATGTCCCATATCTCCTCCATGAGCCATCAATACGTGGAACCCCGGTTTCTCCTGTGGTTTCCAGTCATCATACAAAGGTTCCCTGATCTCAGGATGCTCATAACTTAAACCATAAACATAAACCTGCTCTTCACTGAATTCCATACAGGATCTGGCTTCTTTATCAAAGAAAAATACATTAGGCTTCCACTGGATCTGTCTGTAAAAAGAACCTTCTCTTACATAATCCTGATCTCCTGCCATAAGAAAAATCCTGGTATCCGGGATCGATCCCAAAAGTTCATTTATTTCTTCCAGCTGGCTCATAAGCGGCTGATGATGAAAAAGATCTCCGGCTATAAATAACAAATCCACCGGATTTTTGCGGATGGCCGCAATGATCCGGCGGAATGTT
This sequence comes from uncultured Blautia sp., assembly GCA_900551715.1. Lineage (GTDB taxonomy): Bacteria > Bacillota > Clostridia > Lachnospirales > Lachnospiraceae > Blautia_A. Next base: position 25,397 of record URXG01000008.1, on the reverse strand, counting down.
TCCCAGATTTCTTCCTCCCGTTCATGACTCCACAGGCAGCCCCGGTCCGGAACTGCCCCCAAGTGTACATCCGCAAGATGAATAAATCTTATCATGTACTGATTACTCCTTATAAATCGCAGTTATTTACAGTTCTTGGGAATGGGATTACGTCTCTGATATTGCCCATTCCTGTCAGGTACATAACGCAACGTTCAAATCCAAGTCCGAAGCCGGAATGACGGGTAGATCCGTATTTGCGCAGATCCATATAGAACTGATAATCCTCCGGTTTCAGTCCAAGCTCGTCCATACGAGTCTTAAGCTTGGTATAATCATCCTCTCTCTGGCTTCCTCCGATGATCTCACCGATTCCAGGAACCAGACAGTCCATAGCTGCAACAGTCTTGCCATCTTCATTCTGTTTCATGTAGAAGGCTTTGATCTCCTTCGGATAATCTGTTACAAATACAGGTTTCTTGTAGATCTGCTCTGTCAGATAACGCTCATGCTCTGTCTGAAGATCACATCCCCAGAATACCTTGTAGTCGAATTTGTCATTGTTTTTCTCAAGAAGCTCGATAGCTTCTGTATAGGTCACATGACCAAATTCAGAATTAACCACATGATTCAGACGATCCAGAAGTCCTTTATCAATAAAGGAATTGAAGAAGTTCATCTCTTCCGGTGCGTTCTCCATTACATAACGGATCACATATTTCAACATTGCTTCTGCAAGTTCCATGTTGTCATCCAGATCTGCAAAGGCACACTCAGGCTCGATCATCCAGAACTCTGCTGCATGGCGGGTAGTATTGGAGTTCTCAGCTCTGAAAGTCGGTCCAAATGTATAGATATTGCGGAACGCCTGTGCGTAAGTCTCGCCATTAAGCTGTCCGCTCACTGTCAGGTTGGTTTCTTTCCCGAAGAAGTCCTGGCTGTAATCCACGCTGCCATCATCTTTCAATGGAGGATTCTTCATATCCAGTGAGGTTACCTGGAACATCTCTCCTGCACCTTCACAGTCACTTCCTGTGATCAGTGGTGTATGCACATAGACAAAACCTCTCTCCTGGAAGAACTTATGGATTGCATATGCACACAAAGAACGTACACGAAATACGGCCTGGAATGTATTGGTTCTTGGTCTTAAATGTGTCATAGTTCTCAGATATTCCAGAGTATGACGTTTCTTCTGCAGCGGATAATCCGGTGCGGAAACGCCTTCTACCTGAACTTCTGTAGCCTGGATCTCAAATGGCTGTTTCGCTTCCGGTGTTGCAACCAGGGTTCCTTTTACGATGATCGCCGCACCCACATTCAGCTTGCTGATCTCTGCAAAATTATCCATAGTATCATGATAAACTACCTGCAGAGTCTCAAAATAAGTTCCATCATGAAGTACGATAAATCCAAAAGCCTTGGATCCACGAACACTTCGTACCCATCCACCAACGGTTACTTCCTGATCCAGAAATTTTTCTCTTTCTTTATAAATTTCTCTTACTGTTGTGAGTTTCATAATTCGTTTCCTCTCCATATTTTTCGCTTTCTAGTATAGACTATTCAGCAGATTCCTGCAAGGAGTAAATAAGCGAGAAATGGGGAAATACCTTTTATTATTGCCAGTTTCTCCTATTTGTCCCAGGTTACTGCCTTAAGAAAAGAATAGCCATCTGCCATATCGTAAGCAGCAATTCCTTTATCTGTCACGAGGAAAAAAGTATCTCTTACATAAACACCTCTGGAAGTCCGAAATTGTCTGGTGGTGATCTCCTCGTCAAAAAGTCCTGTATCTGCAAAATTCAGATAGGTTTCCGGAGTAAAGCCATCTTCACTGTAAGAAAAAAGTCCGTAATAATAAAAATCCTGTCCATTATAAGAACAATAATTTCCTGCATCTGTATTCTTGTAAACACCATAGGCAAATCCAAAAAGATTCTTATCCACGGAGGCCAATATTGCTCTGTAATTGGACAGTGCATCACAGTCTGTTACATCTTTCAGAATAATTCTGTCTATTTCTTTCACCTCAGATGGATCACTGATATCAAACATAGAACATTTCAGTCCTTCCGTACTTCCACTGTCAGGATCTGTCTCCCAGCCAATTCCAAGAAGTCTGTTTTGACCATAGAAATGCAGATATTCTGAAAACCCGGTAATTTTCAGTTTTCCTGTGATTTTCGGATTTTCCGGATCGGAAAGATCTGCTGAAAAAAGAGGATCCGTGTTTTCATAGGTGACAAAGTATCCTGTATCTCCCATAAAACGGGCAGATTTTATTTCTTCTCCTTCTGCCAGGTTTTCAATCTTGCCAATAGTGGTCATGTCTTTATCCAGAATATAAAGTCCATTATCTCTGTTGTATTCTGTGTAATCCTTATCCCATCCTGCTGTAGTAGTTACCAGACGGAGATTGCCATCATATTCATTCATGGAAAAATTATTATTCAGTTCCCCGGATACCGAACCTGTGCTTCCATCTGTAAATCTGCCGTCTTTGTATCCAATCCGGACAATTTCGGTACGGGCATCCTGATCATTCCATGTGGTAACAGCAGAATAAACATTATTTTCACTTACGTAAAAAGTCTCTCCACCGCTGACTACCGCCATAATATCAGAAGCTGTCTCCGGATTCTCATCCTGCACTGCCCCTGCTACAAGAAAATCTTTCTGGTTCCAGGAACAATCTTCGGTAATATCCACCACCGGATAATAAATATTGTCACAGTCTATATATTCTGCATTACTTCTGGGTACATAGTATTCCAACTGAGACGGTGTACTGCCTGTGTCCGGAGTAAACGATGTATAAAGATAAAGGCAGCCATCATATCGCCTGGAAGAAAGATATGCACCATCCTGAGAATAAGAACCTATTTTTTCCGGATTGCTTCTGTCTGTGATGTCATAAGTCTCTACTTTCACTGTAGTGATGGGAATGCTGTAGCTGGAACGTACCGTACTGGAAGAAGTTTCCAATTCTCCCTGGTAGGTCATATATTCTTCCTGCTGAAAAATCAGCTGAAGGTTATCACCATTTACATACATTTCCTGATAATCTGCACTGCTTATTCCAGTGACCTCACCGGTAACCTCCATGGACTCTGCATCTACAATACGGATATCTCCTCTGCTGTCCATGGCATAAATATATTTACCATCTGTTTTGACAATGTCTGCCTCATCCACATTCTCTTCCTGTGTATTGGTATCAGAATGATCGCTTTCTTTGTCATAGGTGAATCCTGGATCGATTGTTTCACCTGAATAGCCGGGCGATGAACTGCCTGTATCTGTACTTTCAACTGCTGTTTCAGCTACTGCATCCATGGTATCCTCTTCTGCGTACATGGCAATACCTCTGGCATTCGCTCCTGCCGTAGTGCTCTCATTCTGTTTCTTTAATAATTCATACAATTCTTCATAACTGTCTGCATGTGTGATACCTGTTACGGATTTTGTATCAGATTCTGATTTCTTTTCTGTTGTTTTTATTTTTTTGGACCCTGCCATTACTGCTGCCGGAGAAATCATGGATACAGATAAACCCAGCACAAAGGCTGTTTTCAGGATATTTTTCATAGGCTTACTCCTTTTTGGTTATTTGTTATTTTGGATTACCGGTATTTTCTGTCAGCATTTTTTATCATTTAAACAATGTCATTTTAACATAGGGTTACTCTGCACCTGTAACAGCTCTTTTCATAACAGATTTCAGATGCAAAAAGACCCGGACGTATCAGGCCCGGGTCCATATTATATCTATGTATAATTACAGTGTTTCAATAAATCTCATAAAGGCTTCTCTGCCCTCGGTGGTGCATTTGTAAACGCCCGCATCTTCCAGTACATGAGTAAATACAATTCCAATTTCTTTCTGAAGAATTCCATGGATATTCTCTTTGTTGATATCTGTATACTTCGGCAGGAATTCCTTTACCCATGCAGCATGTTTCTCAATCTTTTCATTGGACGCAATATCCTTGCCTTCCAGAATATATTCTTCCAGAAGTTCCATTTCTTCTTTCAGTCTGGCAGGAAGAACAGCCAGCCCCATAACTTCGATCAGACCGATATTCTCTTTCTTGATATGATGATACTTTGCATGAGGATGATAAACTCCAAGAGGATGTTCCTCTGTAGTGATGTTGTTTCTCAGTGTCAGATCCAGCTCATACATATCGCCTGCTTTACGTGCGATAGGGGTAATGGTATTGTGAGATTCTCCATCTGTCTCTGCAAAAACAAAAGCTGCTTCATCTGTATATTCTCTCCATATTGCCAGTATATGGGTAGCCAGATCCACCAGACGGTTGGAATCTTTGTGGCGGATACGAAGAACGGAAAGAGGCCATTTTACAATACCAGTCTCCACATCTTCATAACCCGGAATGGTCACATGTTTTTCAATAGGAGCCTTTGCCATGGCAAAAGTATAATGTCCTCCCTGAAAATGATCATGACTTAAAATAGATCCTCCAACAATTGGCAGGTCCGCATTGGAACCAAGGAAATAATGTGGAAACAATTTTACAAAATCAAATAATTTGATAAAAGTATTTCTCTCGATCTTCATTGGTGTATGCCGGCTGTTAAACACAATACAGTGTTCATTATAGTATACATATGGAGAATACTGGAATCCCCATGGATTGTCATTGATGGTGATCGGGATGATTCTGTGATTCTGTCTTGCAGGGTGATTTACTCTTCCTGCATAGCCTTCATTTTCCGGGCAGAGCAGACATTTCGGATAGCTGCTTGCTTTTGCATTTCTGGCTGCTGCAATGGCTTTTGGATCTTTTTCCGGTTTGGAAAGATTGATGGTAATATCAATCTCTCCATATGGACTTTCTACTTTCCATTTCTGGTCTTTCTTTACACGATAACGGCGGATATAATTGCTGTCCTGACTTAATTTATAAAAATAATCTGTTGCTTCTTCAGGGGACTTGTGATAGCGATCCCAGAACTCTTTCTGCACCTGTGCAGGTCTTGGCATCAGGCAGTTCATGAGCCTTGTGTCGAAAAGATCCCGGTACACAACGCTGTCCTCAATAAGACCACGCTTTACAGCCTCATCCAGAAGTTCTTCAAGAGTTTCTTCCAGGTCAATATTACTGCCTGTTTCATCCGGTTCTGTATACTCATCTTCATGGAACACATCCATAAGAAGGTTGATGGTATAATTTCTTTCACACTCCGGCGTAATACCTGACTCTATACCATACTGTACGAGCTTTGCGATACTTTTGCTTAACATATTTTTGTCCCCCTGTAGTCTTGTTATTTTTGATTGTTATCCAGATAAGTGATAAATACATTACCGGCTTTCTGGAACAAGGTGGTACTGTCATTCATTCCATAAGGCTTCACTTCACCGGTAGACGGATCCATAATGTAAGTGTTATATTCGTCAAAACCTACGATCACAACACTGGAATCTGCATCTGTCTTGGCGATAACTGCCCTCTGGGCACTGACTTCATATAAGATATTTTCCAGACTGCATCCTGTAAGATCAATGATGGTGCCTGCACTTCCCAGGCCTTCCTGGAGCTTGTCTTTATCCCAAGAACCACTTCTTATGATTTCCGGAACATCTTCTGTATTCATGGTGTATTGTGTCTTTACATTTCCACGCTCCCATACATACTGCTGTTCCCGGTTCAGCACAACACCTGTCTGTTTGTCAGCCCGTTTTACTGCTTTTGCAGGATCTGTCCATGTGCTGTCCAGATGTCCCCTTGCATAGACATAGTAAACTTCCTGATCTGTCGATTCCACATTCAGCTGTACGATTCTTTCATCCGTACTCCGCAGCTTCGCCTGGAAGATCAACGGCTCATCAGTTCCCGGAGAATCTTTGAATTTAAGACGTACCATCATGCCTCTCCGGTCAGAACTTGTCTGTTCCACAGAGATCAGTCCTGCTGAGGAAGAACCGTTATTCATGATGTTGTCTTTTTTCTTCGCCTTGTAGGAATTTCCCTTCTTTTTACAGAGTTTGAATTCCAACAGGGTATCTCCCAGAGTTACATCTGTAATATAAAGTCCATCTTGATGATACTCCTTTTTTACATTCCCGTCAAAGTCTTCTATGCGAAGAGTGGAAATTCCTGTTTTGCTGTGTCCGTTCTCATCTGTCAATACATCTCCATCCTGAACAGTTCCATAAATCAGATCCTCATTCATAAAGCCGATCACTTCCAGCTTCTGGGACTGTTCCGGTGTGATGTTTCTTGTTTCCCGGGTCTCAAAATCAATCATTACGATCTGCCCTTTCTGATCCCCTTTGGTAACTCTCCATGCAGCATGTCCGTTAGTTTCTGATACAGCAAACTGATCTTCATTAATATTCTCAACCAGAGTCTGGTACTTACTGTTCTGAATGTCAATCTGATAAAGTTTCTGGGACAATAGAAGGAAAAGCTGATTATCTTTGCTTACATAGGACAGGATTCCCATATCTGATTTCAGAAAATCATAGGATTTCTGATTCGGCAGGAATACTTTTTCTTCAATGACATTCTGGTCACAGTTGTAGTGATAGATTCCCACACCACAATAACCTTCGTGTGGTCCCCGGTTCATATATCCGTAAACCATAAAATCCACATCTCCGGTATCAGATACATTCAGAAGTTTAATGTCATGTTCCACTCTGGAATCTCTGAAATCACTGTCAGAATCTTTACGGAATCCAAAAACTTTTACAAATTTTCCTGTATCCGGGGCATAGGTCCACAGTTCACCTGCCTGTACAAAGGCAACTACCGTTCCTTCTTTGTCTGTAAGAGTAGATACGTTTTTGTCTCTGACGCCAAGAAGCAGTCCGTTATCACTGATCACAGATAAGGACGGATTAAAAATCTGTTCTGCACTGCGCTCAAAATCCAGAAGCCGGATCCTGGACTCTGTATAACGCATTCTGTAAAACTCTGTTACATTATAATATTCTGTTTTTCCTTCTTCATCTATGGCTGTAAGCTCGTATTCCATGGAAACACTGGCTGTAGTCTCATTGATATCCTTGATCACCGGAATACCTTTTTTGGATATCTGAGGGCTCAGATTTCCCCAACTAATATCTGCCAGAGACGACTGAATACTGATATCTGCATAATTCCGGACAGAGGACTCTGACGGCTCCAGATAAGCTGCCAGATTGTCAGCTGAGTTTTTGTCCATACACATCTGTGCAAAATTACTTACAAATTCCACGTACTGGGAAGTATTGGTGGAAGATCTGGACACCAGCCTGGTGTAATAGTAAATATCTCCTTCATCCGTATCCAGAAGAATCTGCAGTGAATACTCCTGATTCATCAGAAGAGGTGATGTGATCTCAATGTCTGTCCGAAGAGAATTTTCAGAACTTTTCAGACTTTTGATCTTTCTGTTTTCCAGGACTTTACTGCCATCAGAAGTACGTATTTCATAGGAAAGACTTTTTACTTTTGCGTCGTAGGGATTTACCACAAGAGACAGTGCTTTTGTGGTATCCAGAGGTGTAACGCAATCTCTCACATAATCTGCCTGCATTTTCTGCTTATAGCCATACATTCGGTTGCTTAAGTTTCCGCCAAAATCCACCATCACTTCAGGAAGTGTAGGATTATTCATGTCGGAACGGTCATCTGTAGTTTCATTATTCATCAAAAAAGCAGTTCCTGCAACTCCCAGTACAAATACCACCAGAAGAATCAGGAATTTTCTGAGAAATTTCAGCATAGATCAGACTCCCTTCTTCTGTGAAAGCCCTTCGGGATAAAGCAGTTTTTCCAGAGTCAGATGTCCGTTAAAGGCATCTGTCATCTGAGAGAGTTTTGCCACAGAGGCTTTATCTCCGGTTTTGACAGCCCGGATCAGAAGGTTCTTCGGTGTATGTTCCATATCAATAAATTCCAGGATCTGCGTATGATATCCTTCTGACTCCAGAAGTTCTGCCCGGATGCCATCTGTGATCAGGGCAGACATCCTTTCTTTCAGGATTCCGTATTTGAGTACAGGCTCCAGCAGATCATTCTGGATCCTGTAATTCAGTTCGTGCTGGCAGCATGGTACAGAAAGGATCACTTCTGCGTCCCACTCTATGGCCTTGGCAAGTGCATAATCGGTAGCTTTGTCACAGGCATGAAGTGTTACCACCATGTCTACCTTGTTTACTCCTTCATAATCTGCAATATCACCCTGTAGGAAATGCAGTTTTTCATAACCATATTTTAGGGCGAGAACGCTGCATTTCTTTATGACATCTTCTTTCAAATCAAGTCCGATGATATTTACATCATAACCTTTCAGTTCTTTCAGATAGTAATACATGGCGAAGGTCAGATAAGACTTCCCACAGCCAAAATCCAGAATCGTAACCTCTCTGTCTTTCTGAAGGCTGGGAAGGATATCTTCTATAAATTCCAGAAACCGGTTGATCTGTTTGAATTTGTCATAGGAATGGGTATGGACTTTACCTTCATTATTCATGACCCCCAGATCCACCAGAAAGGGCACCGGAATACCCTCTTTCAGGATGTACTGTTTTACCCGGTTATGGGACTGGATCTTTACCGGTTCCAGTGCTTCATGAGGTCTGGTCTTGATGGTCTGTTTTCCCTTCTTGCTTACCAGAACAGTTCCGTCCTTCATCTGTCCCTGAATCTGAAGCTGGCTGAATCCATCTGTAAGACTCGCTTCTACATAGGAAAGCACCTCTTCTAATGTATAATTCTTGTGGATGGCTTTTGTGCCTACTGTAGCTGTAGCCTGAAAAACACGTTCCCCTCTGATCTCCACAGGACGGATACGGACTCTGGAAGGTACGTCGGGTTCTTTTTTTCGCTGACCGCTGAGCACAGCAAGCATCACACCATCATCAAACTGTTCTTTCAAAAAATTCTGTAATGTTTTCATTCTTTAAATTCTTTCTGATAACCTAAAAAAATCTGTTACGACATCTTCTGCACCGTCTTCTGGATATCTCCTGATAAAGAAGTACCTGCACCAGTTCATCCAGATTGCCATGAGGAATTCCCTGAACACTCAGTTCACCGGAAACCTGTTCTCTGATCTGATCTGAAAGACGACGCATCATATATTTATCCGGGTACTCATCATAAAGTCTGCTGCCTTCGTAATCCAGAATCTCGCATTCTGTTTCTACAATATTCTGAATCTTACGTGCTGTTTCCGGATAAAAAGATTTCATAAGAGCAAACTCTCTCTCCTGTAATCTCTCTCTGGTAAAAACCGCCGGGTTGCCATACACTGTATGAAAAGGAAAATATTCATCATAAAACATGGACAGGCTCCTGCCTTTTTTAGTCTTATATAATGTATGCAACGAGATCTGAAAGGTGAGCTGCAACAGCTGTCATTCAGGTTTGTTCCTCATAATCCGGAGAAACAGACGACAGCCTGTATCTTTTTATGCCTGAATATCTTTCAGAATACGAAGTGTCAGTTTCAGGCTGTGCTGTGCTGCCTGGGCTTCAAATGTAGGATAATCCATCTGTGCACTTCCATCTGCCTTGTCAGAGATTGCTCTGATCACAAGGAAAGGTACGTTATTAAGGTATGCTGCATGAGCAATGGCCGCGCCTTCCATTTCTACGGCCCATGCATCAAAATTCGCAACGATACGGTCTTTAACATCCTGTGATGCAATAAACTGGTCACCAGAGGCAATTCTTCCCTCAAATACCTGAATATCCGGATTTACTTCTCTGCAGGCTCTTACAGCAATCTTGCGGAGAGCTACATCGCTCTGGAAGGAAAATGCTTCCATCTGAGGTACCTGACCTACCGGATATCCGAATGCAACTGCATCCATATCGTGATGAACCAGGTCTGTAGAAACAACAATATCTCCGATATTGATGTCTGCATTGAGGCTTCCGGCAATTCCTGTGTTGATCACTACTTCTGCCTGAAAATCGTCGATCAGGATCTGTGTACATACAGCTGCATTTACTTTACCGATACCGGAACGTACCACAACTACTTTCTTGCCCTCCAGCACACCTGCATAAAACTCCATGGAAGCTTTTCTTGTGATCTGTACATCTTTCAGTGTCTCTTTCAGTGTTGCAACTTCTACTTCCATTGCTCCTATAATACCTATACATCTCATAATAATTTCTCCTGTTCTTTTATTTGTAATATTTATGATACCTGGATTTAAGGACTACTTCATATCAAAGCATTCTGTGAGTATTACTCATCGTCACTTATTGTCATTTAATATAATCAGTATCCATTATAACAAAACTTACGTTTATATGGAAACTTTTTTTATTTTCTGCTATACTATACAGACATTACCAGCTAATGTGTTAAACAAAGGAGGAATTTTTTATGGTATACAAAACATCTGGCGTCTGTTCAAGCGCCATCTCTTTTGAAATCGATGATCAGGGAAAAGTACATGACGTTAAATTCCAAGGAGGATGCTCAGGAAATACTCAGGGTGTAGCTCATCTTATAGAAGGCATGGATGCCAAAGAAGCAGTCAAAAGACTGGAAGGAATCCGTTGTGGTTTCCGTCCTACTTCCTGTCCGGATCAGCTTGCAAAAGCTCTGAAGGGTGCTATGGGTGAATAAAGAGTTCATAAAAACAGGCTTTGGCGATTGTGCCGAAGCCTGTTTTGTTATATATGTCAATCGATATCGTGTCGGTCCCATTTGTCGCAGAGTGACTGGATATCTCTTGCAAAGCGGTCCAGATCTTTGTTGGCACCGCCTTCGTTCTTGCGGATAATGGACATAAGCCTCTGTCCCATAGCCACCAGTTTTTCGAAGGTTCTGGCTGCCCTTGTAGCTTTGGGGGAAGCGGAAGCCTTGGTAACTCTGATTCCCTGTGCCTCATAAATCATGGTTCCTGCTGCCAGATCGTAGACGGTACCGCTAAATGGCGCCATGGCATTCAGATCCAGTTCCTCCCGCAGTCTTCTGGAAAAGATTTCTGTAACTTCATCATCGCCATGTGTAACAAATACTTGTGCAGGTTTCTCCTGGAAAGCTTTGATCCAGTTCATAAGACCGTTTACATCTGCATGACCGCTGATTCCGGGCATCTGGCAAATCTCTGCTGCTACGTGAACGCTTTCACCAAAGAGTTTTACGTCCTGCGCGCCTTCCAGCAGTGCTCTTCCCAGTGTTCCTACTGCCTGGTATCCTACAAAAAGAATGGTACATTTTTCATTCCAGAGGTTATGTTTCAGGTGATGTTTGATACGTCCTGCATCGCACATACCGCTGGCAGAAATTATGACTTTGCAGTCTTCATCAAAGTTGATTGCTCTGGAATCGTCACTGGTTACGGAGGTTTTTAGTCCCGGGAATGTCAATGGGTTGATCCCTTTATGAATCAGATCCATGGCTTCTTCATCAAAGCAGTCATACTGGTGTTCGCCAAAAATGGTAGTTGCTTCATTGGCAAGAGGACTGTCTACGTAAACTTTGAAGTTGCCATGACCTTTTACTCTGTCTTCTGCTTTGATCTGGCGGATAAAGTAGAGCATTTCCTGTGTACGTCCTACTGCAAAGGAAGGTATGATCAGATTACCGCCCCGGTCAAAAGTTCTCTGGATCACTTCTGTAAGCAGGGACACGTAGTCTGGTCTTTCTCCATGGCTTCTGTCTCCATAGGTGGACTCCATAACTACGTAATCTGCATGTTTCAGATATACCGGATCTTTGATCAGTGGCTGGTTCAGATTACCGATATCTCCGGAGAATACAATGACTTTCCGGGTGTCTTCTTCCTGAATGGTCACTTCGATGCTTGAGGATCCCAGCAGGTGTCCTGCATCTACAAATCTTATGGAAATTCCTGGCGCAGGTGTCACTGTAGTCTCATAATGGCATGGAACGAAGTTTTTCAGTACGCCCATGGCATCTTCCATGGTATAAGCGGGAACGAATTCTGGTTTGCCCTGCCGGCGTCCTTTACGGTTACGCCATTCTGCCTCGAACATCTGAATATGTGCGCTGTCACGAAGCATGATATCGCATAGGTGGCAGGTAGCATCTGTTGCGTAGATCGGTCCCTGGAATCCCTGTGCATAAATAGCAGGCAGGTTACCGGAATGATCCATATGTGCATGAGTCAGAAGTACAAAATCCAGGTCGCTTGCTTTTACAGGGATTTCCTGATTTTCGTAGTAATCGGGTCCTTGTTCCATTCCGCAGTCAACTAGGAATTTCTTTCCTGCTGCTTCCAGATAATAACAGCTGCCGGTTACTTCATGCGCTGCTCCTATAAAAGTTATCTTCATATGCGAGCCCCCTTTTTCTGATAATATACACAGTGTCTTATATTTGTTACTATTATACATTATCTACTCGCATTTTAACAGTATTTTTGTACAAAAACAGGATGAAATTTTTATAAATTCCATCCTGTTTTAAATATGGTCATTATATGGTTTTTTGGTATTTGGAAAATTGTATTTGTCGTATAAAATGTTTTCTTTAATATTTCTTTTTCTCTTTTGTGTGGTGATAATTTTGCAAACATTTCACGCTGCCGAATGGTATGGATGTTTACATTTTAAATTTTTATAGTCTGTTTTATGTTACTGTTCGCAGTAACTGTTTGGTTGCCATGTGTGAATGGCATCATCCAGCAGTCTGATCCCTGTTTCGCTATTCAGTTGTAAATATGGTCGTATTGTCTTGCGATATTTTCTCTTTCATCGTGCCGATGTGATTTCGGGTTGGCTTTTGTGTTTTAATAGTGTTAGCTTACTTTTATTCCTTGCGTTAATGTACTTGTGGATTCCTTTACACCACCATTGCTGGCTGCATGATACCCCCTGACGCGATAATATGTACCACTTGGAACAACCACTGTCATCTCTTTCGTCAGATTTGACACATTAGATGCATTAAACTTCCAGTACTTATATGTTCCGTAACTGCCATTTACCTTTCGTTCCAGATAAATATAAAGATAGACTTTTGCACATTTCCTGTGGCACTGTGTCATACCGTTAATTGCAATCTTCGTACTGGAAAGTTTTTGAATTTTCATGTTTCCATAACTCAGGTTATTACTGCGCATCATATTATAACTGGTATCTTCTGACCACTCTTCAGTGGTTTCCTCATCTGTGATCTCATCGTCATCGTTTTCATCATTTGTAACTTCTTCACTTATAACATCATCTACAATACTGATAGTTTCTGCCAGAACCGGCACAGTTGATGTTGATAAAGAAACTGCTATGGCTAATCCGATACCTAAAATCTTTTTCCACAAAACGTTTTATTCCACATCCTTCCTCTATGTAAACGATCCTTACATAAAGTAATACGACGCAAAATATCAAAAATCACGCTAATAAACCATATTTTTTATGATTTTTGTAATTTCCTTTTCCGAAATCTTACCGATCAAGAAATAATCAACATTATCTTTTTTCCATTTTGCTGTACAACTTGGAATTTTATCCCCTATTTCTTTTATTTTCTCTATAGTTACCCTAATTCCCTCATCATTAGTTACAATTGTCTGTTCTACTTTCCCGGACATACTTTGAATATTGCTTGCTGTATTTTCATTTTGTTTATCAATATGAAAAGAAATAATGTCTTTTTCACATTGAAACTCAATCCATGCCACATCACTTGCATCACCAATAAAATAGTCTTTAAATTTCATATCATAAGGTCTATAATAAAATTCTGGAACTTCTACACCAAGTTTATTTTCTATTTTAGCAATTGCATTATATTCATCTGTATTCACATTTTCATTATCTTGATTATTACCCGATACCATTCGAGTATCATTCCCACTCAACATCTTGAATGTATCAATAAAGTAATTCCTGTTGGCTTCGCTGGTCATGCTTGCTGCGAATACACTGGTTGCACAGACAATTCCAATACCGGCAGCTTTTGCCAGCTTTCTTCTTTCTCTGTGCAATGGTATAACAACAGAAGGCTCTTTTTCTGAAGTGGTTTCTTCAGAAGGAGTATCCTCGGATGTGATCTCTTCTGCAGTTCTTTCTGTATTTTTATCTGTATTTTTATCTGTATTCTTATCTGACTTTTCTTCTCTGTAGATGCCTTCTTCCTTCAGTCGGTTCACAAACTTCCGGTAAGCTTCATCTACTTCTTCGTCTGTCTGCTCATAGTCCTGGAAGTCTTCATCTGCAAACAATTCTTCCTTTCGTTCCTGAGCTTCCCGTATGAATTCTTTTTCCATGAATTCCCGGAATTCTTCATCAGTCATATCTTCTATTGAAACCAGATCATCCTCTGGCAGACTGTCTTTATATTTATCATCAAAATCTCTTTTCATTTCATAAATCTCCTGCTTCATTGGCAGTATTTATCACCTGCAAAGCAGGTATAATATTCTATTCTCAGTAAAAATTTGCCTATATATATTTCTCTTTAAATCTGGAATTCCTTTCCCCATACCAGCCACAGCTAGCCCCACACCACAATCCTCAAACATCTCCCATCCTGCCAACACACATCTTGACAATTCTCCCCTGTGGGTTCATAGTAAATAAAAACACAAAACCCAAACAAAAATCCAGGAGGAATTCTCTATGAAACATATCGTACTTACCGGCGGCGGCACAGCTGGTCACGTTACACCCAATATAGCATTGATACCATCCCTCAAAGAGGCAGGATACCAGATCTCCTACATTGGATCCTACGAAGGAATCGAACGCAAACTCATCGAAGAACTGGGAATTCCCTACTACGGAATCTCCTCAGGAAAATTAAGACGCTACTTCGATCCGAAAAACTTTTCCGACCCCTTCCGCGTCCTCAAAGGATTTCACGAAGCAAAAAAACTCCTCAAGAAACTGAAACCAGATATCATCTTTTCCAAAGGCGGATTCGTCACAGTTCCTGTTGTTATCGCAGCAAAACACTGCAAAATTCCGGCAATTATCCACGAATCTGATATGACCCCTGGACTTGCTAATAAACTGTGTATACCTTCCGCTGTAAAAATATGCTGCAACTTCCCCGAAACAGTTAACAGTCTCCCGGCAGATAAAGCAGAACTTACCGGTACACCTATACGTCAGGAATTACTTTCCGGTGACAAAGAAGCAGGCAGACGTTTCTGCGATTTCACAGAAGATAAACCAGTACTGCTCATTATCGGTGGAAGCCTGGGTGCAGCATCTGTAAATGAACACGTTCGCAAGATCCTTCCTGAACTTCTGAAAGACTTCCAGGTAATCCATCTCTGCGGTAAGGGCAAAATGGATGAATCTCTTCAGGGAACCAAAGGCTATGTACAGTACGAATACATCAAACAGGAACTTCCTGATCTTTTCGCACTGTCCGATATCGTAATCTCCAGAGCAGGTGCCAACGCGATCTGCGAACTCAGCGCCCTTCATAAACCCAACCTTCTGATCCCACTTTCTGCCAATGCCAGCAGAGGTGATCAGATTCTGAATGCCCGTTCCTTTGAAAAACAGGGATACAGTATGGTTCTTGAAGAAGAAGAGATCACTGATGAAAAACTCCTGGATACTATTCACAAACTTTATGCAGACAGAGAAACCTTTGAACAGAACATGACCAACAGTCAGCATATGGATTCCATTCAGCACATTGTTTCTCTCATTCAGAAATATTCTTCCAGATAAAATTTTGCAGGCAGTTCATTTTTATGGCTGCCTGCTCATTTTTTCATATTCTTTATTCAGCCATGCTTTCGTTCTCATGTTACGGTTATTTACACTGTTTCTTGTAAGACCGTATTCTGCGGCAACTATGTCCGGCGGTATTTCCAGTAATTTTGTTTTCACAAAAATATCATGACTGACGGGGTTTACCTCATATAACTTTGCCATAAGATGACGACTGATCCTGATTTCTTCTTTCCGTTCTTCCCTGTGGAGAACTATCCTTGCCGGATCACTCTCTTCATCCCACTGTTCAGGCATCTCCTCTTCTGCCATATAAGATTCCCGCTTTCTCCGGGATTTTTTGATAAAATCTCTGCATTTATTCATGGTTGCCGTATAAATCAACGATTCCAGCATCTTTTCATTGGACAGATCCAGATAATCCAGTATCTTATAAAAATGAATAAACACATCCTGGCAGACATCTTCGGCATTTTCTTTATTCCGCAGTGCTCTGTAGGCAATCTTTACTGAGAATTTCTCATACTTTCTAAAAAAACCTTCAAAATTCTCAATTTTCATCTTTTGTACATTTCCGACTTTTATTTACCCAGTTTTGCCAGAATTTCCTCTCTGTCTTTGTCACTGAGCTCACCAGGTTTCCATGTAATACCAACCTGATCTCCCTGATATCTTGGAATCAGATGCATATGGAAATGAAATACAGTCTGACCTGCAATCTCTCCATTGTTCTGTACAATATTGAATCCATCACATTTCAGGGCATCTGTCATTTTGGCTGCCATATGTTTGGCAAGGATCATGGCTTTGCCAGCTGTTTCGTCGGGAAGTTCATAGATATTGGCAGCATGACTCTTTGGAAGGATCAGTGCATGTCCCTTGCTGGCAGGTCCCAGATCCAGGATCACTCTGAATTCATCATCCTCATAAAGTGTTGCTGAAGGAATTTCTCCATTTGCTATTTTACAAAAAATACAATTTTCCATAACGGTTTTCTCCTTTATTTTCCAGTGTTTTTCACACTTATTGTCTCGTATTTTCTCGAACTTTTCAATACGATTTTTGTTGATTCTGCTATTTTTCGATGTTACACTTCCCATGAGGTGACAGATTATGCAGGAAACAAACAAATATAAACAGCAGAAACAGGAATTTCACTTTACACTCTCCAAATTTTCACATGAAATTCGCAACCCACTGGCACTTATCTCCAGTGAATTACAGATGATGGCAAGATCCCATCCGGAAGTCCGGGATTTCAGCGAATGGAACGACATACTGGATAATATTGACCATATTCGCTGCCTTCTGGATGAACTTTCCGGATATCAGAATGCAGAACGGCTTTATCCGACAGAAACAGACTTTATCCTCTGTCTCAACAGTATCCTAAACTCCTTCCGTCCTGCTCTGGACTACCTTGGCATCACTTTAAAAACCTGTATTCCCTGTAGCCATCCCCCACTCAACCTGGATCAGACCAAGATCCGACAAGCGTTTCTGAATCTCCTTCGTAACGCCCAGGAGTCCATTCAAAACCCACACACCGGGGTGATACAGGTTACTGCCTCTGCTGTTCCCGGCGGTTTTTCTGTTTCTGTCAGAGACAACGGCTGCGGTATGACCGCTTCTCAGATGGAAAAGATTTTCTGCCCCTTTGTAACTTACAAGCCCGGAGGCACAGGCCTTGGGCTTGCTGTCACCCGCCAGATTATTGAAGCACATCATGGCACTCTGACTGTAACAAGCACCCCTGGCAAAGGATCCTGCTTTACTGTTTTTCTGCCAGAACCATAACTATACACATTATTCTGTACTCTCCCGGATTTTATAAGGTTTTGTATGTCCGGGATGATACAGAAGTACTGCCAGTATAAATCCGGATATCATTCCGCCTACATGAGCACCATTATCCACGCCACTGCTGGTAAATCCAAAATAGAGAGAAAATCCTGCCATAATAAGTATCTGACGCATGGACAGATCTCCCAGCCAGCCTTTGTTACGGATAACTACATAGATCATGGCTCCCATTACTGCAAAAACAGCTCCTGAAGCCCCTGCAGATACTGCAAAATCCCCGCTTCTTATTTCCAGCAACATAGATATGATATTTCCCAGTACCCCACCGGTCAGATAGATAACAAGAAACCGGATTCTGCCTGTTACCTGCTCCATTCTGCTTCCCAGCACAAAGAGTACCAGCATATTATTAGCAAGATGCTCAATCCCGAAATGAAGAAACATACTGGTAAACAGCCGATAAAATTCACCGTCTTCTACAATACCCGGCGTATAAGCAGCTCCCCATTCCAGCATATGGAGTGTATTCTGGGATCCGCCGGTAAATTCTACTGCAAGAAACACAAGTATGTTGATAAGGATCAGACCTATCGTTACCGGTTCTTTTCGGAATTCTTCCAATAATTTATCCTCCTATGCCAGCTATTTTAACAGATGTACTATCTGCTGACAAGGAGCCTGCTGCTATCGTTATTGTACAGTTAATGTTCACGACCTTCACAGCAACTTGCTCAAAATCCATTCCAACCAATTTTTATTTCAGGAACAGATATCTGGCTTTTGCAAAATCTACCTGATCTTCATTCTGAAGAAGATATTCTTCCTCCGGCTTCAACATTCTGCCATTAACAGAAGTACCATTTCTGGAATTCAGGTCTGCAAGATAATAACCATCATCCTTTTTTCGTATACGTGCGTGCACTCTGCTGACCGTATCCACAGGTATCACTGCATCTGCTGCCTGTTCCATTTTTCCCACTACCGTCAGTTCCTGATCCAGATAGATAGTTGCCAGTGCTCCCGGTTCCATACTGACCAGACTGGCAGGACCTTTTGTGGCTCCCTGGGACAACAGAACTGTCTCTCCCCAGGAATCTTCCAGGTTTTCTCTGTCTCGCATTTTTTCGTCATTCCATACTTTCTCTTCATTTTTCCACAATTCACCTGTAAAACATTTCTGGTTATCCACCATCTCTTGTTCTTTTCCTTTGGAAATTCCCAAACTGCTCTCACCAAAATCTATACTTTGTGCCTCCTGATTCTGATACAGCACTACAGACTTTTCTCCTTTTTTTTGAAGTTCTTTACGTACTTTCTGCTGCCACTGTTCTGATTGCTGCTGCTTCTTTTTCCTCTTTTCTTTCATCCACCTGCTCACTGCTGCTATTGCCAGCAGAAGGATTGCCACTGCCAGCACCAGCTCTGCCTCGACAACAGGCAGATACCCCATGAGACAGGCTACTGCAACAAGAATCAGTATCAATGTACCCAAGCCACAGCCCAGGATCCAACGGCAGTTTGACCATTTTGTTTTTTTATTTTGTTTATCCACTTCTTTTTTATTTTCTTCCTGAAAATAATATCTGTCCGGCGACTGGTCTTCTGACAGAAAATCCTCTTGCCCGATACCTTCTTCTGAATAACTCTTCTCCTGATTTTTCTGAAAGAACTCCCCTGTCGGCTCTTCTTTCTCTTGTCGGTAAACAGCTTCTTTGATATCTTCCAACTGAAATCCTGTTTCCAATGTCTTACGGTAAACCCCATATCCCAGTTTCACTGCATCAGAATCTTCATGATCCAGCCTTGGAAGAAAATATTCTGCCAGTTCCCGAAACTGTTCCTGAACAGGATGAGCGTACCCTGGAAGACAGCAGAATTTTATTTCTTTTTTTCCTGCATCCAGATAAATGTACTCCGGAGCCAGTACCAACTGTTCCGGATTCATCAGATACTCTGACAGTTCTTCCAGTACAGTCACAAAACCTCCAAAAATCAGCTTCAGATCTTCTCCATTGATTTTTTTCTGTTCATAAAAAGAAGCTACTGACTGTCTGGAAGTGATGTCATAATAAAGCAGAACCTTTCCATCCAGCCCCTGTAATCTGCACCGAAGAACAGAAGGAATTACGTTTCCTTCCAGCATACGTACCTGATAGGAAGAAGTATTTATCTGTTTTTCTTCTGTAAGAATCAGATAATTATGGCTGACATCTCTTTTATATTCCACATACATGCTTTATCCCCCAATCTCTCCAATGGCTTCCCTGGCAGCTTTTACTTTTCGTATCCATTTGGGTGGACTGATCACCTTTGCATGGCCTTCTGCCTTAAGTTTCCACTGGAAGCCTCCAAAACCGGCAACTGTATCTGCAGTATAAGAAACCTGGATCTTTTTTCCATTCTGTACCTGATTCTGAAGATTTTCAGCTCCAAAGAAACCTGTATTTCCCAGTTCCCTGCTTCTGAGAGATGCTGTCTCATAGCCTTTCCCCTCTTCTCTGCACTCTTCCATACTTCCGGCCAGTGCAGCTTCATAGGCTGCTGCTGTAAGCCAGGAACGATTATGTACAAAAAAACATAAATAAAGCAATCCTGTTAAAGTAAAAAGCACCAGTGACATCACACAGGCAGCCTCTATCGTAAAACTTCCCTTTTTTATATTTATTTTTCTGTATCTGTTTTTCTTCATATGATATGTTCTCCCACATAGCCCAATAACACAAATGGAACAAAAGGTATCTCTGTTTTTCGACTTTTTTTACGAAAAAGCAGGAAGGCTGAATAACCTGCCGCCAGAAGAAGTCCCATCCATAATGTCCGGATATAAGTTTCTGTATCATTCATACAACCCAGAGCCAACAGAAACAGACCATCTCCCAACCCTATTTTTTCTCTTGTCCATATACTTAAAACAAGAAACAAAAGACTTATAGCCACAGGAATCCCAAAATCCAGAATCTGTCGCCCTTGCCACAGACTGTACCCGATCCCCAGCATTCCATATAAAAGTACAGATACAGGTAAAATTTCTTTTTGCTTCCAGTCTTTCCAGCTATTCAGCAATAAAAATATAAGAGTTATTATTTCTTTCATATATACCTGCACTCTTTCTGACTATCCCTTCTTATCTGTCTTTACCCACATTTACTGCAGGCATGCATCCCTGACACCTGCGACTGCTTCACCAGCTTGACTGTACGTTTCAAACCGCTGCAGGTTGCCTGATTGTGATAGCGGTTTCCTGTTCCTGTAATATAAACACTGCCTGCAGGAGGCTGATTCCGACTGCAGTTTTCACATGGTGCATATTTTTCTCCATACTGGTTCCGGCGTGAACTTATGCTGGAACCTGATACCTGATCCAGTGAAAGATTCAGGTACCGACAACCTGCTTTTTTGTGATATACGGAACCCGTTTCCGTTACATAGACCATCTCTTCCGGTTCTTTTCCATCGCTGATCCCATTCTCCTGGGAAGCACCTGTCCAGGCATGAACTTTTACTGTATTATGCATCCATACTTTTGGTAAGGGAATCAGCCCTCCTACTGGTGTATAGGAATATACATCAGGCAAAGTAATCTCCTCTGGTCCTTTATCGTCAGCCACATAGGCATACATACCTGCTTCTTTGGCTTTCTCACAGAGACTTTGAAAATGTTCAGTCTGAATCTTATAAACATCCATAAAAGAGATCATTGTGATCATTCCGAGGAAAAATAAGGGCAGCACAAGCACCGTTTCCACTGCAATACTTGCCCTTTTGATCCTGGTTTCCAAGGCACAGAAAGATACTTTTTCAGAAAGGCGGGGATTCACTCCGTTCGTCGGGGGAAACGGATCTGTGAAATGCCACGGAGAGCGTTTCCTTTCTTTTTTTATTTCATTCTTTCTGTCTGTCCGTTCAGTTTTTTTATGAGCTTTCTGAAAAAGCATCTTTCTGCACCTCTTTTCCGGACCGGCACCAGGGCCGGTCCTTTTATGTATAACTGTACTGTTTTGTTACTGTATAGATCCTCAGCCTGTTTGCCTTTACATCTACAGAGGCTTCTACTGCCTCCAGGCAGCAATCCAGGCGAAAGTTTTCTTTTCCTGAAATATGACGGATCTTATCTTCTGTCATGTCCATTCCACGTTGAAGAGTCTGGTCTTTGGACTGGGACAACAACAATACCTGAAGATAATCTTCGTAGGACATTCCTTTTTCACAGGTTCTTCTTTCAGAATCCAGCCCCTCCAGAAGATCGGGAAGATTTTCCAGGGATAGCTGCCATTGAGAGGAATTTTTTACAAGAGGAACTTTACCTCCATGGAACAGTTCCCTCAGATCCAGAATACTTTCTGCAAAAGACCAGCAGAGAAGGATAGCTGCTTCGATCAACGCCGACGCAGGCGGAATCAGAAACCCTGATGCTATGGCAAGTGCCAGAGCCTGAACCTGCCCTCTTTTTACAGAATCTCCCATAAGGCAGGCACTGTTTACTCCCTCCCGAATCAGAAGTAGTCTTCCTGCTACTGCTTCCAGATTCTTTTTGTCGCTGTTTTTCCCTGCCAGAATGTATTCCATCTGGTATTGAAGACCATCCTTTCCGGGACTCCGGTAGTTTCCCATCCGGTCTGTAAGATACTGCTGAAACAGCATTCTGGATGTTGCAGAATTATCATTTTTCGGATTCCCGGGCATGGACATGCCTTCCTGGATTTTTCTTCCGGAAAGAAGCTCTCCGGAAGATATTTCACTATCCGAAATGCCTTTTTCTCTTGGAACTACGAGATTCAGAAGGCTCATCTGCCGGATACGTTTCAGAATGGGTATAGGATTCACTACATCTGTCTTTGCCTCCCCATCGGAAAACCCATCTCCTCCTGCTGAAAAATCTCCTGGATTTTCTTCTTTCTGATTTTCCTGTTCTGCTTTTGCAGCTTCACTGTTCCGGGCTGCACTATCCATTTCTGAATCATAATTTTCCAGAGTTTTGCTTTCTTCTGCCTGTTTTCCGGAATTTTCAGCCTGTTTTACTTTTTCTTCTCTGTTCTGAAGGTGCTCCAGAACTTTGCTGACTCCCTGACTTCCCAGAGTCTGCTTCATCATCGTAATAACCTGATGATAAAATACTTCCCCATTCTGATCTGTTGCCAATCTGTAGCCACTGAACCCTCCCTGCTTTAACTTAAGTTTCTGACTGTTCTGTCTCAGTGCAGGCTTCATATAGGACTCCATATTGTTATACACTGCTCCCAGATCCAACTCTCCCTTTCCGTTACTTCCATCCAGAAAAAGCAGATCATATTCTTTCAGAAGTATGGGATCATACTGTCCAAACAGGGAATACAGACCAATATCCAGACTGCTGAGAATCTGCGTCCTGGCTGCTGCGGCCTGCACCGACTGAATACTCGTCCCCACCAAAGAAAGCAAAAGACTTAAAATCAGTGCCAGAAAAACCGTAATACTGCCTTTTTTTACCATAGACGCACCTCTCTTCCTGTCAGATAGAATTACTCTGTTTTGTAATCTTGCTGAGAATACTGTTCACCAGATCTGTAAGCTGTTTCTTAAAAATAATTACAAGGCTGATCAATACCACCAGTATCAGGATAATTTCTACCACACCGACAGCATCTTCTTCCTCTATAAATTCCTGAATATTTTCTATTACTGCATTCATATTTTCTCCTCCTGTATCAATCTTTGCTTTCCCATAATTGTTCAGTTTCCTTGCAGTTACAATTTTGCTGTTTGTCAACTTAACCATAAAACGAAAGAAATGCAGGAATCATGATAATAGCCATCACCACCGCCATCATAAGGATCATAGGCACCAGCAATTTAGTAGCTGCTGCCTCTCCCAGAACCCTTGCTTTTCTTTTTCGTTCATCCCAGGCTTCCATTGCTTCCTGTTCCAGCATATCTGCCATTCTCCGGCTTCCCTTCTGAAGATTCTGTATCAGCAAGGTGGAAAAAGTCTTATATTTCATCTGCCCACACCGCTGTCCGAATCTCCTGTATGCTTCCAGTTCTGCCACTCCACTGTCCATTTCGTGACAGGCTGTAACAATGGCTTCATAGGCATACCTGGGTTTCTGAGGTTTCCGTTTCAGATAATCTGATGCTATTTTCTGAAAGGCTTTCCTTGCAGTCATTCCAGCCTGCACCAGTAAAGTAAACTTCATCACCAGTGAAGGATAATCCATCAAAAGCTGCTCGGATTTTTTTGCCAGTTCTTCCTGGGTTTCTCTTGCTTTTTTCATCATTACAGCAAAAGCAGCAAACAAAGCCATGGCAGCCAGCAGTGTTCCTGAACGGTCTCCTTTTTTCTTCCACTGAAGAGTCTGACCATTCCAGTTATCAGGCAGATAATAATAATCCGGATCTGCTTTTTCTCTGTTATATTTTTCAATTACTTCCTGCAGTTCCTTTCTTCTGGCTTCTTCAGGCGTTTCTTCTGTAAAACTGTCCTCCTGGGATTCAGAATTCTCTTCTGTCTCTTTTTCCGGTATCTGCACCTGAAAGTTTTCTGCCTTATTCCCATCTACAGAAACCTGCAGATCTTCTGTATAGGTACCGGAAGATTCTCTGGGAATCCTGGTGTTTCGGGAATAAATAATATCCGCACCTTCTGTAGCTGTAAGAAAAAATCCCAGAAGATTGCCGCCGATGGCAACCAATATAAAAAGCTGAATGCTTTTTTTGTCTGCCAGTCCTTCCAAGCGCAGCTGCCCTGTTTTCCAGATGATAAAAATACCTGCTGTCAACAAAAAAATTGCCAGATGTACCCACATGATCTCATACCTCAATATCTACAATCTTATGTCCTAGCCAGTAGGACATACCGTAGATTCCCAGACACAATGTCATGGCACAGATTCCGAAAGGATTGCCATAAAGAACACTTAAGAAATCCGGAGAAGTCAGCTTCAGATAAAGAATAATTCCTGCCGGCATCAGACTCATGATGGTCTGTTCTGCTTTTTTGGCTGCCAGAGTAGACTCGATCTCTTTCTTCACATCAATCTTATCTCCCAGCATTCTGGCAGATGTCTGAATGATCCGGTTCATGTCTCCACCTGTGCGTTTCGCTGTATGAAACACAGCCGCAAAATTCTCGACATCTTCCAAACTGCATCTTTCTGCAAATCCCAGAAACAGTTCTTCCACTGGAACACTAACCTTCAGCTGACTTTCCATGTAATGGAATTCTTTCAGAATATCTGTGTCTTTGGGATAAAGTCTTTCCAGATCCCGGGCACATGCAGAAACTGCATTTTCCACAGAATATCCTGCCTGAACTGCCACACTGAGAGAATTCAGTGCATCCCGAAACTGATAATTCAAATTTTTCTTCCGTTCCCGGATCATCTGCTTCTTTTTTAATTTCAGGAAAATAACTGCTGCCGGTACAGACAGCACCAGAAGCCACTTGTTCTGATAAAAAAGATAGTCAAATACCACACATAACAACACACTTTCCACCAGAAATCTTATCCATTCTTTCCTGGAAAAATGATATTCCCCATAATTTTCTTTCATTGTTCCACCTCTATTCCTGCCCGTATCAGCTTCTCCCGGTTCAGAAGAGGAGCTGTCTTTATCAGACCTTCCCCTTCTTTCCACCGGTAAAGTGTTCTTGTTCTGATCTCATGATCTTCAAATCCACAGACTTCCGTTATTTCCAGCACTTTACGACTTTTGTCCCGCATACGTCCCAGATGGATCAGAATATCCACGCCCGAGGCGATCTGTCGTCTTATGGCTTCCAGCGGCAGCTCTACTCCCATAAGAGTCATTGTCTCCAGGCGGGACAACATATCCCTGGCAGAGTTGGCATGAGCTGTACTCAAACTTCCTTCATGACCTGTATTAAAAGCCTTTATATGGACTCCCTATGTTCCCATCATGCAGAAATACAATATCTTTACTTAATATACACTGTATATAACGTTATTATCTTGCCATTCCACAGTTGCAAAA
>URXG01000007.1 GCA_900551715.1 uncultured Blautia sp. | reverse complement strand
AAACACAGGAAATATCAGTGTTTTCTTATGTTTTCCCTTAATTATAAGGTTCATGAGATCCATAATTATTTCCAAAACTGATATTTATGGCAATCGGTTTCCTCATCTTCAATGACTGCCGTATCAGATAATCAATCCCTTCCATTAATTCTGTTGTCTTTGGAAAGGAGTTTTTCCTGATATTTCCCATCTTTACAATCAATAATTCACTTTCATAAGCCACTCCACGATTTATTCCGTCCGATGCTCTTCCATTTCCTGCCGCAATTCCAAGCACAGCTGTTCCATGTCCACTGAAATCTCTGGACGGAACAAGGCGCCTGCCCTCGGTTTCTCCAAGTGCAAGCGCCTTATCAATTTTTTCTTTTGTGTATTCTGTTCCTGTTGTATATCCTTCTGGTGGACTTCCATCCAGACTTTGGTCCCACAACCGCAAAATCCTGCTGCTGCCATCTTCATTTCTGAAATCCGGATGAAAAATATCCACACCAGAATCCACTACACCTACAAGAACTCCCTTTCCTGTAAGTCCCATCTGAGTTCCTGCGGCGGATTCTCTCTGTAATTCTGTTATGCAGCTCGCCTCTCTCGCCTGAAATGTCTCAAAATAAAGTCTTTTGGGCTTTTCTATAAACTCCACCTGTTCACGATCTGAGAATGCATTAATTTCTGCCTCAGGCAACGTTACCACCGCATATCCTCCAAGAAGCGGCACTGCCTGAATTCTGTCTCCGTCAAGTACATTTTCTGATCCGCTGTATTTTACAATAACATCCCATACTTTTGTGTCTGAATCATATCCAACATTTAAATTTTTTGATTTCGTCCGTTCCTGTGGTGTAGCATCCATCACAAGATTGAGCAGGTTATCTATTTTCTGATCCGCCATAAAGCTTTCATTTCCATTTACATATTTATTTATTCTATTTAAAAATTGGAAGAGTGTTACCACTTGCCAGATCTTTATATCTTCACTCCAGTTCCGTTAAATCTGCTTCATCAGATTGACCATCTCGATTGCAGACAATGCACAGTCATATCCTTTATTTCCTGCCTTACTTCCTGCACGTGCAATCGCCTGCTCAATATTCTCGGTTGTGATAACTCCGAATAATACCGGAATTCCTGTTGCAAGTTCCACCTGCGCAATTCCTTTTGCTGACTCGTTGCATACCAGATCATAGTGTGATGTATCACCACGGATAACAGCACCTACACAGATAACTGCGTCATATCTTCCTGACTTTGCCATCTTCTGTGCGACCAGTGGAATCTCGAATGCTCCCGGTACCCATGCTGCAGTAATATTTTCTTCTTCCACTCCATGTCTTACCAGTCCGTCAACTGCTCCACCTAATAATTTATTTACAATAATTTCATTGAATCTTGCAGCTACAATACCGACTTTCATTCCCTCTGGTGCTACTACTTTTCCTTCTACTACATTAATCTGTCTCATGATCTTTTTCTCCTGTTCTTTTACTTATTTTTGTAACTGTTCAGTACTCCGCAGCTATACTACTTCCGTAATCCTTTATTTACCATAAATCTATCTCTTTGAAAATATGTCCCATCTTTTCCTGCTTTGTCTTCATGTATTTCAGATCATACTTCTGTGGTGGGATCTCCAGCGATACTCTCTCGTTGATTTTCAGCCCGAAATCGCCAAGTCCATAGACCTTATCCGGATTATTAGTCAATAATCTCAATGATTTCACGCCAAGATCTGATAATATCTGTGCCCCGATCCAGTACTCTCTGAGATCCGGTGCGAATCCTAACTTTACATTAGCTTCCACCGTATCATATCCCTGTTCCTGAAGTGCATATGCTTTGATCTTATTAATCAGACCAATGCCTCTTCCTTCCTGTCTCATGTAGAGGATAATCCCCCTTCCTTCTGCCTCTACCTGACGCATCGCCGTCTGAAGCTGCAGTCCGCAGTCACACCTGAGTGACCCAAATGCATCTCCGGTCAGACACTCCGAATGTACCCGGCAAAGTACATCTTCACCGTCCCCGATTTCTCCTTTTACCAGTGCAAGATGATGTTCTCCTGTAATATCATTGATATATCCATGGATTTTAAAATCACCGTACTGTGTCGGAAGGTCTGCAACCGCCTCTTCTTTTACATGTTTCTCATGTATTCTCAGATAATCCTGCAAATCACGAATTGTGATAAATGTAAGACCATGTTCTTTGGCAAATTCCCATAGCTGCGGTGTCCGCATCATGGTTCCGTCTTCTTTCATGATTTCACAACACACGCCGCATTCTTTTAAGCCGGCAAGTCTCACAAGATCTATTGTTGCTTCCGTATGACCATTACGTACCAGGGTTCCGCCTTTTCTGGCAATTAGAGGGAATACATGTCCCGGTCTCCTGAAATCTTCCGGTTTTGCTTCTTCATCCACACATTTTCTAATAGTATAAGAGCGTTCTTCTGCTGAAATACCGGTTGTTGTATCTATATGATCCACTGCCACAGTAAATGCTGTGCTGTGATTATCTGTATTCTCAGCGACCATTGGCGGGAAATTCAGTTTTGCTGCAATCTCTGCACTCATCGGTGTACAGATAAGTCCCTTTGCATAAGTTGCCATGAAATTGATATTTTCCTGTGTTGCAAATTCTGCCGCACAGATCAGATCTCCTTCATTCTCCCTCTCCGGATCATCCGTAACCAGAATAACCTTTCCTTCCCGTAAGTCTCTCAATGCCTCTTCAATCGTATTGTACTGATACTTTTGTGACATAATATATATCCTCCTGTTTTAAAATCCAAATTTTTCCAGAAATTCCATCGTGATGCCGGGTTCTTTTTTCTCTTTTTCGTTAAGACCCAGCAGCTTCTCTACATATTTTCCGATTACATCATTCTCCAGGTTCACCAGATTCCCTGGAACTTTTTCCAGAAGCGTAGTCTCTTCTCCTGTATGTGGGATGACTGACACCTGAAAACCTGCTTCGTCTACTTTCGCCACTGTCAGGCTGATTCCGTCAATACAGATAGATCCTTTTTCTACAATCAGACGTAATATCTGTGGTGATGTCTCGATTGATACCCAGATAGCATTCTCTTCCCGGACCATGGATCGTACTACACCGGTTCCGTCAATATGGCCACTTACAATATGACCTCCAAATCTTCCATCTGCTGCCATTGCACGTTCCAGATTTACCTGACTTCCTGCTTTGCAGCTTCTAAGACTGCTCCTTCTGATTGTCTCTGTCATCACATCTGCGGTGAATCCATCTGGCTGAAGCGATGTAACGGTCAGACACACACCATCTACTGCAATGCTGTCACCAATCTTCGTCCCCTGTAATACTTTCTTTGCTTTCACTGCCAGGACTCCTGATTCTCCGCCAAGCTGCATATACCGGACTTTTCCTTTCTCTTCTACGATTCCTGTAAACATGGATCCTCCTGTTCTTTTTCACACACATGACAAGTGATCTTAATGTCTTTACCAATCTGGCAGATCTCTGTACATTCTAATTTCACTGCTTCTGAAGGAATATTGATTCCGATACCTTCTACCGGTGTCTTACTTTTCATACCACCAAATATCTTTGGTGCTATGAAAGCCTGTACTTCTTTTACAATTCCTGACTGCAGGGCACTGTCATTTAACGTGCCACCACCTTCCAGAAGAATACTGTCAATTCCCTCATCTCCAAGGTATTTCATTAGTTTCTTAAGATCTATCTGATGATTTTCATCCGGACAACAGATGGTTTC
The DNA here is from genome assembly GCA_900551715.1 of uncultured Blautia sp. GTDB lineage: Bacteria > Bacillota > Clostridia > Lachnospirales > Lachnospiraceae > Blautia_A. Next base: position 53,339 of record URXG01000007.1, on the reverse strand, counting down.
TACTCCCATGGTATGTAATATTCTTATTTTGTCTTCTTTTTTCTCTTTGTCTTCTGCATTCTCTGCATATGCCACGATTGTCCGGTATGTTTCTGCACTTTTTACAATCTGACTATCCAGAGGAATTCTAAGCTTACTATCACACACGATTCTGACTGGGCTTTTTAATCCTTCTAATCGGACATTTAACATCGGATTGTCCGCAAGCACGGTTCCGATACCAACCATAATTCCCATATACCGATGACGCATATGCTGCACTTCTGCTCTTGCAGCTTCTCCAGTGATCCATTTGGACGCGCCTGTCTTCGTTGAAATCTTCCCATCCAGTGTCATGGCATACTTCATTACCACATAAGGGGTCTTTGTTGTAATATAATGAAAAAATACCGGATTCAGGCGGTCACATTCTTCTCTCATGAAATCCTCTACTACTGTAATGCCCGCCTCCCGCAATATCTGTGCTCCTTTTCCTGCCACCTTCGGATTGGGGTCTCTGGAACCGATCACTACTTTTTTTATCTTCTGTTCGATAATTATTTCTGTACACGGCGGAGTCTTACCATAATGGCAGCAAGGTTCCAACGTAACATATATGGTTGCACCTTCTGCTGATTCCATAAGGGAAGCAATTGCATTACGTTCTGCATGAAGTTCTCCATATTTCTTATGATAACCTTCTCCGATGATCCGTCCATCTTTTACGATGACTGCTCCTACCATTGGATTCGGATTTGTCCATCCTTCTCCTTTTTTTGCCAGACAAATTGCCCGGAGCATATATTTCTGATCTGTCACTTCTATTCCTTCTTCCTTCTTTTTATGCAATTTTTTGTACAAAAAAAGCCCCTGTAGAATATCTACAGGGGGGGGTACGATCGTTTCTATAGATTTGATAAATGTTTCTTTTACATACTTAAATAGCAAAAAAGCTCTGAAATGGGTTACCATTCCAGAGCAACGATACTACATTCATTTATCTAAAAATTAACTGTACCATCATCTTCTCTCATCCAGACTGTACTGTCGGCTCCGGAATCTCACCAGATCACACCTTTCGGCTCGCGGGCTTTACCGCCGGTAGGGAATTTCACCCTGCCCTGAAGATATTTTTTTCTTATTATAGTACTTTATGTATGATTTGTAAAGTTGAATTTCAATTATCTTATTTGTTATTTTTTTCGCACATTCTTAATTATCATTTCACATCTGTCATATCCAAGCTGTGAGCTATTTATCTTTTTCAATTCTAAGCATACGATATCCTATTCCTATGTGCGTCTGGATATATTGCACCTCATTTTTCTCAGGTTCCAGTTTTTTTCGCAATGTCGCCATAAAAACCCTAAGAGAGGCAATATCATTTTCCGAACATCGTCCCCAAATCTGCTGGGTAATATAGGTATGTGTCAATACTTTTCCCACATTACGGGATAAAAGGCAGAGCAGCTTATACTCAATAGGAGTCAGATGTAATTCTTCTCCCTTAAGATAAGTACAGCCAGCTGTATAATCTATCTTCAATTCACCATTTTCAAAAACAGAAGTTTCCGGCTGTTCTCCGGTCTGTATTATAGCAAGTCTCCTTTGCGTAACACGAATACGTGCAAGTAATTCTTCTACGGAAAATGGTTTTGTAATATAATCATCTGCACCTGCATCCAGTGCCTCTATTTTATCCGTATCCTCACTCCTGGCGCTGATCACAATAATCGGCATATTCGACCAGGTACGGATTTTCTTTATTACATTTACTCCTTCCATATCAGGAAGCCCCAGATCCAAAAGAACGATATCTGGATTATGGGAAGATGCCTCCAAAATGGCAGAAGCTCCGTTTTCTGCTGTCAGATATTTATAGTCATGTGTTTTTAATGTAGTAACGATCAGATTTCGTATGGGCCTGTCATCCTCAACCACAAGAATTAATGTTCTATTCATTTAATGTCACCTCACTTAAGGGTAAAGTAAAAACAAAATTGCATCCATGAGGAGCATGATCAGTCAGAATCAGGGTTCCGTTATGTGCTTCTATGATAGAATGACAAAGTGCCAGTCCAAGACCCAGACTCCGATGGCTATCTGCAACTGTTGTTTTCCCTGCATAAAACATCTCAAAAATATGCGGTTTCATTTCCTCCGAAATTCCAGGACCATTATCTTCCACATTTATCTGTGCTTTTCCATCTTTTTTGATTCCACGAATACAGATTACAGAACCTGTCGGCGTATATTTTATCGCATTATCAATCAAATTTACCAGAACCTGAATAATAAGACGTACATCCATACGTACAAGAACCAGTTCTTCGCAATCCGCCACAATTTTATAATCATCATGTTTTCGGCTGATATGCCGCAGGGATTCTGCAATCACTTCATCTAAAAGCTGATCCGTAAATTTAAATTTCAGTCTTCCATCATTTAGTCTGGTAATAGAAAGCAGATTCTCCACAACTCCAATCAGCCATTCGGAATCATCATAGATGTCCGTATATATCTGATGCTTTGTAGCTTCATCCAGGCGGTCGCTATTACTAAGCAGCATATCTGCATTGCCTGAAATGGAACAAAGTGGAGTCCGAAGATCATGTGAAATTGCCCGAAGAAGATCTGCCCGCAGCTGCTCGTTTTTGGCAAGAACCGCATTTTTCTCCTTCTCCATAGCATTTTGTGCGTTTTCCATGGAAAGCGCACATTCATTTATTACAGACAGCAGGATACTGTATTCAAAAGAATCCAACGTTTCTTTTTGCAACGGTATTCCAATTACACCATAAACGTTATCCCCACTTCGAATCGCAAGATATAAACATTTGGCCTGAGGGAAATGGTGCGTGTATGCACCGGCACGCTGTCTGTTTTCATATGCCCATCTGGCCACCTGTTGCTCTTCTGGTGTTAAAAAATCCGCTGTGCTTTCTTTCTCCCCGCAGAAAAGTTTTCCCTTTGATAAAATCCCATCCTCCACAACATATGCCGTAATATTGCGTTTTAGTAAGCGAATCAGCTGTGTACAGGTAACATCAAGGATCTCCGTTTCTCCTTTTGCCTTTTGCATCAGACGTTCTGTATCAAACAGCACCTGTGTACGAAAGGCAAGCTGTGCGGACAGTTTTGCATGTGTCTTCAGTTTTGCCGCAAGTGCTCCCGTAAGTACGGATGAAATAAGCGTGATGAGAAAAGTCACCGGATAACCTACCGCATATGTCTGAAAAGACATCCTTGGTTCTGTCAGAAAAAAACAAAATAAAACTACACTTAAGAATGAACCAGCTACACTGCATAGATAACTATCTGTCACAATTGAAGTAACCAACACTCCCAGAATGTATATCGTTACAATATTCGTATCTGTGAAATTCAGTTTCTGAAACAACAGACCAATGAAAGTGCATACTGCAAATATAAAGCCTGTCAAAAAATAATCTTTTACAGACGGTTTTTCTGCATACCATGTAAATGGATGTTTCTGATAGCTACTGGTTTTTACTGCATCCGGGATAATATGGATATCAATATCCGGCACAATTTCAATCAGCTTTTCTGTCAGAGCTGACTTGCTGAAAAAATGATTTCGTCTGGCATTGCTTTGTCCAATCACAATTTTGGTAACATTGGACAACCTGGCATACTCTGCAATCTGTACCGGTATGTTTTCCCCATGAGTCATCACAATTTCTGCTCCAAGTCTTTCTGCGTACCGGATATGTTCTTCCAGCTTTTCTTTATCTAAAGCTTCTGATTTTGTACCAGTCTGCACATACAGAGCTGTAAAACGTGCCTGTAGCACATTCGCCATCTTTGCTGCCGTATCTACTATTTTCTGATTAGAGGGTGCCGCAGACAAACAAACAAGGATATGTTCAGCTGTTTTTGGAGTATCCTCTTCAATTTTTAGATTCACCCTGCCATTACCTTTCTTTATTTACCAGCTTCTTCACAGCAACGAGAACTGTTCTATATGCGGAAACATTTCTGAAGGGCTCTGTATTCTCCTAACACCAGCAATTTATCGTTCTCTGCAAGATACGTATCCGGAGAAATTGCAATATTGAATTCTCCCTCTTTTTTTACTGCCAGAATGTTAATGTTGTAACGTTTTCTGATATCCAGCCCACCTACTGTTTTTCCGACCCATTCTTCCGGCACTTCCACTTCAAAAATAGCATGAGAAGCATCCACCTCCATATAGTCCAGGATATGATCATCTGTATAACGGATAGAGGCCCATTTTGCAACTTGTTTTTCCGGATAAACTACCTTATCTGCACCGTTGCGTAAAAGAAATTTTTCCTGAACATCACGCTCGGCTCTGGATATCACCAGTTTTGCTCCCAGTTCTTTCAGAAGGGACGTTGTTTCAAGAGAATTTTGAAAACTTCCTCCAATGGTCACAAAACAGATATCATAATTTCCAATCCCAAGGGATTGTAAAAACTCAGCATTGGTACTGTCACCGATTTGCGCATTGGTCACAAATGGCAGTACTTTATCCACCCTTTCTTCATTCCAGTCAACTGCCATAATTTCATGTCCTAACTGGTTAAGCTGCATAGCAACATGCCTTCCAAATCTTCCAATCCCGATAATCAATACATTTTTCATAATATTTTTTCTCCTTCTCATCCAACTGTAATTTTTTCCAGAGGAAGCTTTGCATTTCCCTTATTTCTTCCGGAAAATACTGCATAAATCAGGGTCAGGCCACCTACACGTCCCAGATACATCAGTATGATCAGCACAACCTGTGAAAATATATGAAGTCCCGGTGTAATTCCCAGTGTCAGGCCTACCGTACCAACAGCCGAGGCAGCTTCAAACAGGCAATCTAAAAGAGGAATTCCCTCGTATACGCTGATTGCAATCCCTCCACAAAAGAACAGGGAAAAATAAAGCATGGCTATTGTCGCCGCATTTTTTATCACATGATATTCCAATCTTCGACCAAAAGCCCCTGCATTTTCCTGGCTTCGAAATGTTGCAATTGCATTTAAAATAAGTACCGTAAAAGTTGTTGTTTTCATGCCACCTGCTGTAGAGCCCGGTGACCCACCGATCAGCATTAACAGTATCATAACCGCTTTTGATGCCTCGCTCATCTCTGAAAAGTTTATGGTATTAAATCCGGCAGTCCTTGTCGTTACGGATTGAAACACAGCTGCCAACAGCCGCTTCCCTATTGACAGACTTTTCAGATCACAGGTAAAGAAAAAAACTGCAGGAAACAAAATCAGACAGGTAGTAGTTATGAGGATAATCTTGCTTTGCATGCGGTAACGTTTAAAATTCAGTTTGTTCGTATAAATATCATCCCAGGTAAGGAAACCAATTCCCCCTATAATGATCAACAGAATAATTACCATATTTATCAGGACGTTTTCAGAATATCCTGTCAGAGACGGAAATGCATGAACTGCTGTTCCCAGTATATCAAATCCGGCATTGCAAAAAGCCGAAACAGAGTGAAAAACTGACAGCCAGATTCCCTTTCCCCCATAATCCGGTAAAAAAACCGGCAACAACAGCAATGCCCCTGCAGCCTCAATCAAAAATGTCCCCTTTAAAATAAACCTTGTCAGTCTGACGATTCCTCCAACTTTAGGTGCTGAAATCGCATCCTGCATGGTACTTCTTTGCATAAGGGATATTTTTCTCCCGGAGAGAAGAGAAACAGATGCCGCCACAGTTACTACGCCAAGTCCACCAATTTGTATAAGTACAAGAATAATTGTCTGTCCTGCCAGGGACCAGTAGCTCCCGGTGTCCTTCACCACAAGCCCTGTCACACATACCGCGGAAGTAGCTGTAAAAAGGGCCTCATGAAATGGAGTCGGCACCCCCTTCAAAGAGGAAAACGGAAGCATCAGCAAAACAGTTCCCAAAAGGATCACACCTGCAAATCCCAAAATAATTAACTGAAACGATGTCAGATGTTTTTTCTTATATAATTTTTCTGGCATAAATGATCAGAACTCCTTATTAATGATTCTAATAATGCTATTTTACACTGTATTTTATTATATATAACTATCTTCAAAGATGGCATAAGGTTCTCTAATTTCGTATTAAGATTGTATAAAGATTTTATCTGTTTCTGTGTTCACAACAGCTCTTTCATAACTTTTAACAAATTTTTACACAAACTTTTCATTAGTATGCATTCGCATTTTACAATTTATTTATATACTGGAGACAAATAAAAAAAGAGCTACAGTACATACAAAATCGGAGAAAAACCTCTCCGTTATATTATTATCATAAAAAGTGAGGGATTACAATGTATAAATCATTATGGAATCTAATTCATAACCATGTAAAAGAGGCACATGTCACACCTGTTTTTCTTGTAGCATCCACTGTAGGCTGGACCATAATTGGCCTTCTTCCGGGATGCATCGGCTATCTGATGGCAGGGAATGCCGCTTTTATAACAAAGCTTACTATTTTATTCTGTGCAACTGGATACGCTACTGTAATACCAGGATTCCTGGGCGGGATTTTTTTCCTGTACAGAGTTTCCTTACACCGTGAGCCACATCCAGAGTCATCATCAGTAAAAATTCCACAGCAAAGAAAATCCTGCCAATATTAGAATGTTCTCCCACTGACATTCCCGGATATACCTTGCAAGATTTTTTACAAACTACTATTGAGAAGATTTTTTCAATTCAAGAATGCCTTTGTCTTTATGGGCTTCTTCTTTTTGGACAAAAGCAAAATCACAACAAAAGTAAGTATTTCTGATGCCAGGAATGACAGCCATACACCATTCATTCCCATAAGCACAGAAAGCACAACTGCACAGATTACAATCGCAACTGCCCCTCTCATAAGAGATCCGATGATTGCAGGGCGGGCATTTCCGGTTGCGGAAAAATAAGCCACCAGCATAATATTGACACCTGCAAAAAGAAATCCAAGGAAATACAGTTGCAGTCCGGAATGTGCATATTCCAGGAGCAGAGGATTGTTTTCACTGTTAAATACAGCCACAAAAACATCTGTAAATCCCCACACAAGAGCAACCATTGCAACTTCTACAACCACGACACTGTTCAGACCCCAGCGAAGAAGTTTTTTTACATAATCACTCTGTCCCTTTCCATAGCACTCACTGATCAGTGGCTGAACTCCCTGTGCCATACCATTAAAGATACACATTCCTACAATCGACATATTTGCAACAATTCCATAGGCAGCAACACCAATACTTCCTGTAATACCAAGGATAAGATAGTTAAATACCAGTGCAATAACCGCTGAAGAAATCTCCCCTACAAACGCTGATACCCCCAGCTGACAGCAGGAAATCAGATGCTTCGGAGAAAGTTTCTTCCATCTGAAACCAATTTGGCACTTTTTTCCCAGATAATGGGTAGCACATACAGACATTGTCACAAGAGGGCATAAAGCAGTTGCCAGTGCCGCACCGGAAAAACCAAGTCCTACCGGAAAAATAAAAACATAGTCAAACACAATATTAAAAATACTTCCGGAGATTGACCCTGCCATTGCCACCGAAGGGGCATTGTCGTTTCTTGCAAAAGCAGTCACTGTATAATTACACATAAAAAAGGGTGCACCCATAAGAATGATTCTGATATAGGTTTTTCCCAGTGCTACCAAACCTGCATCTGCTCCCAGAAGTGCCAGTACCTTTCCCGGAACAAAAACTCCCAGCAAAACAAAAGGAATGCTGCACAATATGCTCCATCCAACAGACTGTAGGAAGTAGCAATCCACATTTTCTCCTTTTGCCCTGTTGATACCGTATCTTGTGGCGGATCCGATTCCGATCATGGAACCAATGGCATAAATAACTCCGTAAACCGGCAGGATCAGATTCAGAACTGCCAGCCCATCAGCCCCTGCATAAACAGAGATAAAAAAAGTGTCTGCCAGAACATATACAGATATTCCTATCATTCCGGCCACACTTTGAAATACATATTTTGAAAATCTTTTTAACATTTTTTTACTTCATCTCCTCATCATCTCCTGCATTATAATAAAAAATTCCCCAAAACACAACGTTTTGGGGAAACTTAATGAATCTTGTAGGTTTCGGGGTTCCAATTTCACCTTTTGGGCTTTTTTCCTTATTTCGTATTATTTTTTGCTATAGACTATTTTGTTTTAATTTTTCTGACTGTTGACCAGGAGGAATAATAAGTTTTTGTTGATTTTTTGAAAACACGCACTCTTACGTAGTAATATGTTTTACTCTTTAATCCGGTAATACGAAGTGAAGTAGATGAAACATTTGCAGTTTTTGCATTGGAAAAATCAGATTTCAGGGAATACTGAAGCTGATATCCCGTTGCATTTTTCTTAGGCTGCTGACGAATCTGTAAACGGATTCCCTTACTTAATGCAGTGGCACTATCTATATAGGTTTTTTTCGGATTAATGACATAACATGCGTTCAGAACTCCACTGTATCTTCCCTTAAGTGTGACTTTTATGTCGTGTCTTCCTGCTGATACGGTATTCTCACTGTAGGTTACCGTATAGGACTTCGGACTCAGTGCCTTTCCGTTGGAGGCAATCACAGTCACTCCAGGTTTCTGGGATTTTCCATTATAAACAAAAGAACGTGCTGTCAGCCGAACGGTCTTAGGCATGTAGATTATTGTGGTATCTGTCCTGCCGCAACTGGAGCATTTTCTGACAATGCTTCCCTGCCTGCCAGGAGTGGCCAGCACTCTTTTGGTTGTTTTATAAGAATGAACATGTCCTGTAACCTTAATTGAATAAGTTCCCAAATCTCCGGAATGTCCATCATTGGTGATTCTGTAATAGTAAATTCCTTTATTTAATTTTATCTTGTACTCTCTGGACCCGGTAGTTGTGTATTTTGCAACCTGTTTTCCGCTTTCATCATACAAAATCTGGGTAAAGTTCTTTTTATCTGCTTTATTAGTTATAAAAACATATTCTTTCTCAAAAGGAACTTCTATTTTATAATAATCATTGGTATTATTTATGGCAAGATGTCCTCGAATCACCTTTTCAAAATCAATATCATCAGCATAAAACAGTTCATCGTTGGAATTCTCCGGAAAACTGAGATTCGCTGTTTTTGAAAAACTGGTTTTCAGCGTAAAAGTTCCACCTGTTGTATCATTGTCTGTACTGATTTTAATCGTATAATTTCCTTTTGCAAGTTCAAAGTCATAATCAAAAGAACCATTCTGTGTATAAGGACTCACATTAAATGATGTAATTTCCTTTCCTGTATCAGCTGACAGAATACTGCATTTGAAATTTTCGGATTCTCTGGTGCCTTTCAGAGTAAGACATCCACCTGTTTCCAGAGTCATGGTATAGCAGAGAGGGGAGGAAACTGACGGAACTGTTTTGCCTGAAACTTCACCACCGTCTGCATCAAGACTTACTTTCGTATCTGATTCGCCTGCTGCATCTGTCTCTTCATCTGTAAAATCCAGTCCTGATACATCTGTCTCTGCTGAAGTTTCATCACTCTGAACAACTATTTCATCTTCCTGGTCTTCTGAATGCTCCTCTTCACTTATCTCTGGAAATACCTCTTCACTTGTCTCTGCAGGTAATTCTGTATCTTCTGTTTCAACAGTATCTGCAACTACATCATCGGCAAAATCTGCTGCATATACAGAAGGAATTGTAGTCATACTCAATGTCGCTGTCAGCAACAATACCAGTACTTTCCCTTTTTTCATAAAACAAACTCCTCTTTCTTTGGTATATCATTTCTATTATACTACATAAAAATCCCCGAAAGTCAATGGCTTTCGGGGAATCTGTCTGTTTTATTTTGTTTTGACTCTTGTTGCTGATGACCAGGAAGAATCATAAGTTTTCTTTCTTCATGTTTTTGTTTTCTTTTGTTTGTTATTTTTCATTATACTATATAGACAAAGCATTTTCGGAAAAAATTTTATGATTTTTGATCTTTTTTTATTTTTTATATCAGTTCTCCATTTTCTCTTGACATTTCCCTGAAAAGCATTTATTATACTCAACATATCAATTTAGTATGTTTGTAGGGTAATCAATTTATTCAACCACAAATTTATATAAGGAGTGACCGGTTATGAATATCTTATGCTTTGGTGATTCAAATACTTATGGTTATAAGCCAGACGGTACAGGCAGATTTGATGAAAATACACGATGGACTCAGATTCTTCAGAAAAAACTGGGCTCCGGTTATCGTATCATTGAAGAGGGACTTTGCGGACGTACCACTGTGTTTCAGGATGAGCTGCGGGAAGGGCGCCGGGGACTGGATCTGATCGGTGTCACTGTGGAGATGCATAATCCTCTGGATCTTATGGTCCTTATGCTTGGAACCAACGACTGCAAGACCCGGTATGGTGCTTCCGCAGCTGTTATCGCCAGGGGGCTGGATCAGGTGATCCGTAAAGCACGTAAAAGTTCTTCCAGACCTTTCGACATACTGGTAGTTTCTCCCATTCACCTGGGCAAAGGTATTGGAGAACCGGATTTCGACCCGGAATTTAATGAATCTTCTGAAGTTGTCTCCCGGAATCTTGCAGCTGAATATCGTAAAGTTGCTTTGCAGAACCATGCTGCCTTTCTGAATGCGGCTGATTTTGCCTCCCCAAGTACCACTGACCGGGAACATCTGAACGAAGCAGGACATGCTGCACTGGCAGAGGCGATTTATTCCAAGGTACTGTCCATGTACAGTGACCTTTTGAATGCAATCTGATTAATGATCAATAATGTAAGTATACTGCCTGCGAAATATGTCATACTCTGTAAATTCGTTTTGATTTGTTGAGAAAAATTATTGACAACTCTCCATTCATTTGCTATAGTGGGGCAAGTTACTGTTCACAGTAACAAATTAATTCCAACGCATATGTGAGGGAGTAGTTTGCACGAAAGTGTGGTTTGTCAACATACTGGTATCACTTTGTACCTGGCAAACCTTAAAGAATGAGACTCATGTATACTTTTTCAGAAAAAACAGAGACTGTCTCTCTGTGTTTCTTTTCTGCAAAAGTATATATGGGTCTTTTATTATGCTCAAAAGCATGTAAAAAATTATACAAAAGGAAGGATAGAAAATTATGACATTATTTATTGAACTTGTCCTGATGGGAGTAGGACTTGCTATGGATGCCTTTGCAGTATCTGTCTGTAAGGGGCTTGGAATGACCAAACTGAACAAAAAACAGGCTTTGATCATCGGTCTTTACTTCGGTGGATTTCAGGCGCTGATGCCTTTTGTGGGATGGCTTCTTGGCAGCCAATTCCAGCAATACATTACCCGCATTGATCACTGGATCGCTTTTATCCTTCTTTCATTTATCGGTGGCAAAATGATGGTGGAAGCCATCAAAGAATGGAATGATGAAGAAGTTGTAGAAGTAAAAGATGCTCCTCTGGATCACCAAAACATGCTGATGCTTTCTGTTGCTACCAGCATTGATGCTCTGGCTGTAGGTATTACTTTTGCATTTCTGAACACACCAATTGTGGAAGCTATCACAGTTATAGGTATCACCACCATGATCATCTCCATTGCAGGTGTCTGTGTGGGGAATTTCTTCGGAAGCCGCTACAAAAGCAAGGCTGAATTTGTAGGTGGTCTGATCCTTGTTCTTCTGGGCGTAAAGATTCTTCTGGAGCATCTTGGAATTCTGACTTTCTGATAAAAGATCTTCGTCAATGTTTTAATTTTGTTGACCGCATAATTTATCTGGAGTAAACTATAGACAAATCGTAACAGTGAAGGCACTGAACAGTTACGACAAATCTATTTTATGGAGGGATCATCATGAAGAAGAGTACCAGAATTCTGTCACTTCTCCTGGCTCTGGTGATGCTGTTTACAATTCCAACACCTGCATATGCCATGAGTGCCAGAAACAAAAAAGCTCACAAAGCATTAACAACACAGTTGAAAAAGGACAAACGGAAATATTGTTCCTATGGTAAACTGAAATATGTTTACGCAGACATTGACGGAGATCATGTAGATGAACTGATCACAGTACCTGGTTACGGATATCTGACACAGGCTATCTATGACTACCAGAACGGCAAAGTAAAAACTGTTGCTGTTGTAGGTCAGGGTACATTCACAAGATTTTATCGTAAAAACAAAATCATCACAATCAAAAACAGTGGACATATGGGAGTTCTTTACGACTATTATATGAAATACAGCTCCAGTTCACACAAATACAAAATTGTTGCTTACGCTCAGAAAGATTATGGCAACCGCTCCTATGATGAAAAGCCAATCAGCACTACTTATTATGTAAACAACAAACAGACATCCAAGTCCAAATATCAGGCTTATATAAAGAAACTTTCTGCAAAGAAAGAGACTGGAATCAAATTCAGTTCTCTTAAATGGAAAAGATACTAAATGAATAACAAATGCCCTGAATTCTCCGATAACATGCATTTAAAGCACTTCGGTGGTTCAGGGCATTCTGTAAATGTAGGAATTTTTTTCGGTTGCACACCAGAAAAAATATTGATAACAAAAGAGCAAAAATTTTTATTTTGTTGTATTCTGCCCGGCACTCCAGATCAATATGCTCTTGGAAGCCAGCTCTTCTTCTTTTTCCAGGGCTTTACCCGGCTGATCTGCATAATCCCAGAGAGATTCCGCTTCTTTTCTGTCGGCAGGCTCTACATAATAAACATTCTCTATGCCTGCAGGCATAGATGTTTCATCTGCCGGTTCCTCCGGATCTCGATTATATGCCTCTTCAAAATCCTGAAGATCCAGAATCTCATAAGTTTTATTTTCCTCTGTGGGGTATTCTTTCCGGGTCCAGCCTGTCTCTGACACCATATAAAACATGTTTTTCTGGTCTACAGATATGACGGATCTGATGCGTCCCAGAGGATTCACATTACCGTATAATTTATTGTCTTTAACAGTCATATCGGTATCTTCCCAGGAAAGATAGGTCTCTTTGTCATACATCCAGTAATGTCCTGTTTCGCAGGCTGCAAATACAAGTACTGCAGCAAGGATCACCGACAGGATTCTTTTCCTGAGGATACGTTTCCGAATATTTTTCAATGATTGTATCTCTGCTTTTTTGTTTTCCTCCGGAGATATTCTGTGGTCTGTTCCAAGCTGGTTATCTTTTTTTATTTCTTCCAGCATTTTTCTGCAGGAAGGGCAGCCCTTCAGGTGCTCTTCCACAAGTTGTCTGCTGTCCTCACTGGCTGCCTCATCCACATAAAGTGGCAGCAGATCTTCAATAATATTACAACTGATCTTCATGTTCCAGTTCCTCCCTGATCTTTTTGCATGCTCTGTGATAAGTTACTCTTGCCCAGCTTTCACTTTTGCCAAAGAGAGAGGATATATCAGCAAATGCCAGTTCTCCAAATACACGAAGGGAAAAAACTTCCTTATAAGGTTCTGCAAGTTTATGAAGAGCTTTGTGAACCTGAAAAGCAGTCTCTTTATCTGAAAAATCCTGAACCAGATCCATGGAAATCACTGGTTCTGTTTCATCTCCCTGTTCCGGTGCATACTTTTTATTTTTCTTCAGATAATCATAGTATGTGTTCTTGGAAATCTGACAAAGCCACACACGCAGGTCACATTCACCTCTGAACTGCTCTGCTTTTTTCAGGGCTTTGAAAAATGTTTCCTGTGTAAGTTCCTCTGCAAGATGGGTGTCATGTGAAAGAGAGAGCAGATATCTGTATACGGATGTAAAATATCTCTCGTATACTTCCTGAATATTCAGCATTCTTTTGTTTCCTCCTTCACATATATGACTACCTGTGTATGTAAAACGTTACAGAAATTTTTTAACTTTTTTGTAACTATTCAGTAGATAGCATCCCGCGAGGTGTTTTGAAAGGGCATACTCCACCTGATGCATGTCCGATCACTTCCTCTACCTGTTCAAAGGGAATCATTTTTACTTTCACATGATCCAGGAAACCCTTCTCTTCCAGATATGCTTCTGCTTTTTTTAATGACATGATTTTTCTCATTTGTTTTTATGAGCAAGATCATATGGATTCAGACCTTTTGCCCCTGATATCATAATACATAGTAATGCGGTATGATATCTTCATAATGTCCGTCTGGCATACGGAATCCACCGGGGATCACTCCCAGCCTGGTAAATCCAATCCTTTCATATAAATGCAGGGCATGGGTGTTGGATGCAACTACCGCATTAAACTGCATTACCCGGAAGCCTTTTTCCTTTCCCATTCTGAGGCAGTCCAGTACAAGTTTTTCTCCGATATGCTCACCCCGGATGTCTCTTCTTACTGCATAACTGGCATTACATATATGACCACATCTTCCAATATTATTCGGATGAAGAATGTAAAGTCCAACCACTTCTCCGTTATCCTCATTAACTGCAATCCCTGTATAAGTCTGCTCTTTGAAAAAAGCATCTCCACTTTCTTCTGTCAGATCTTCTTCCTGCGGAAATGCCACCCCGTCATCCACTACCTGGTTCCATATCTCGCTTGAAGCCTTTGCATCTTCTGTTGTATATTCTCTAATTTTTATGTTCATTTTCTCTGCCTCCTGTATCAGGTTTCAGCTTTTTTTGTTGGGTTCAAAATCCTCAACTTCGCTGTTCATTATAAAACAAAAAGAGCTGAACCCGCAATAGTCCAACTTTTTTGAGACTGGTCAGGGTTCACTCGTTACTGTTCACTCCGTACCGTTCTCTTTCTCAAGGAATTTTTGATAAGTGGCATCCATACCAAAAGCTCCCAAAGGTGCAGTTATGATAATCGCCATAACCGCTACCGAAAGAACAATCTTGCCACAGGGAAGTCCTGCTGCCAGAGGTACTGATCCAATAGCTGCCTGAACGGTTGCCTTAGGCAGATAAGCAATCACACAGAAGATTCTTTCTTTTAATGTAAGATTTGTTTTTACAGTACACAAAACCACACCCACAGCCCGGAATACCAGTGCTGCAAGTATCATCAGTATTGCAGCTGCTCCTGCTTCCAGTGTGTAACGAATATCCACTGCTGCTCCCACCAGAACAAAAAGTACCACTTCTGCCGCCAGCCACAATTTCCCAAACTTTTCTGACAGTCTTTTTGATACAAATGCTGTGCTTTTCATTTTCAGGACACATGCCATACTGACTACTGCCAGAAGCCCGGATACAGCTACTTTTCCGTCCAGCCAGTTCTCTACTGCGATCATCAGAAAAGAGAACCCCAGTACCACGATCACTTTCATGCTGTTCCGTACATAATGTTTTCTTGCATAAGCAGTCTCAAAAAACAGATACAGAAGGTATCCGGTAACTGCCCCAAGAAGTACTCCCAGCACAATGGATACAGGGATATTCAGAAAAGAAACTGCACTTGCTTTTCCACCCTGTGCCATACTTAGAAAAGTAGTAAAAATCACGATCACAAAGATATCATCACAGGAAGCACCTGCCAGTATCATCTGTGGAATAGCTTTCTTTGTACCATATCCTGTTTCCATAAGTTTTACCATCCGGGGTACTACCACTGCCGGAGACACTGCCCCAAGGACAGCGCCCATAACTGCTGCTTCTGTCCTGGTAATATCAAGTATCACCGGAGCCAGCAGAATATATCCCAGAATCTCGAAAGATGCCGGAACAAAGGACATCATAACTGCAGGACGCCCCACTTTTTTAAGATCTTCCAGATTCAGGGACAACCCTGCTTTCAGAAGAATAATAATCAGTGCGATCTTACGGAGATCTGCTGAAATGGAAAGTATGGACGGATCCAGCAGATCCAGAACATAAGGTCCAAGTACAATTCCGGTAGCAAGCATTCCTATGATCCTGGGCAGTTTCAGATACCCGCAGATGGCTCCCATAGAAAGCCCTACCAGAAAGATCAGTGCCAGTGATGTTAACATATTTTTTTCCTCCTTAATCTCCTGCAGAACCTGCAAAATTGTTTTTCTTCTGCCTCTGGAAACACAGGGATTCTGTCTTCAGGCACGTTTTTGTGTAATAGGAACATTACGGAGTAATTTTCTATTACACAAAAAAAGCCGACAGCTTCTGCGATTTTCATCGTAGAAGTCATCAGCTATAAAAAGCGGTTCAGGTTTCCCCAGGGAGAACTTCATTCCCAAAACACATTTATCATACTTTTCTTTTGGCAGAATGTCAAGAAAATCGTGGCATGCTCCCACCACTGATACTGATTTGTTACTCGCCACCTACAGAGGTGGGAGTCATCTCACATCTGATATACGCTGTTCCCAGTACACCCCATTTTACTTTATTTTCCATATCATTATTCTCAAAATATTTCCGGGCATTACTCCCAGAGAATTCCGACAGCAACAGAAAAAACTTCCGTTTAGCAGTCACTCATTGTTTTGCCTGTGCCTGCCAGACCTTCAAAATCCGAGATAAAGTCCTCGATTGCTGATGTGATCGCCTGATTCTTTACCAGTCCTTCGATCACATCCGGAGCGATGGTAGCAGCTCCGATTCCATATTCACAGAGCTCCAGTACCTGCTGTGAGTTTTTGAAGCTGGCTGCCAGGACTTCTGTTTTCATACCATTGATCTTGTAGATATCATGGATTTTCTTTGCTACCTGTACTCCGTTATAACCCATGTTGTCAATCCTGTTCACATATGGTGCAGCATAGGCAGCTCCACATTTGCCTGCAAGATAGCCTTGCATTGGTGTGTAGATAGCAGTGGCTGTTACAGAGATTCCCTCTGCTGTCAGAGCTTTCATTGCTTTGAAGCCTTCTCTTACAGATGGAACTTTAACGTATGTATTGCTTCCCAGTTCTTTTACGATACGGTGAGCGTCCTCAATCATTCCTTCTGCATCTCTTGCAATCACCTGTGCATGAAGTTCTGCCTCCTGTCCGATAAACTGACGGATCTCTTTCAATACTTCGTAAGGGCTTCTTCCACTCTTGGCAAGGATGGATGGGTTGGTTGTTACACCATCTACCGGATAATATTCGTAGATTGTTTTGATCAGATCAATATGTGCATCATCAATGATCAGTTTCATGATTGTCTCCTCCTGAATCTGTTTTACTGATTTATTTACTGTAATTTCTGTAATTACCATTATACATTCTGTACTGCCAAATACAAAGTCTTTTTCGTAATTTTAATTTATAATAAATTCTTGACTCACTGTCACAACAGCAAATCATGATACAAACTTATATTGTTTTTATATAGTTTTTATTGTTATTTTTTTATTTTTCATTGCATTTTGCACAATAGCATCTTATAATAAACAATACTAGTAAATATACTTTATGGAGGAAAAATTATGAACGAAGAACTTTTTAACGAAGCGGCCAAGTCAAATGTCTTATCAAAGAAGCTGATCGACCAGTTACAGGAAAGCATGAGCTACAGCAGCATCTCCTTTATCAACTGGGCCATTGAGGTACTGACCCTTGTTCGTAACCGCCTGGAAAGAGGTGACCGTATTACTGATGAAGTCAGCGGAGAAGTTTACACTGTAAGCTCATTCCAGAACTTTGTAAAAGAAAATTTCTCCTCCTACATTGCCAGCCAGGTGTTTAAAGAAACTCCTTCTTCACATCCGGAGAAGATTTATTATACTCTGACTCCATGCGAGGGCGGATACAGCCTTGTAACGGCAGATTCCGGGGACAACAAGACTTATGAATGGATTTCCAGCCTCAGTAAACGTTTCTCACTGGTACAGATGATTTCTACCGGTATCGTTTATGTAAAGGATATCCGCACCAATACATACCAACCATTTATCTCAGCTAATGGCAAGTACTGCAAATATGACAAGCTGAAAGGTATTCTTGTAGAAGTATAAGAAGGTATGGATTGTTTTATGCTATACGCTGCCACAATCCTTCTTGATATTTTTCTCCAAAAAAGCGTTGCTGTGATCCGTTCTTAGCCGGACAGCAACGCTTTTTTATGCCAAAGTATGCAAGAGAAGCTGCCAGTGGCAGGTTCTTTGTATTTTTCTGCTTAATTTCTTTTATCTTCCCAAGGCTCTCCCAATTCCATAAGACAGCAGAAATACCAGAATATCCACTGCCACAATGGTGGAACCTACCGGAGTCCCTGCCAGAATAGAGATAAGGATTCCACCGGCAGCACTGACTACAGACATCACTGCCGCACTGATGGTCACAGAGCGGAAAGATTTAAACAATCGCATAGCAGAAAGTGCCGGGAAGATCACCAGTGCAGAGATCAGAAGGGAACCTACCAGGTTCATTGCCAACACTATGATCACTGCGATCACCACAGCAATGAGAAGATTGTAAGCATTTGCTCTGACTCCCGCTGCTTTTGAAAAGTTCTCATCAAAAGTCACAGCAAAGATCTTATTATAGAAGAAAATAAAAATTGCCACTACCACTACTGACAGAATGGCACAGAGCCATACCTCTCCTTTAGTCAACGTCAGAATAGAGGTAGATCCAAACAGGGTACTGCACACATCCCCGGAAATGTTGGGGCTGGTGGAAAAAATATTCATCAACAGATAACCGATAGCCAGTGCTCCTACAGAGATCATAGCAATGGCTGCATCCCCTTTGATCCTGGTATTTTGACCTGCGCGAAGAAGAAAGATTGCACAGAGGACCGTTACAGGCAGAATAAAAAGCATATTATTGGTAATATTCAACACTGAGGCAATTGCCATTGCCCCAAATGCCACATGAGAAAGTCCGTCTCCGATAAAGGAAAAACGTTTCAGTACCAGTGTCACACCCAGAAGGGAGGAACAAAGGGCGATCAGCACACCCACGATCAGTGCATAACGGACAAAAGGATACTGGAAATACATTTTCAGTGTATCAAACATGTGATTCTTCTCCTTCCTGTCCGGTAAAATGTCTGCCCAGACTGCTTTCAAGATATTGTTTTTTGTTTCCAAAGAAACAGTGCTCTCCAATATGAAGAATATGTGTTGCATAACGGACAGCTGCCTCAATATCATGAGAGATCATAATAATGGTGATCTCGTCTTTTTTATTCAGATCTTCGATCAGCTGATACATTTCTGCTGTAACCTTCGGATCAAGACCGGACACCGGCTCATCCAGAAGCAGAATCTTCTTGGCTGCACAAAGTGCTCTTGCCAGAAGGACTCTCTGCTGCTGTCCTCCGGATAATTCCCGGTAACATCTGTCCTGAAGATCCTGGATCATCATTTTTCCCATGGCTTTCCGGGCAATTTCTTTATCTTCTTTATTATAAAAAGGTCTCCACCCACAACGTCCCTGACAACCAGAAAGTACAATTTCTTTCACAGATGCGGGAAAGTCTCTCTGCACCAGTGTCTGCTGTGGCAGATAGCCGATTTCATTCTTATGAAGCCCGTCTCCCAGCTCAATAGTCCCACTGATAGGTGGCTGTAAATGAAGAAGGGTTTTCATTAATGTGGATTTGCCGGAACCATTTTCTCCTACAATACAGAGATAATCCCCTGCATTAATAGAAAAATTCAGATTTTCCTGGATGGCTCTGTTTTCATATCCCAAAGTTAAATTTTTACAAGTGATCTGTGCCAATTAAATTCCTCCCGTTGTGCAGTATTCACTGCATATAATGCGATCTCTTTGCAGAATTTTTCTTATTTCAGTGCAGCCTTCAACACTTTCAGATTGTCTTCCATAATGGAAAGATAAGTAGTTCCATCTGCAATCTCTTCTGAAGTTATTGACTGCATAGAATTCAGTACAGCGACTTTCTGGTTTTTGTCCCTGGTGTTTTCGATCACAGTCTCTGCAATTCTGTCGTCTGATTTCTCAATGGTAAAAACTTCTTTCAACCCCAGTTCATCCACTTTCTCCGCCAGAAAAGTAATGGTTTTAAAACTGGCTTCAGACTCTGCGGAACATCCAGAAAATGCCGCATAGTAAGAAATACCATAATCATCTACCAGATACCGGAATGGAAAACGATCTGCGAATAACAGCGTTTTATGTGTGGACTGGTCTACAGTTTTCTGATATTCATTATCAAGGCTACTTAGCTCTCCCTGATAGGATCTCAAATTTTCTTTATAAATGTCACTGTTTTCAGGATCCAGCTCTGCCAGTGTATCTGCAATAACTTCTGCTGCAGCTGAGGCATTCCGAAGAGATGTCCATACATGTTCATCATATTCCTTCTCATCCTCTTCATGACTATGATGCTTTTCCTGCATCCCTTCCACCGTTTCCTCTTCCTTGATGAAATCCTTCAAAGTTTCCATAAGATTAATTGTTTTCATATCCGGATTAGCTGCGGATTTCAGGGCATCTTCAATCCACTGGTCAGATTCTCCGCCTACATAGATCAGCAGATCGCAGCTGGATACCTTCATAATATCCTTTACTGCCGGCTGAAAGCTGTGAAGGTCTGTGCCATTATCCAGAAGCAAAGTCAGATCCACATCCTTCAAACGATCTCCAAGTATTTCTCTGGTCCAGTCATATTCTGGGAAGATAGTTGCAACAATCTTCAGTTTATTGCCTGATCCTGAAGAACTGCTTTCTGCCCGAACTACAGTGGTACCCCAGACACCGGCTCCTGTAAATGTCAGAACCATAGCTATTAATATAGAAGTAATTTTTTTGATCATTTATCAACCTCTTTACTGCATTCGCTGCAGATTCCATAAAACACGGTTCTCATAGGATCCATGCGAAAGCCATGATGTTCCATCATATGTGCTTCCAGTTTAACCACATCTTCGCACTTCAGATGGATCAGTTTTCCACATTTTTCGCATTTGCAGTGGAAACATTCCTGTTTCTGACAACTATATTCTTCTCCCAGAAATTCAAAACAGGCACTACTGGTGCCATCTACGGTATACTTGGCTACCACTCCCTGCTCTACCAACTTTTCCAGATTCCGATAGACTGTTGTGGTACCAATATTGCTCCCCTGCTCTCTGAAATATCCACAGACATCTGCCACTGTTACATGAACCCCCGGCACTGTCTTCAGATAGGACAGAAGTTTTGCCATCTGCTTGGTCTGATATTGGGCTTTTACTGCCATATTGTTCATCTCTCTTTCATGTAAGAATTATATGTAAGAGTTATTTATATACAAAATGAAAACCATTTTCATATTATAGCAGTTTTTTCTTCACTGTCAATATGAAAATGGTTTTCATTTTCGTTTTTTAATATTTGTAATAAAAATCCCCGGTCAGTTATCCGCCAACCGGGGTTAGATTTTCAGCGATTTCCACTGAAATTGCTATTTGTTATGTGAAAAACAGATTATTCTTCTGTCTTTATCTCCCTGACAATCTTACGGAGCTTCAGCACCATAGATGGAGCAACAGAAAGTTCATCCAGACCCATACGTACAAACTTCTCTGTAAGGGTGGCATCTGCACCAAGTTCACCGCAGATTCCTGCCCATTTGCCACATTTGTGCGCGTTATCCACTACCATCTGGATCATACGGAGGATAGCTTCATGGTGAGGATTATAGAAATCATCCAGCTTTTCATTCTGACGATCAATTGCCAGAGTGTACTGGGTCAGATCGTTGGTTCCGATACTGAAGAAATCTACCATTTCTGCCAGCCGGTCACTGATCATCACTGCTGCCGGAGTCTCGATCATGATTCCCTGTTCCGGAATCTTGTACTGGATCTCCTGGGCTTTCAGTTCTTCTTCTACCTCTGCCACTATCTCGTAGATTCTCTTAACTTCCTCTGTAGAAGTGATCATTGGATACATGATGGACAGATTTCCGTAAACTGCTGCACGAAGGAGTGCACGAAGCTGTGTCTTAAAGATATCCGGCTGTTTCAGGCAGATACGGATCGCGCGATATCCCATCGCTGGATTATCCTCGTTGCCAAGATTGAAGTAATCCACCTGCTTGTCTGCACCGATATCCAGTGTACGGATGATCACTTTTTTACCTGCCATCATCTGTACTGCCTGTTTGTATGCCTGGAACTGCTCTTCTTCTGTAGGGAAGTCATTTCTTCCAAGATACAGGAACTCACTTCTGAAAAGTCCGATACCACCTGCATCATTTTCCATAACATAACCGATATCCCCTACACTTCCTATATTTGCATAGATATTGATCTTATGTCCGTCAAGGGTGATATTTTCTTTGCCTTTCAACTCCTGAAGGAGTTTCAGCTTTTCTTCCTCTTCCTTCATTCTTGTAAGAGTTTCTGCTTTTATTTCTTCATCCGGCTCAAAGATCACCTGACCCTGGAAACCGTCTACTACTGCTGTCATGCCTGTCTTAAGTTCGTCCAGATTCATCTCCACACCGATCAGTGCAGGAATATTCATCATACGTGCAAGGATTGCTGTATGAGAGTTGGTTGAACCATGAACAGTTACAAAAGCAAGGATCTTATCTTTGTCCATCTGAACTGTTTCACTTGGACTTAAATCATCTGCCACAATAACAGATGGCTCAATGGAGCTCAGATCTGTATCTTCCTGACCGCTTAAGTTACGGACAAGTCGTTCAGAAATATCCCTGATGTCTGCGGAACGTGCTTTCATATAATCATCGTCCATAGCTGCAAACATCTCTGCGAAATTATCTCCCGTAACAGCAACTGCATATTCTGCATTTACCTGTTCTGTCTGGATCATGTTCTGAATAGCTTCCAGATAATCTTCGTCCTCAAGCATCATCTGATGTACTTCAAAAATCGCGGCACTGGCCTCTCCTACTTCTTTGACTGCTTTGTCATAAAGTCTGCCAAGCTGCTCCTGAGACTTCTCTACAGCCTCAGTAACACGCTTTGCCTCAGACTCCGGATCTTCAATCCTGGCTCTTTTTACCTGATAGTCATTTTTTTTCAGGACCACAACAGGTCCCATGGCAATTCCCTTATATACGGATTTCCCCTGAAAACGCTGCATCTTTTTTCCTCCGGAATTTTATTACAGATTTGCTTCAAAAAATTCTTTCAGTGCTGCGATTGCTGCATCTTCATCTGCACCGTCAGCTTCGATTGTTACGGTATCTCCCTGTTTTACTCCAAGAGACATCAGCATCATCAGCTGTGTAAGCTTCTTTGTTTTTCCGTCTTTTGTAATTGTGCATGCAGATTCAAATTTCTTTGCTTCTTTTACAAGAAGTCCTGCCGGTCTTGCATGGATTCCCAGTTCGTCTTTAATTGTGTAATCAAATGTTTTCATAATCGTATTCTCCTTTTCTTTATATAAATTTATTGCTATTCCTGTTCTTCTCTGTCCATCATCCGTTCCATATGCATAGCCAGATATCCGATCTCAATATCTTCCATGGGAAGTTTCAGGCTGGTTTCCATTTCTTTGCATATTTTTTCTGCTGCCCGAAATGCCGCCGGAAATTTCACTGACATATAGTCGTTGATGTTCATTTTTAATTTTTCTCCACCAACTGCCCTTGCAACCATATATCGGATGTGATTCATAAGGCGATTGTAGGATAATGACATGATATCGATCTTGTGTCCGGTGATATTTTCAACCAGCGAAATACTCTCCCTGACTGCCCTTGCCACTTCCATAGCCTGAGAAACGTTTTCTTCCACAATGGCAGAGTGTACATGAAGGGCGATATAGCCAATCTCATGTTCGTCTATCTCAATCTGAAGCCTCTCTTTCAGAAGTTCTCTGATACAGGAGGCTACTTTATATTCTTTGTAAAACATGACACGAATGTCATCGGTTAGTGGATTGCTGATCTGCTCTCCGTTCTGAATACGCCGGATAGCAAAATCCAGGTGATCTGCCATAGGAAAAACAATGGAACGATCAATTTTTCCAAATTCTTTTTCTGCCTGGTCCAGTACTGCACTGGCAAGTTCCAGACTGTCCGGGGAAACACCCTGCACAATGGCTCTGGCATTTCCTCTTTCTGTCAGTTCTGTAAGGGAATAAATGCGGGCATCTTCTCCCGGCTGAACACGCTGCCCCGGTTTCTTACCAAATGCAATTCCCTTTCCCATTACCAGATATTCCTGGTTACTGCTTTCTTCAACTCCGATAAATGAATTGTGATTCAGTGTTTTTGCTATCCTGTACATTCTTTTTCCCTGTAATGAGGCAGGGTTTACTGAAGAACCTCAATCTCAAACAAAGGCTCTCCTGCTTTTACCGGACCATCTTTCAGAAGGCGGATTCTCTGATTATCTTCCAGCTCTGTGCAGAGAACCGGGGAAGTAACAGATGGTGCATGTTCTTTCAGGTAATCCAGGTCAAGTTTCAGCATCGGCTCACCTTTCTTAACGGTCTGGCCGCTTTCTACCAGTGCCTCAAATCCCTCTCCGTTCAGTTTTACTGTATCGATTCCTACATGGATCAGAAGACTGATTCCGGAATCTGTTACAAATCCAATAGCATGTTTTGTATCAAATACAAAAGCAACTTCTCCGTCTTCCGGAGCACGTACATAAGGATCTTCTGGTGTTACCACTGCTCCATCACCCATCATCTTCTGTGCAAAAGCTTCGTCCGGTGCTGTGGAAAGATCTGCTGCCAGACCTGTGATCGGACTGGAAATTGTGATGGTCTCTACTACTTTCTGTCCTTCTGTTTCCTGCTTCTGCTCTTCGGTTGTCTCAGTCACTGCCTCTTCTGCCTCAGCATAAATATCCGGAGCTTTTTCCAGGTAATCCTCTAAGTTTGATTTTATCACAGTTACATTGGGTCCGTAAATAACCTGAACGCCATTTCCTTTATGAATTACTCCGGAAGCACCTGTGGATTTCAGGATTCCGTCACTTACTCTGTCTGCTTCATGAACAGTACAACGAAGTCTTGTTGCACAGCAGTCCACATCTGCAATGTTTTTCTTACCGCCAAGACCTCTGGTGATCATTTCACTCAGTGCATCTTCAGAAGATGCTCCTTCAGAAGCAACACCGTTCTGTGCTTCTTTTCTGGCATTTACATCTGCTTTCGTATAAAGTTTGGTTTCCACATCATCATCTTCACGTCCCGGTGTCTTGAAATCAAACTTTTTGATCATAAATTTGAAAATAAAGTAATATAAGAAGAAATAAATAATACCAACCGGAATAACTCTTATCCAGCTTGTCTTGGCATTTCCCTGAAGGATACCAAACAGGAAAAAGTCAAGAAGACCACCGGAGAAAGTAAGTCCAACTGCAATGTTCAGCATATGTGCGATCATATAAGCACTACCGGCAAGAACAACCTGCACAGCAAAAAGTGCCGGAGCTACAAACAGGAATGAAAATTCCAGCGGCTCAGTAATACCAGTTGCCATACATGCCAGTGCTGCTGAAAGAAGAAGACCGCCTGCTGCTTTTTTCTTTTCAGGTTTTGCACACTGATACATAGCCAGTGCTGCTCCCGGAAGACCGAAGATCATGAAAATAAATTCTCCGGAGAAATATCTTGTGGCATCTGCGCTAAAATGAGCAATGTTTGCAGAATCAGCAAGCTGTGCAAAGAAGATATTCTGTCCACCCTGTACCATCTGTCCTGCTACTTCCATTGTACCGCCTACCGCAGTCTGCCAGAATGGCATATAGAATACGTGATGGAGACCAAATGGGATCAGCGCTCTCTTAATAAGGCCAAAAATCAGAGTTCCTACATAACCGGAACCTGTTACAAGACCACCCAGTGCGTAAATGCCGTTCTGTACTACCGGCCATACAAAATACATTGCAATTCCTACAAACATATACACAATTGTAGAAATGATCGGTACGAAACGTGTACCGCCAAAGAAAGAAAGTGCATTAGGAAGCTGGATTCTGTAGAATCTGTTGTGAAGTGCTGCCACACCAAGACCTACGATAATACCGCCAAACACGCCCATCTGCAGAGACTGGATACCACATACAGAAGTGATGGTTCCCTCCAGAACAGATTCTGCGATCTCACCATTGTCAAGGATCTGACCTGTAATGGTCAGCATGGCGTTGATAGCAGTATTCATAACAAAGTATGCGATTACTGCGGACAGTGCAGAAACTTCTTTTTCTTTCTTTGCCATACCAATGGCAACACCAACAGCAAAGATCAACGGCAGGTTGTTAAATACCGCGCTTCCTACGCTGTTCATGATCATCAATAACGCATGAAGAATGGTACCTTCGCCCAGGATCTTTGTGAGTCCATAAGTTTCAATGGTTGTTGCATTTGTAAAAGAACTTCCGATTCCCAGTAAAAGTCCGGCTACCGGAAGGATTGCGATAGGGAGCATAAAGCTTCGACCTACTCGCTGCAGAACACTAAAAATTTTGTCCTTCATTTTTCCTTACTCCTTGTAGTTTTGTTAGTTCCTGTTCACAGATAGTATCCCGCGAGGTGTTTTGCCATATTCATGGCAAAATCCCGAGACACACAGGGCAAAATCCCATCACCGAAGGTGATTTGGAATGGATTTTGACCAAGTTACTGTGAACGAAGTGAACAGTAACTATTATACTTTTACAAGAAGTGTTTATGGGGCACGGTCTATCAGCCGGCTTGCTGTACTTCTGAATTATAGTTTACATAAATCAAAGCACAAAAAAAGAGACACTAACCCACATAAACAATCCTTGTTATGTATAGTTAATGCCTCCTGAAATCGAGTAACACACTACAACTGTAGCTGACTATATCACATGAAAATCCACTTTGTCAAGACGGTTTTTATTCTAATTCATAATTTTTCCTGCAGAAAACTGAATGGATCTGGATCCTTGAGAAAATGCATCAACATGTAAGCACATGGAATTGCCACATTCTCTTCTCTGAGGATTCTTTTTACTTCTTCCCGGTCTGCAAGAACTACTTCAATCTCCTCAGAAGCCTCCTGAGCATCTTTGCTGATCTCACCGCTGGCGTATCCGTATACGGCAGCGCAGGATTCGTCTGTAAGCCCAATGGTCGGGAAAAATGGCTTCTCATAGGCCGGATCTACTTTCAGAGGTGTAAACTTCAAGCCGGTTTCTTCGTACATTTCACGTACTGCCCCTTCATGAAAATCCTCTCCTTCTTCCACAAGACCTGCTGGAAATTCATAAATGTAGTCACCTATGGTATAACGGAACTGACGAATCAGAACCACTCTGTCATTCTTTTCACCATAAATACTGTAAATAATCACTCCGTCCGGTTTATTCTTCCGGGTTATGATCTTCATGCTGTCTGTATCTCTGGCTCTGGATGCTACGAAATAGGATACCGGTGTATTGTGTACACTGGTGGCATCTACGTGATAAAGATTGACAAAACGGTTGTCTGTCATTTTTTCTACGTTATGAATTTTTCCCATGAGGTTTCCTTCTTTCTATCCTTCCGTCCGCAGAAAGTCAGATCTGCAGGCAATTCTCTGTCTTACTTTCAGTCTCCTTTTAAGACTACACGGATTCTCTTGTAGATAAAGAATACGATCACAGAAGTAAGAATATATTTAAATAAGTTAAATGGAACGATGATCAGCGCCACAAAGCCAAGAAGGCTGTTTACTGAAGAATGTACTGCTGTTCCCATTTCAATGAAAGCTTCGATCGGCATTCCAAATGCTTTGCCATAAGCCGGCAGTAATACGAATGCGTTCATCAGGCAGGCCGCTGCTGTAGTAAGAACGGTACCTGCTGCCATTCCAATAACGGCGTGTTTACGGCTTTTTATATTATGCATGCGATAGAGAAATCCTGCCGGTACAACAAAGCAACATCCGAAGATAAAGTTTGCAAGATCTCCTACTCCTGCTGTAAGGGTTCCCTTAGTTACCAGATGCACCAGAATCTTTACCAGTTCAATGACTACACCAGCCAGTGGTCCCATTGCAAACGAGCCTACCAGTACCGGTATCTCTGAGAAATCCAACTGATAAAAGGATGGTGCCAGGAATGGAATAGGAAACTCAAAGTTCATCAGTACACCTGCTACTGCTCCCAACATTGCAATCTGTGTGATTGTTCTGGTTTTACTTCTCTCTGCTACATTTCCACCTTTTAAAACCTGTTCACTCATACTTGTGTCTCTCCTTTGATTTTCTTTAAAAGAAAATTCTGCGTAAAAAAATCCCGGGAAATGTTTCCCCGGGGTAATGAGCACGTATGAATCAGCGTGTTCTTCTCTCATCCAGACTTTACTGTCGGTTCTGGAATTTCACCAGATCAACCGCATAATGCGGGTCGCGGACTTTACCGCCGGTAGGGAATTCTGACTTCTATACGGATCAACAGTAATCAGTCACCCTGCCCCGAAGAATTTTCTTTTATCTGGTTAGTATTATACAGCTGACTCTATACAATTGCAATATAATCTGATTATTTTTGTAAGATTTCACTCAGGGTCCCCGCATGGAAGAAATAGAAGTAATTTAAAGCAGAAGGCTGAGAAAGAAAAGAGTATAAGGACGCCTGATGATTGATATAGAACAACAAATTTCGCGAATAGTGCTGGATTCCTAACTCGGTGCATGCGCTTATTTGATGCCATTCGGGAAGAACTCGTGCCTTACGGCACTCAGACATTTCCCTCGGTGGCATCAGCTAGCCTGCACCTCGTTAACGGAATCTGCGCAAGTATTTGCTCAATTTTGTTGTTCATATCTTCTCCCAGGCTGTCTCATCAATGCTCTGCATTTTCTTTCTCAGCCTTCTGTTTTATACCTATTACCTTCTTCTCCCATCCACCCGCAGAGGCTAACGGTCCGGGCGAGCTTCGCTCACCTCAGGACCGCTGCGGCGTAGGGACTCTCTCCTTATTGGAGAGTTCCTACGCCGCTAGCCCTTTAAAGTACGGTGCAAGATGGAATAAAAGAAGAACTCCAGGAGAAGGATTTTCGGGATTATTCTCTGGTATTGGTTCATTGAAGAACTTCGTATAGATTCTTGATAGACAGGTCTTTGCGTTGATACAGAAAACGGATTGTCTGAGCCGCCAAGCGGCGAGTTTGACGTTTTCCTGTATCGCTTTTAGCAAAGTTCTGTGTATCTTAGAATCTTAGAAGTTCTGAACCGGAAACATATCCAGAGAATAACTCAGCGAAAATCCATTTCACCGGAGTTCTTTATTTAATTCCCGGATTTTCACCGGGAATTCTTTATTTTATATTTTAACGTTCTTCACGGAAATAAGGCAATCCCAGCGCAGCAGGTGGCTGGTGTTCCTTCTTCTTCCGGAAACTGGTAAATACCAGTACAATAATCGTTACCACATAAGGCAGTGCCTTGAATACTTCCTGCATACTTCTTCCCAGCCCCGGGATATAAAGATACAGAATATAAAGTGCTCCAAAAAGGAATGCACCCCAGATGGCATTCAGTGGTTTCCACAGTGCAAAAATAACCAGTGCCACTGCCAGCCATCCTCTGTCACCAAATCCATTATCTGTCCATGTTCCACCGGAATATTCCATAACGAAATACAGACCGCCAAGTCCTGCAAGACCTGCACCGATACAGGTTGACAGATATTTATATTTGGTTACATTGATACCTGCTGCATCTGCTGTACCAGGGTTTTCACCGATTGCACGAAGATTCAGTCCCATTCTTGTTTTAAACAGGAATACAGAAAGAACTACCGCTGCTATGATACACAGATAAGTCATAAATCCATAATTAAAAATAATTGGTCCTATAACCGGAATTTTGGACAAGCCCGGAATTTTGGCTGCGTAACCGCCTCCTGTAACTTTTACAGAAATCTGTCCTACACCACCGGCAAGTTTGGAAATGGAACCACCGAAGAAGTTACCAAAGCCAGTACCAAAAATAGTAAGGGCAAGACCTGTCACATTCTGATTAACACGAAGTGTAATAGTCAGGATACTGTAGATCAGACCACCAATAGCTGCACAGGCAAAAGCACAGACAAAGGAGATCAGAATTCCCACAAAGGCATTGGGATCCGGATTATCTTTTTCATAGAAGAAAGCTCCCATCAGTCCGGCAATTCCACCCATATACATAATGCCGGGAATACCAAGGTTCAGGTTTCCTGATTTTTCTGTCATGATTTCGCCAAGCGCACCGTAAAGAATACAGATGCCCTGGACAATTGCTTTCTGGATAAATATAGTCAGTACACTCATTGCATCTTCCTCCTATTTCTTCGTACGCTCAACTCGATAATTGATAAAGAACTCTGCTCCGATCAGAAAGAACAGAATAATTCCAAGGATAACATCAGAAGCATTTTCGTTGAGGCCATACTGTGTTGCAATCTGTACAGCACCCTGATTCATAAAAATAATCCCAAAGGAAACTGCTACCATGATAAACGTATTAAACTTGGAAAGCCATGCTACGATAATTGCTGTAAATCCACGTCCACCGGCAGTTGCTGTGGAAATCGTATGGCTCGCGCCACTGACAATAACAAAACCTGCCAGGCCACAGATGGCACCGGAAATCGCCATGGTACGAATGATGACTCTTTTTACATGGATGCCTGCATAACGTGCAGTGTTTTCACTTTCACCTACAACTGCAATCTCATAACCCTGCTTACTGTATTTCAGATAAATAAACATGATCACCGTCAGTGCCAGGACAATTACCAGATTCCAGCCGTATTTCTGTCCGAAAAGCTCCGGAAGCCAGCCGGCCTGTGTAGACTGATTGATAATACCAACGGTATTGGAACCTTTTGGATTTTCCCAGAAAACAATACAGTAAGTGACAACCTGCATAGCAACATAGTTCAGCATTAGTGTAAAAAGTGTTTCATTTGTATTCCAGTAAGCCTTGAATACTGCCGGGATCACACCCCAGATCAGTCCACCAAGCATACTTGCCACAAACATTACAAGCAAAAGTACCGGTGTAGGCATCTTGTCTCCGGCATAGATCATAACTGCCGCTGAGCAGGCACCACCGATCAAGATCTGGCCTTCTGCTCCGATATTCCAGAAACGCATCTTAAAAGCAGGTGCCAGACCAATGGAGATACATAACAGTATCATGGTATCTCTCAATGTCATCCACACACGTCTTTCTGATCCCAGAGCACCATCCCAGATGGCTTTGTATACGTCTAATGGGTTCATTTTTACAAGAGCAACGATCACGCCAGCACAGACGATCAGTGCCAGAATCAGTGCAATAAAACGGATTACAAGCCTTTTCTGCCAGCTGATGTTCTCTCTTTTGGACATTTTTAAGAAAGGTTCCTTATGCATTCTGTACCCCTCCTTTTTCGTGTTTCGTCATAAGAAGTCCGATTCCCTCTTTTGTGGCAGATCTGCCATCTACGATGCCGCTGATGCAACCGCCACAGAGAACTGCAATACGGTCACAGAGTTCCAGCACCACATCCAGGTCCTCAATTACACAGACAACAGCTACTCCATTTTTTTTCTGTTCGTTAAGCAGTTCATAAATTACATGAGAAGTATTGACATCTACTCCTCTGGTAGGAAATGCTACCAGAAGCACTTTGGGATTCTGAGCGATCTCACGTCCAACCAGAACTTTCTGTACATTTCCACCGGACATACGACGTACCGGAGCAGAAATACTTGGAGTCATGACTTCCAATCTGTCTTTGATCTTCTGTGCCAGTTCACGAGGTCCTTTTCGGTCAAGGAACGGGCCTTTTCCATTACGATAACTGCGGATCATCATATTATCTGTCATATCCATATCACCAACAAGTCCCATACCAATACGGTCTTCCGGAACGAAAGCAAGACTGATACCAGCTTCATTAATGGCAATGGAGTCCATTTTGGAAAGTTCTTTGGCATTTCCTTCATCATCCAGAAGCTGGATCGTCCCACTCTCTACTTCCTGGAGTCCGGCAATAGCCTCCAGAAGCTCTTTCTGTCCACTTCCGGAAATACCCGCAATACCCAGGATCTCGCCTGTATTAATGGTAAGATCTACATCATCCAGCGTTTTGACCCCGTCTTTATCTTTACAGTTCAGTCCCTGAATAGAGAGACGTTTACGGACGTTTTCCGGCTTTGGACGGTCAATATTCAGATCAACCTTATTTCCCACCATCATATCAGAAAGACTCTGTACATTGGCCTGTGCTGTTTCTACTGTATCAATATACTGGCCTTTACGAAGGATAGCCACACGATCAGAAAGAGCCAATACTTCCTGAAGTTTGTGTGTGATGATGATAATGGCACATCCGTCATCTCGCATATTACGGAGAATATCAAAAAGACGGTCTGCTTCCTGAGGTGTCAGTACAGCGGTAGGCTCATCCAGAATCAGGATTTTTGCCCCACGATAAAGCATTTTGACGATCTCTACGGTCTGCTTCTGAGAAACAGACATCTCATATATTTTCTGGGAAAGATCCAGATCAAAACCATATTTATTTACGATCTGCTGAATCTCTTCTGTCACTTTTTTCATATTCAGCATAGCCTTGCCCGGCAGACCAAGAACAATATTTTCTGCTGCTGTCAGTACATCTACCAGTTTGAAATGCTGATGCACCATTCCGATTCCAAGTTCAAAAGAATCCTTAGGTGAACGTATGGTAACTTCTTTTCCATCTACAAATATCTGTCCTTCATCCGGATAATAAATACCATAAATCATATTCATCAGTGTAGTCTTACCACTGCCATTTTCTCCGAGAATAGCAAGAATCTCAGATTTTTTCAGTGTCAGATCCACATGATCATTGGCAAGAACAGAACCAAAACGCTTGGTTATATTTTTAAGCTCAAGTGCATAATTTTCTGCCACTTCCATTCCCTCCTTACATATAAACACAACATTCATCATGTGCTTTTTTATATAATGGAATCATACCAGAATTCAAAGGTCTGCGTCCACATGAACTTTCTCAATATGAAAAATATGTCACTGTTTACAGAGAAAAACATCTCCATCATATAAAAAAGCAGAGCTGCTGACTGGCAGCTCCGCCTGAACCTGTTTTATTATTCTGTAATAGATGTGATTCCGTCGATAGCAATATCAAATGCCGGTGCGGAACCATATTCTGATTCATGGAAATATCCATCAGAAATATACTCTGTATCGCTTCCGTCTTTTTTATAAGTAGTAAGTTCTTTACCATCTACTGTAAATGTGGAAGTATCAAATACATGGAGGGATCCGTCTGCAAGTGCATCTTCTACTTCTTTTACTTTTTCTTCTGTACCTTCTGCTACAACTTTGTCGTTGAGTGGTGTGATCTTATCTGCTCCCTCTGCAAAACCTTTGCACCAGTCAGTGTCAATCTCTGTTCCGTCAAGCATGCACTGTACTGCATAAGTGTAATATACACCCCAGTCCATAGAAGCGGAGGTAAGTGCTGTATTTGGAGCAACAGATGTCATATCAACATTGTATCCTACACAAGGAACACCGGCTGCTTCACATGCTGTAGGAGCACCTGTTGTATCTGCATGCTGGCTGATCAGTACACAACCATCAGAGATCAGTGCATCTGCACATTCTTTTTCAAGGTCAAAGCTTGCCCAGCTGTTTGTGTATTTTACTTCCATTGTTACGGATGGGCATACACTCTTTGCTCCAAGATAGAAAGAAGTATATCCGGAAATAACCTCTGCATATGGGAATGCACCTACATAACCCATTTTGCAGTTATCCTCTGTAATTGTTCCATCTTCGATCATTTCATTCAGTTTCAGACCTGCAACTACACCAGATACATAACGTGCTTCATAAATATTTGTGAAATAGTTATGCATATTCGAAAAACCACTGGATGCTGCCTGAGTTCCTGTTGCGTGGCAGAACTGAACATCCGGATATTCTCCTGCTGCTTCCAGTATATAGCTTTCATGACCAAAGCTGTTTGCAAAAATGATCTGGCAACCCTGATCTGCAAGGTCTGCTGCTGCGTCGAAACATCCTTCATCTTCACCAATCAAAGTCTTTTCGATGATCTGGGAATCATCCAGTCCAAGTGCTTCCTGCATTTCATCGATACCAGCCATATGAGCTGCGGTATATCCCTCGTTCTCATCACCGATGTAAATGGCGCCTATCTTCAGATCTTCTTTTGCCACGCCATCTGCTGCATATACAGGAGCTACTGATGTCATGGAAACTGTCATTGCTGCTGCAACTGCCATTGCTAATGCTTTTTTCATTTCTTCTTCCTCCATTTCATGTGTTGTCTCAGGTTTACTGAATAAAAGAGGCACAACACTATTGGTTACGCCTCTTTGCAAGTACTTTTACTATACAAAACCATTTTTAAATTGTCAATAAATTCAAAGAAATAATACGATCTTTTCTGCAACCTAAAATTTTTTGGTTGCAATACTTCTTGACTTCCATGCGTTAAAGCGTTATACTGGAACAAGTTTAACAGATTTGAAATAAGATATTCAAAACAGGAGGAATTTCATATGAAAAAGCAGGTTTTAGCAGGCATTCTGTCTGCAACTATGGTAGTTGGCATGGGCGGTGTCAGCGTTTTTGCTGCAGACGATAAAGCAGATGACAAGACATACAACATTGGCATCTGTCAGTTGGTACAGCATGAAGCACTGGACGCAGCAACACAGGGATTCAAAGATGCCATCACAGCAGAACTTGGTGACAAAGTAACTTTTGATGAGCAGAACGCACAGGGTGATTCCAATACCTGTTCTACTATCATCACAGACTTTGTTTCTGACGGTGTGGATCTGATCCTTGCAAACGCAACTCCTTCTCTTCAGGCAGCTGCAGCAGGAACTACAGATATCCCGATTCTTGGTACTTCCGTAACAGAATACGGTGTAGCACTTGACCTTGATGATTTTGACGGAACTGTAGGCGGCAACATCTCCGGTACTTCTGATCTTGCTCCACTGGAAGATCAGGCAGCAATGCTGAACGAACTCTTCCCGGACGCAAAGAATGTAGGCCTTATTTACTGCTCTGCAGAAGCAAACTCCCAGTATCAGGTAGATACAGTCAAAGCAGCTCTGGAAGATCTGGGATACACCTGTGAATATTACGCATTCTCTGATTCCAACGACCTTTCTTCTGTAGCAACAACAGCTGCTTCTGAAAGCGATGTTATTTATGTTCCTACAGATAATACTGTAGCAGCTAACACAGAGATCATCAATAACATTTGTGCTCCTGAAAAAATCCCGGTAATCGCCGGCGAAGAGGGTATCTGCCAGGGATGTGGTGTTGCAACTCTTTCCATCAACTATTATGATCTTGGTGTTGCAACCGGTAAAATGGCTCTGAAAGTTCTGGTAGACGGCGAAGATATTTCCACCATGCCAATTGAATATGCACCTCAGTTCACCAAAGAATACAATCCTGAAATCTGTAAAGAACTTGGTATAGAAGTTCCTGATGACTATGTTGCAATCGGTGCAGACGCTGAAGAAGAAAGTGATGACTCTTCTGAAGAAGCAGCTGAAGACAATGCAGCAGAAGACGATACAGCTACAGAAACTACTGACGAGGAAGCAGCTGAGTAATAACCAATACACCCCGATTTTAACTAAAAATTCAAATCACACCTAACAGCGGGAAAGGGATATCCTTTCTCGCTGTCTGTGTTAATCAGGAGGACTGAAATGAACATAATAACTTTAGTAAATGCACTTCCAGGTGCTGCTGCCCAGGGTCTTATCTGGGGTATCATGGCCATTGGTGTCTATCTTACTTTCCGTATTCTGGATGTTGCCGACCTTACTGTTGATGGTACCATGTGTACCGGTGGTGCTGTGTGCATCATGATGCTAATGAGTGGTCACAGTATGTTTGCATCTATGATCGCCGCTACCTGTGCAGGAATGCTGGCAGGACTTGCAACAGGAATCTTTCACACTTTCATGGGTATTCCTGCTATCCTGGCAGGTATCCTTACCCAACTTGGTCTTTATTCTGTTAACCTGAAGATCATGGGTAAAGCCAACCAGGCTGTTAACGGAAACAAATATAATCTTCTCGTTTCCCTTCGTAATGTTAAAAATGTACCTTTTTACCAGAACACTATTCTTATCGTAGCTATTTTCATTGTTGTTCTGATTGCAATCCTGTACTGGTTCTTCGGAACAGAACTTGGATGTTCTCTCCGTTCTACCGGCTGTAACCCCAATATGTCCCGGGCACAGGGTATCAATACTGACGTATGCAAAGTACTTGGTCTTATGATCTCCAACGGTCTGGTTGCTCTTTCCAGTGCACTTTTGGCTCAGTATCAGGGATTTGCCGATATCAACATGGGACGTGGTTCTATCGTTATCGGTCTTGCCGCTGTTATTATCGGTGAAGCTATTTTCGGACGTATTTTCCGCAACTTTGCTCTCCGTCTTCTCAGTGTGGCATTAGGTTCTATCCTTTATTATCTGGTACTTCAGACTGTTATCTGGATGGGAATCGACACTGACCTTCTGAAACTGCTGTCTGCACTTGTTGTTGCAATCTTCCTTGCAGTTCCATACTGGCAGAGCAAATATTTTGCAAAACCTACCAAACGGGGAGGAAACAAAAATGCTTGAGTTAAAAAATATCTATAAAACTTTTAATCCTGGAACTATCAATGAAAAAGTTGCCCTGAATGGACTGAATCTTACTTTAAATGAAGGAGATTTTGTTACCGTTATCGGTGGAAACGGTGCCGGTAAATCTACCATGCTGAACGCAGTGGCAGGAACCTGGTTTGTTGATGAAGGTCAGATTCTTATTGATGGAACAGATGTTACCAAATTACCAGAACACAAACGTGCCGCATATCTTGGACGTGTTTTCCAGGATCCTATGACTGGTACTGCTGCTACTATGGGTATTGAGGAAAATCTTGCCCTTGCCAAACGTCGTGGCAAATTACGTTCTCTCCGTTCCGGGATCACCAAAGCCGAACGTGAAGAATACAGAGAACTTCTTAAGGTTCTTGGACTTGGTCTGGAAGATCGTCTTACTTCCAAGGTTGGGCTCCTTTCCGGTGGACAGAGACAGGCACTGACTCTTCTGATGGCCACTTTAAAGAAACCAAAACTTCTGCTTCTGGATGAGCATACAGCTGCCCTTGACCCCAAGACAGCGGCCAAGGTCCTGGAGATCACCGAAATGATCGTTAATCGTGATCATCTGACCACACTTATGATCACCCATAACATGCAGGATGCCATTGCTCATGGCAATCGTCTGATCATGATGATGGAAGGAAGAATCATCCTGGATATTCAGGGAGAAGAAAAGAAACAGCTGACTGTACGAAATCTGCTTGACCAGTTTGAAAAAGCAAGCGGACAGGAATTCAGTAATGACTCTGCTCTCCTGAGCCGGAACTGATGTCTGCAACAAAAAATACCCCCTGTCATTCAATGAACTTTTAATGACAGGGGGTATTTTTTGTTGCTTTACTTTATTTAATTCCTTTCATAGACAGGCTTATTCTTTTTTTCTTCATGTCTACTCCGATAACTCTCACATCAACCACATCTCCCACGCTCACTGCTTCCAGTGGGTGTTTGATGTATCTTTCTGTCATCTCGGAAATATGCACCAGGCCATCCTGGTGAACACCGATATCTACAAAAGCGCCAAAGTCAATGACATTGCGGACGGTTCCTTTCAGAACCATTCCTTCTTTCAGGTCTTTCATATCCAGTACATCTGTACGGAGTACCGGTTTCGGCATTTCATCTCGTGGGTCACGAGCTGGTTTTTCCAGTTCTTTTACGATATCACGAAGAGTGATCTCTCCAACCCCCAGTTCCTCTGCCAGTTTTTTGTAATCTTTGATCTGTCTGGAAATTCCGGAAAGTTTTCCTCCTGCAATATCCTCTGGTTTATAACCCAGTTTTTCCAGAAGTTTTTCTGCCGCTTCATAGCTTTCCGGATGTACACTGGTTGCATCCAAAGGATTTTTGCCACCGGTGATGCGGGCAAAACCTGCACATTGTTCAAAGGCTTTCGGTCCCAGTTTAGCAACTTTCAGAAGCTGACGACGGCTTTCAAATCTTCCGTTTTCTTCTCTGTAAGCTACGATGTTCTTTGCAATAGCCTTGCTGATGCCGGAAATATATTCCAGAAGGGATGCAGAGGCTGTATTCAGGTCTACACCGACTTTATTTACACAATCCTCTACAACACCGCTTAAAGCCTCTCCCAGCTTCTTCTGGTTCATATCATGCTGATACTGACCTACACCAATAGACTGTGGATCAATCTTCACAAGTTCTGCCAGCGGATCCTGAAGACGTCTTGCAATAGAAGCTGCACTTCTCTGTCCTACGTCAAAATTCGGGAATTCCTCTGTAGCCAGCTTACTTGCAGAATATACAGATGCACCAGCTTCATTGGTGATCACATACTGCACTTTCTCCGGAATTTCTTTCAGTAATTCAACAATAACCTGCTCAGATTCTCTGGAAGCAGTTCCATTTCCAAGAGAAATCAGTGAGATATTGTATTTTCTGATAAGTTTCTTCAGTGTTTCTTTTGCTGCTTTGATCTTTGCTTCGGAAGTAGGTGCTGTAGGATAAATAACTACTGTATCCAGCACTTTACCTGTAGGGTCTACAACAGCCAGTTTACAGCCTGTACGGAAAGCAGGATCCCATCCCAGAACAACTTTTCCTACAATTGGAGGCTGCATGAGAAGCTGTTCCAGATTTTTTCCAAATACATGGATAGCCCCATCTTCAGCGTTTTCTGTAAGGTCACTGCGGATCTCACGTTCAATAGCAGGTGCGATCAGACGTTTGTAGCTGTCCTCTACTACCTCTTTCAATACAGAGGTTGTAACCGGATTCTGCTTTGTGATCACCTGACGCTCCAGCCATTTTAAGATTTCTTCTTCCGGTGCATTGATCTTTACTGTAAGGATTTTTTCTTTTTCTCCACGATTCAGTGCAAGTACCCGATGTCCTGCCAGTTTTTTGACCGGTTCTTCAAAATCATAGTACATTTCGTACACAGAAGCTTCTTCCGGATTTTTGGCAACAGAAGTGATACTTCCTTTCTGCTGTGTTGTTTTACGGATGTAAATACGATAATCTGCCTCGTCAGAAATATGTTCTGCAATAATGTCTTTGGCACCATTTATGGCATCTGACACGCTTTCTACGCCCTTTTCTGAGGATACAAAAGCTCCTGCCTCCTCTTCCAGAGGTTTCTGTGTCATCTGAAGCATGATAATATTTGCCAGTGGCTCCAGACCTTTTTCTTTCGCAATAATCGCTCTTGTACGACGTTTCGGACGGTAAGGGCGATACAGATCCTCTACTACCACCAGTGTCTGTGCTGCCAGGATCTGCTTCTTTAATTCCGGTGTAAGTTTTCCCTGTTCTTCAATGCTTCCCAGTACCTGGTTCTTTTTGTCTTCCAGATTTCTCAGATAAAGAAGTCTTTCGTGAAGGGTACGGAGCTGTTCATCGTTCAGGGAACCGGTAGCTTCTTTACGATAACGGGAAATAAAAGGTATGGTACAGCCTTCGTCGATCAGCTTTACAGCTGCTTCTACCTGCCATTTTTCTACATTAAGTTCCTTTGTTATTACCTGAATAATATCCATTTCTTCCTCCAGTTATTTTGTATCTCTTTTATTATTCATTCATTACGGATTTCTATGCCTCTGAATTGTAATCGTCTGTCCGGTGGGGTTCTTCTTCCTGAATGTTTTCCTTCTGAACCGATTCTTCCTGGAGCTCTCCATGAATGTCCATGTAAAACACAGCCTCTGTCATATACATATAAGGAATCGCCCAAAGAAGTGCAATATACATGGTAAACAACGACAGGATCAGAAGCGGCACAAAACTCAGCATCATGATCCAGTATTTCAGGATATGTTTTTTCATAAGACGGGCACTTTCTTTCAGTGCCTCCATTCCACCCATATCCGGATTATCTGCCAGCAAATAAAAAGTCAGTGCAAATGGCACTGTAATGATCACATTGAGAACCAGACTCAGTACAAACAGTATAATCATCATCTGTGCCCACTGTATCTGCTGTTCCGCAGTAGTTCCCGGTTCTGACATATAGACCATATAATAAAAAGGTATCTGAACTGCTGTACTGAGCAGCGAAACCACAAACCCTGCTATCAGGACTCTGTCAGGATTGTTATGAAAAAGATAGATAAGATTTCCAAGAGAAAATTCTTTTCCTCTTGCCTGATTCAGCAGCATATAGTTGTAGCCTGTCCGGAATACCATTGCGATCAGCGAAAATATAAACACAAAAATCTGGCTCAGGGCAAGTGAGAACACAGAGTTTCCTGAAAACAACTGTACAGCCATCATATTCCCGATAAAATTAACTGCTGCTACTGCAAGCATTCCTGCTATGGCGATACCCCAGTTACCTTCCAGACTCTTTTTTGCATAGGATTTCCAGTATTTTCTGCTTCTGCTCATTCTTTTTCCTCCAAAAAAATCCACCCCTGTGAAGCACCAGGGATGGACTTCCATTCTCAGTTATCAGTCAGCCAGGTTAAATGCATCATGTACTGCATTCATGGCTCTCACACCATCTTTTTCGTTAATAAGGACAGTTACCCTTATTTCTGATGTGGAAATCATGTTGATGTTTACACCCTCGTTATAGAGGCTTTCAAACATCTTTGCAGCAACACCAGGATTGCTCATCATTCCTGCACCTACAATAGAAAGTTTTGCAATATTTCTCTCGGAATGCAGTTCCTGATATCCCAATCTGGCTTTGTGTTCTTCCAGAACAGCCATTGCGTCATCCAGATCTTTGCCATCTACAGTAAAGGAAATATCCTTTGTGCCGGCACGTCCGATAGACTGCAGGATAACATCTACATTAATGTGTTTTTTTGCAAGAACGTCAAATAATTTAAAAGCCATTCCTGGAACGTCCTTAAGACCAATTACTGCAATACGCACTGCGTCTGTATCAAGGGCAACTCCACTGATCAGCATTCTTTCCACTGTAACTTCCTCCTTTACAACAGTTCCTTCACTGTTATTGAGACTGGAGCGTACTACAAGAGGTACACCATATTTCTTGGCCATCTCCACAGAACGGTTATGAAGAACCCCTGCTCCCAGAGTAGCCAGATCCAGCATTTCATCATATGTGATTTCTTTTAATTTACGTGCATTTGGGACCTTACGTGGATCTGCTGTATAAACACCATCTACGTCTGTGTAGATCTCACAGGCATCTGCATGAAGGGCTGCTGCAAGAGCAACTGCTGTTGTATCAGATCCTCCACGTCCCAATGTGGTATAATCGTCATATTTATTTACACCCTGGAAACCGGTAACCACTACGATCTTGCGGTTTTCAAGTTCTCTTCGGACACGTTCTGTATCAATTCTCTTCAGTCTGGCATTTCCATGGACACTGGTTGTGTGCATAGCTACCTGAAAAGCATTCAGCGACACTGCCGGAACACCCAGCTTGTCAAATGCCATAGCCATAAGAGATACAGACATCTGCTCACCAATGGTAAACAGCATATCCATTTCACGTTTTGGCGGTTTTTCGTTGATGTCTTCTGCCATTGAGATCAGTTCATCTGTGTATTTACCCATAGCAGAAAGAACCACTACCACGTCATTGCCTTTTCTGTATTCTTCCACACATCTGTTGGCTACATTGTATATTCGTTCTTTATTGGCTACAGATGTGCCGCCAAATTTTTTTACTATTAACATAATTTCCTCCCGGAATTTTTTGTCTTTTCAGACTATTGCGGACTGTAATCAGTCTTTTACACGAATCATGGTAACTACACTGCCATTCAGTCTGGCAGCTTTTTCCTCATATTCACCCTGTTTCATGGAAGAAGTGATAAATCCGAATTCTCCAGGAAGATTCTTAAGATTTACGATCTCTGTCTGGTCAAATACTTCTTTGACCTGTTCTACAGTAGTACCTTTGACTCTTACAAAGAATCTTCCTTCTACCTGATCCATAGCCATCAGTTTCAGAGGTCTGCTGGACCAGTTGGTCATGATATTTCTGTGAAGATGTTTGGCTTCATCTACTACGTCTGCCACAACAGCGCTGGCTGTAGGAAGCTTACCTGCTCCACTTCCGTAGAACATAGCATCACCCAGAACATTTCCATGAACAAAAACTGCATTAAATACGTTATTTACACTGTAAAGAGGGCTGTTCTGACCTACCAGGAAAGGAGCAACCATGGCATAGAAGGAGTCCTCACCTACTTTGCGGCTGGTACCCAGAAGTTTTATGGTCATACCAAGCTCTGCTGCATATTCCATATCTTCCGGTGTGATCTTTGTGATTCCCTCTGTATAAATATCTTCATAATTAAGAAAACGTCCATAAGCCAGAGAAGACAGGATTGCAATTTTGCGGCAAGCATCATAGCCTTCCACATCAGCAGTAGGATCTGCCTCTGCATAGCCTTTTGCCTGGGCTTCTTTGAGAACTGTATCAAATTCACAGCCTTCTGTGCTCATTTTGGTCATCATGTAGTTGGTGGTACCATTAAGAATACCTGTGATTTCATCAATTTCATCTGCGGTAAGAGAAGAATTCAGTGCACGTATGATAGGAATTCCTCCGCCACAGCTTGCTTCAAACAGAAAATTGATGTTCTTTTCTCTGGCAATCTCCATAAGTTCCGGACCATGCTTGGCAACAAGGGCTTTGTTGGAAGTGCAGACACTTTTGCCTGATTCAAGAGCACGTTTTACAAATGTATATGCAGGCTCGATTCCACCCATTACTTCTACAACAATATCCACTTCCGGATCTGCTGCGATCACTTCATAGTCATGCACCAGAACGTCCTGTACCGGATCTTCCGGAAAATCTCTCCGATCCAGAACATATTTGATATTGATTTCATCTCCGGCACGTTTGTTGATACTCTTGTGATTGGTATTGATAACTTCTACCACACCGCTTCCTACTGTACCGTATCCTAATACTGCGATATTTATCATATTTTCCTCCCATATGTAAAAGCCCTTGGGCAGTTTTTCGCTGTCACAGAGGCAGAAAGCTGTCTGCAAACAGTAATATCTGTCATTCTCTTCCGAGAATTTTCAGATAATGAACGCCATCCTGTCGTTCTATCTCATCTACGATTGCTTCTGCATCTCCCTCTCCCGGCAGAATGTCCACACTCAGCGTCAGACTGGCTACTCCGTTGATAGGGATACTCTGATGAATCGTCAGAATGTTTCCATGAAAACGGGCAATAGTCTGCAATACCATAGATAACAGTCCCGGTTCATCATCCATCTGAATAATAAAGGTAATGGTTTTTCCTCTGGCTTGTTCATGGAAAGGAAAAATATCATCTTTATATTTATAAAAAGAGCTTCGACTGATTCCGATCCTGTCTGCTGCTTCCTGTACAGTCTGTGCCTTACCGGAGTCCAGCAGCCGCTTGGCTTGTACCACCTTCAGAAGTACTTCCGGAACCGCGCGCTCTCTGACTACAAAATACTTTTTTTTGTCCTCTGTCTTTTCCATTTGATCCATCCTGTTTAAATTGACCCTTATTTTGACAGGTTTTTTATAATGGATTTCCCCCGCAGGGATGTCCGTTTATAAAAGACACCTGTTTTCCTACGAGGGATATGTTACCATACCTGAAGCTATACTGCAAGTATTTCCTCAGGATTTTATTCTGGTTTTTTTGACAATGCAATCCATTTCAGGTAAGCATTGATGAAAGGATCAATGGCACCGTCCAGAACTGCGTCAACATTTCCTGTTTCTTCCCCGGTTCTGTGGTCCTTGACCATCGTATATGGCTGCATGACATAGGAACGAATCTGATTACCCCAGCCAATATCGGTCACTTCGCCTCTGATACCGGAGAGCTTTTCCTCCGCTTCCTGCTGTTTCAGAAGGAACAGTTTGGCTTTCAGCATCTGCATGGCCTTGTCTTTGTTCATATGCTGTGAACGCTCATTCTGACACTGTACTACGATACCTGTCGGAAAATGTGTAATACGGATAGCAGATGAGGTTTTGTTGATATGCTGTCCACCGGCACCGCTGCTTCGGTAAGTATCGATACGGATGTCGTCATCGTTAATCTCCACATCCAGATCTTTCTTGATATCCGGCATGACATCACAGGATACAAAAGATGTCTGTCTCTTTCCGGCAGCATTAAACGGAGAAATACGAACCAGACGGTGAACACCCTTCTCGGATTTCAGATAACCGTAGGCATTCTCTCCATTTACCTGGAAGGTAACAGACTTGACGCCGGCCTCATCTCCATCCAGATAATCCAGTACTTCCATGGTAAAGCCCTTACGGTCTACCCATCGGCTATACATACGATACAGCATACCACACCAGTCACAGGCTTCTGTTCCGCCCGCACCGGCATTCAGCTTGATAATGGCATTTTCACTGTCATATTCTCCTGACAGCAGTGTCTTTACTCTGATATTGTCAAAATCCTGAATAAACTGATCCAGCATTTCCTGAATCTCAGGAATGATCTCCGGATCATTTTCCTCATAACCCATTTCGATCATAGTTTCCATATCTTCCATCTGGGATACCAGATTGTGATAGGTTTCCATGTCGTCTTTCATACTTTTGAGTTCTTTCATCTTTTTCTGGGAAACTTCTGCATCATCCCAGAAATCCGGCGCCTCCATTTCGCGCTCTAATTCTTCGACCTTCTGCTCTTTGTTAGCCAGGTCAAAGTGAATCCCTCACTTCCACTAATGGTTCTGTGTAGTTTGCAAGAATACTCTTGAACTGATCTAATTCAACCACAGCTTCACCTTCTTTCTATAATATCTGTAGCATCTCTGACACTGTCTGCGTCCAGAAACACCAGTATAAACAGCATATCACATCTGCCCCAAAACTGCAAGGGAAGCACACAAGAAAAGGGAGTCCTGCATCACGCATATACTCCCTTCTGGCTCTTTTATAATTCGATTGTTTCCAGATCTTCCGGAACAAAAAGATTGCCCTGGAAATACTTCTTTCCTTCTTCTGTATACAGTTCTTTACGTCTGAGGATGTTT
The DNA here is from genome assembly GCA_900551715.1 of uncultured Blautia sp. Lineage (GTDB taxonomy): Bacteria > Bacillota > Clostridia > Lachnospirales > Lachnospiraceae > Blautia_A. The sequence goes on along the minus strand of URXG01000007.1, from coordinate 8,505 downwards.
TTGTCCTCTGTATGATAAAGGATCAGATTCTTTACATTTAACTGTGCTGCCAGTTCACTGGCATCTTTGGCTGTGGAATGATGTTTCTCATATGGATGGAACTGATCTGCCTGGTCAAAAAGGCAGAATGCTTCATGAAGAAGCCATTTACTGTTTTCAGCATATTTTTTCTCGCATTCGTTGTATGGCTCGTCACCACAACAGGTAAGTTTCTCACCATTTCCCAGATCCATGCAGAAACCGTACTGTTTTGCCTTGGTAGACTGAATGTCAAAAAATGTCACCTTATGTCCCATCAGAGTTCGCTCTTCACCGTCATTTATCACTACCAGGTGCAGACGCTCCCCGATAAACTGTGTCTGTTTTGCCGGATACAACTTCTCTGCCATGTCTTTCAGAAGGCTGATCACCTCATCATGACCATAGATCCAGGCTTCTCCCTGATACTGTCCCTGCTTCATGTACTGACAGATCATACGGATCATCCAGATAATACCCATCAGATGATCTACATGTTTATGTGTAACAAAAATTTCTCTCATATCCTGCCAGTTATAACCTGCCTGTTTCAGCTGGCGAAGCAGTGTATTACCGCCACCACCGTCTACCAGCAGGTGTTTATCTCCATCCTGAATGACAAAGCATGTATTATAGCACTCTGTTACCATTGCATTTCCGGTTCCCAACATTGTAAGTTTCATATTTTCCTCCTCGTGTAACCGCCATTACTTTGAGATAAATCCCCATTTTTTCGGCTTTATAGTATCACAAAATACGGATTTCCACAAGAACTTATAATATCAAAAAAGTCCCCGGAGGCGTATTTCATTACTGTTACAGCAATTACGAAATATATGCCTTTGGGGACTTTTTGTTATCACTTTATTTATGAAAAAAAGCTCTCTGCAATGCTCATATCGGCTACATAACCCACACTTCCTGTCATATAGACTGTTCCATCCTCCTGAATGTCGATCTGGATCATTCCGCCAGGCTGGTTCACGTTGACTCTGCTCTCTGTCAGACCCAGACGGTATGCTGCAACTGCTGCCGCACAGCTTCCTGTACCGGATGCCTTGGTATATCCGGAACCACGCTCCCAGATCTCAATATCCAGGTTTCCGGTGTCAATCTGATGACAGATCTGAAGGTTCATTCTTTCCGGAAATTCATCTGCATTCTCCACATAAGGTCCAAGTTCTCTTGCCATTTCTTCTGTGACTTTATCGGTGAAGATAATGCAATGGGGATTACCTACAGTCAGGCAGGTAGCCTTATAGTCTTTGTCATTGAATGTAAAGGTCTCATTGATGACCTCTCGAATCTCTCCTGTAACCGGAATCTCTCTGGAAATAAAGGAAGCCTTTCCCATATTTACCCGAAACTCTGTTGCTCTGTTGTTGAGACATTCTACTTCGATAGGACCAGATAAAGTCTCAATGGAGAATTTCTGTTCCTTTACATATTCATGATCCATAAGATATTTTGCAAAAATCCTGACACCATTTCCACTGATGGCCGCTTCACTTCCATCGGAATTATAAATATGAACGCCCATTTTTCCATTGATGTCTACCGGACCATAAAGTACACCATCTGCCCCAAGTCCGAACCCTCTCTGGCAAAGTAGTGCAATCTTCTTTCCCTGAAGCTGTATACGGTTTTTATTTGGATCCAGAACCAGATAATCATTTCCAAGTCCCTGATATTTAATCATTGTAATACAATCACAATCTGCCATTTTTATCCCGCCTTTCGAATATTTCACGCACATATTACTGATATAAATACTCAGTAACGCTCACTTATTTTTATTATATATGTTTTTTTTACAATGTATATAGAATAAAATGCGTGATATATTGCAAAAAATGCGTTTTTGTAGTGATTCTGGGTTTACATTCTGATTCCTCTTGCTCTGGATGTATTACTGTAAACTTTTACACCGTTTGTGACTTTATATGCCCGAATAACATAGTAATAATTTCTTCTTCGTTTCAGACCACTATTCCTGTAAGAAGTATTTCTTCCGCTTACAGTTGCGATTTTCTTGTAAGAACCACCGGCGGTTTTTCTGAATATTTCATATCCAGTGACATTTGATACCCGATTCCAGGTTACTCTGGCTTTTGTGGCGGAAGACTTCCGAACGCTGTTTATCTTTGGTGTGGCTGTCAGTTTTCCCTGAAGTTTCAGAGTATATGGATACTTCTCTGAATTAGACTGGAACACATTGGAGAAACGAATGTAATATTCTCCTGGGGTGAAGGTCCTCCGTGACACAGAGGTACTCTGATTTCTGGCTCTGCTGTAATTCCACTGACCACCATAGCCAAGATAATCTCCACGGCTGTTATAAAACATTACTGCATAGTTCTGTACGCCCTTTACGGACAAAGTAAATGTGATGTTTGTTTTTGCCGATGCATTGAAATAATAGATATCTTCATAGTAATAATATGGATCCATCAGTGTAGGTGTACAATTATTCTTTGCCACACCTTTAACGCTTTTGTTGATCCGTACCTGTTTTGCGGACGCCATCCAGTTGCTTCCAGCCTGTACTGATGCCGCTGACATTATAATACTGAACATCAGCACCACCATTCCTATAAATCTGCATTTGAATTTTTTCTTTGATCTCATAATATAATTCCCCTTTCTGATAAGCTTCTGTACTATATGGAATATCTCTTTATTACAAAGATAATTATACTTTATCATATTTTCATTTTTGTTCCGTTTCAGCCGGGAATTACAGCACTCTTCTCTGCTCCACCATCAGTCTATGGAATAAATATCATAGGAACTTCCATTATTAATATAAAAATAATTTCCGTTGATACCAGCTGCCTCACTTCTTCTCCATTCATGGCCAGGATTCCCTGTTTCGATGTGTCCGCTTTCTCTGCAAAAATCCATCCATATCTTTCTTCCTGTTGAGAGCATTGCTTTTTCTTCCTTGTTTTCTTATAATAATACAGAGAAAAATTCACAGACTATGGTGTTTACGGAGGATTCTATGGATTACTCACAGTACGAGTCACAGAAAACAGGATACCTGAAAGAAGATTTCAGATTGTTCCATATCAAGGACCAGACAGAACGGGAATTCAGCTGGCATTATCATGATTTTCATAAGATCGTGGTTTTTCTTTCGGGGAAAGTCACCTATCATATTGAGGGAAAAGCCTATCACCTGAACCCCCGGGATATCCTGCTGGTAAGTCAGGGAGATATCCACAAACCTGAAATCGACGCTTCCGTCCCTTATGAACGTTATATTCTCTGGATAAGAGAGGATATTACAAAAAATCAGCTGAATAACTGCTTCCAGAAAGCCAGTGACCGTCGATTTAATCTGATCCGGCTTGATTCTGAAATCCAGGAACAGTTACGAGAACTTCTCTCTCAACTGGAAAGAGCTTCCAAGGGCAGTAAATTTGGGGATGATCTCCTGAGTGAGTCTCTTTTTACTCAGTTTATGGTTTACATAAATCGCATTTTTCTCAAGGAATCTTATATTACAGATCAAAGATCGTATTCTGCTGATTCTCAGGTAGAACAACTGCTGAAATATATCAACTGTCATCTGGATGAAAATCTTTCTATTGATATACTTGCAGAAAAGTTTTTCTTCAGCAAATATCATATGATGCGAAAATTCAAAGAAGAAACCGGATATACCATCCACAATTACATTACCAGCAAGCGACTGCTCCTTGCACGTTCCCTGATTTCCCAGGGAACTCCTGTACTGAAAGCTTCTCAGCAAAGTGGCTTTCGTGATTATACTACCTTTATACGTTCTTACAAAAAGCAATTTGGGACTACACCCAGTTGTAATACAAACTCATAAATGTGCTATATCAAAGGAGGTTTTATTATGGAATTTCAAAAATTACTAGAAGAAAGAAGAACTGTACGGAAATACAGTGCCGATGGACAGATTACCAGAGAACAGGTAGAAAAACTGATCCAGGCGGCACAGGAAGCTCCATCCTGGAAGAATTCTCAGACTGGACGTTATTATTGTGTATTATCAGAGGAGATCACCGAAAAAATCCGTCAGGAGTGTATGCCTGGCGCAAATAATGCAGTAAAGTCTGAACATGCTGCTCTTATCGTAACCACTTTTGTTCATGATCGTGCGGGATTCCAGACAGATGGTACACCGGACAATGAACTTGGTAATGGATGGGGATGTTATGATCTTGGTCTTCAGAATGAGAACCTGATTCTGAAAGCTACCGAGATGGGTCTTGGCACTCTGATCATGGGTATTCGTGATGCCGACAAAATCCGCCAGATTCTGAATATCCCGGAAACAGAAACCATCGTTTCTGTTATTGCTGTCGGCAAACCAGCCGAAGAACCAATCCGCCCAAAACGCAAGGATATCGCAGAAATTGCCAAATTCTTCTAAATATTAACTCTCATAAACAGGAACACCCCTTCATATTGTGCAGGAACATTAGATAACAGCCAGATCCACAGATAATACAATAAGACAGACCTGGTGAGGCTTCACATCCTCCCCTTTTGGCGCGTCGCGCGGTCCTCGCCCCCTGATATAAACAGGAACACCCCTTCATATATTCGATGAACAGGTTATTTTCCGGATGCTTTTAGGTACTGGCAAAATCCACTGCCTACGATGACTCATTCTCGAAGGCACTCCTGAGAGAATGTCTAGTCATAGTTGGCAGTTAGTTCGCCAGACCGTTATCCGGTTACCTGTGAATCAATATACGAAGGGGTGTTCCGTAATATATCACCACATTATGCTTTCATTAATTTCCGTCCGCAGCACTGTTTGTATTTCTTACCGCTTCCGCATGGGCAAGGATCATTCGGGTAAATTTTGTCCTCTTTTCTCTGAACAGGCTTCTTCACTGAACTGTCATCTTTGTTTGTTCCAGTAACCTTAGCTACCTGCTCACGTTCGATCTTCTGCTCTACCTGTACATGATACAGCATACGAACCGTATCTTCCTGGATAGAACTGATCATATTATTGAACATCTCATAAGCACTCATCTTGTATTCAACAACCGGATCTCTCTGACCATATCCAACAAGACCAATACCCTGACGAAGGATCTCCATGTCATCAATGTGATCCATCCATTTGCTGTCGATGCTCTTAAGAAGGATAACACGTTCCAGCTCACGAAGCTGCTCTGGTTCCGGGAACTCTGCTTCTTTGGCTTCATAAAGCTTCACTGCTTCTTCCTTCAGAAGATGCTTGATCTCATCTTTTCTCTTGTCTTTGACCTTGTCAGTGGTAAGAGGCTCAACAGGAATGATCGGCAGCATAATAGAGTTAAACTCGTCCAGATTCCATTCTGCTGAGTCTACATCATCGGAAAAGCACATATCTACAGTGCTGTCTACAATGTCTGTGATCATCTTGTAGATGGTATCACGCATATTCTCACCGTCAAGTACCTGACGACGTTCTTTATAAATAATCTCACGCTGCTCGTTGTTTACCTGGTCATAGTCCAGAAGGTTTTTACGAATACCGAAGTTGTTGAACTCGATCTTCTCCTGTGCTTTCTGGATGGCATTGGAAAGCATCTTGTGTTCGATCTGCTCGTTCTCAGCAACACCAAGAGAGGTAAAGACCTTCATCAGACGCTCAGAACCAAAGAGACGCATCAGATCATCTTCCAGAGAGATATAGAAACGGGATTCACCCGGATCTCCCTGACGTCCGGAACGACCACGCAGCTGGTTGTCAATACGTCTGGACTCATGACGCTCTGTACCGATGATCTTCAGACCGCCGGCTTCTTTTGCCACATCGTCCAACTTGATATCGGTACCACGACCTGCCATGTTGGTTGCGATAGTAACCGCACCAGCCTGACCTGCCTGTGCTACGATCTCGGCCTCCAGTTCATGGAACTTGGCATTCAGTACATTGTGAGGAATTCCTTCACGACGAAGCATTTTGCTGATAAGCTCAGATGTTTCGATAGTGATGGTACCAACCAGTACTGGCTGCTGTTTGGCATGTGCTTCTTTAACAGCCTCCACTACTGCATTGAACTTTTCTTTCTTTGTCATATAAACAGCGTCTTCCAGGTCTTTACGAAGTACCGGTCTGTTGGTAGGGATCTCTACAACATCCATCGCATAGATATCGCGGAATTCTTTTTCTTCGGTAAGCGCAGTACCTGTCATACCGCCTTTTTTGTCATATTTATTAAAGAAGTTCTGGAATGTGATGGTAGCAAGAGTCTTACTTTCTCTCTTAACCTTAACATGTTCTTTAGCTTCAATAGCCTGATGAAGTCCGTCAGAGTAACGACGTCCCGGCATGATACGTCCGGTAAATTCATCTACGATAAGGATCTCATCGTCCTTAACTACATAATCCTGATCTCTGTGCATCAGATTGTGTGCACGAAGTGCAAGGATGATATTGTGCTGGATCTCCAGATTTTCCGGATCTGCCAGATTCTCGATATTAAAGAACTTCTCTACTTTCTTGACACCCTGATCTGTAAGGTTGACGATCTTGTCTTTCTCATTGACAACAAAGTCACCTGTCTCAACAACTTCTTCACCCATGATAGCTGCCATCTTGGTCATCTCATGGCTGGCTTCACCACGTTCCAGCTGCTGTGCCAGAATATCACATACTTCATAAAGCTTGGTAGACTTGCCACTCTGTCCGGAAATAATAAGCGGTGTACGTGCCTCATCAATAAGAACAGAGTCAACCTCATCAATGATACAGTAGTGCAGATCTCTCTGAACCAGCTGCTCTTTGTAGATGACCATATTATCACGAAGATAATCGAATCCAAGTTCGTTATTAGTTACATAAGTAATGTCGCATCCATATGCTGCGCGACGTTCTTCTGGTTTCATGTCGTTAAGAACAACACCTACAGTGAGACCCAGGAACTCATGCACCTTACCCATCCACTCAGCATCACGCTTAGCCAGATAATCATTGACTGTTACAATGTGAACACCCTTGCCTTCCAGTGCATTCAGATATGCAGGAAGCGTGGATACAAGAGTCTTTCCTTCACCTGTCTTCATCTCAGCGATACGTCCCTGATGAAGAATGATACCACCGATGATCTGTACACGATAATGTTCCATTCCAAGAACACGTTTTGCACCTTCACGAACAACTGCAAAAGCCTCCGGCAGAAGATCATCCAGAGTCTCCCCTTCGTCCAGACGTTTCCGGAATTCTCTTGTTTTGTCTCTCAGCTCTTCGTCACTTAACTTCTGCATCTCCGGCTGCAAAGCCTCTGTCTTTAAAACTAATGGCATGATACGTTTTACTTCACGCTGGCTGTGCGTTCCGAATACTTTTGAAAAAACATTCATATATTAACTCCTCTATGTTATTATGATTCCTTATATTACTCATTTAAAATTATCTAAAAACCATCTTATTCATTCTATCACTTTTCCTTATGGAAAACAATGAATTTTTCTTGAATAAACTATGTCTCCCAGGTTCTTGTTTGTCATATATAACTTTATTCTTGTTATTTGTTCCCTACTATGCTATCATTACAGCTATATGATCCCTCAATAATCTTTTACACGAAAGAGGTATTTATTTGAAAAAAAAAGAAATTGTATTTATTACAGGCATCCTTGTCTTTGCTCTGATTCTGTGGGGAGGTATGTATTTTGTACGAAAAGGTCACTACGGTACCATCCGTATCACAGTGAACGGTGAAGAATATGGCACCTACTCTCTGTCCAAAGACCAGGTGATCCCCATAAATGATACTAATGTCTGCGAGATCAAAAACGGACAGGCCAAAATGACAGACGCCAGCTGTCCTGATCATCTCTGCATGAAGCAGCGGGCAATTGACAGCGCCGGAGGAAGGATCGTCTGCCTCCCCAACAAAGTCGTAATAGAAGGAGAAAAAGCCGCTGATCAGGAGGAAGATTCTTCCGGATTTGATACGGTTGTATAACATTATGAAACAGAAAAAAATCGCCTATATGGGGCTTTTTGCAGCCATTGCCATTATCTTTGGTTATGTAGAATCTCTGATTCCGTTTTTTGCAGGAATACCGGGGATCAAACTTGGTCTTGCCAACCTTGCAGTACTTTTTATCCTGGAAACATACACCTGGAAAGAGGCTGCTCTTGTATCCATGGTCCGGATCCTGGTGATCGGCTTTATGTTCGGAAACATGTTCAGTATCCTTTACAGTATGGCAGGTGCTGCTTTGAGCCTTACAGTGATGACCCTTATGAAACGCTTTTCCGGATTCAGCATCCTGGGCGTCAGCGTCGCAGGTGGTGTGTCCCACAACATCGGACAATTGATCATAGCCGCCCTTATTGTAGAAAATACCAGCCTTTTCTATTATGCCCCTGTCCTCCTGATTTCCGGAGTGATCACAGGTATCCTCATCGGTATTCTCACAGGAGAAGTAACAAAAAGAATTCATTTGTGACATGCTCCCACCACTTAAATCATAGATTTTGAAGTGGGGGCTTCTTGC
>URXG01000006.1 GCA_900551715.1 uncultured Blautia sp. | reverse complement strand
CTGTCCCAGCTTGCCATATCCTGTGCATCTGCTGTAATTGTAACAGTCTGGCTTTTGCCTGGTTCAATTATATCTGTTTTTTCATAATCCAGAAGCTGAACTGCAGATTTTTCTACTTTGTTCTCTACATCGTAGTCTGTATACGGAACAGAAGTATAAAGCTGTACAACATCTTTACCTGCAACATCACCAGTGTTTTTAACTTCTACTTCAGCGGTTACAGTTCTGTTAGAAAGATCTACATCTACACTCTTAAGAGTCTGCTCGAAAGTTGTATAAGAAAGACCATATCCAAATGGATAAGATACTTCATCATCATAATTCCATGCTTTTCCTGTAGAGCTTCCTACGGTTGCGTCTGCATTTCCCTGTCCAAGTACAGTATCTGCATATCTGGTTTCATAATATTTATATCCTGTATAAATATCTTCTGCTTCAACTTCCTCTGCATTGATGTTTACAGAAGGATCTGCGTTTGTCCACTCATAGTTTCCAAAGTTCTGTGCTGCCGGTGAGTTGGCATTTGTCACAGCATAAGTGTCTGTCAGATGACCGGATGGATTTGCCTCTCCGGAAAGGATATCTGCAACACCATAGAAACCATAACCTCCCGGAAGACCAACTTCCAGGATAGCATCTACACCATCATTGTTTTTGATCTCATCGATTTCCATTGCATTTGCATTATTCAGCATAACAATGACTTTACCACCATTATTTTCTTTTGCTTCAACTGCAGCATTGATCAGATCACGTTCATCATCACTTAATCCAAGTGGATCCGTCTGATTCAGATCCTGAGACGCATCTACACCGTCAACGCCCGGAAGATAAGTTCCGTTCTCTGTAGAGGAACGTCCGATCGTTACCAGCATGACATTATAATCATCCATAGAATCTTTCCACTGGCTGTCTACACTGTCCATTGTTTCCTGTAAAGGCTCTTTACTTGCAAATACACCGTCTGTTGCAGGTGCTGTAACGTGGTAATATTCCATGATATTTCCCCACATGTTAACCTCTGTCTTGAACTCAGATTCCAGACTCTTGTACAGCTTCTGAACCTCTTCATTGATACTGAATCCCTTTGCAGCTAATGCTTCAACAAAATCTACTGTATCTGCATCTGTTCCTTCATTTTCAGTCAGGGAACTTCCCATGTCACCACCCTGTACCGGATAGTAGCTGGAAAATCCAAGAAGGGACAATTTCTGTGTCTCATCTTTTGACAGCGGAAGTGCATTGTTCTCATTCTTTAACAGAACTGTTCCTTCCTCGCTCATACGTTCTCCGAGATCCTCAATAGAATCCAGAAGTTCTGTAGTGCTAGAGTAGTCAGACTTATATGTGTACAGATCCTCATCTGTACTGTCTGTTACCATAGCACTGCTCTTTGTGCCAAGAAATTTGTCGATGTCTGTACGATAACTGTCTACTACAGGTCCTGCCGCAACAGAAACGGTCAGAAGAGACGCTGTAAGAGTAGTCAGACCACGCCAGATATTTTTTCTGCTCATGATTGTATCTCCTTTCTTTCCCTGAAATATGGGTAAGCCTCATCGCTCAAGTGCTTCCACAATTTCCATGGCTTAAATTTAACATAAATTAAAAAATTGCTCCCATTTTTTTCGCAGACTGCACTTTTTCAGTCGTAAATGGAAGCATTTTTTTATTGAATTTTCACAAGCAAAATTTTCCAGGAAATCTTGCACAAATTGTGATGTTTGTTTTTGTTTATATTGCCTATAAATTTTATTTTGCTACAATTACCGGGATCTCACAGGTATATGTTTTTTCTTCATCGGAAACAATGATCTTCACATGTCCGGTTTCTCTGGCACGCACTACAGCCATTGCCTCTCCATAATACGTATCAACAGTATCCTGTGCATAATTACCTTCAACATATGCACATGCACTTCCCAATCCTTCAAGTGTGCCATTTTCTACAGTAACTTTAAGATGATGTTTTTCCATTGGTTTCCAGTTTCCGTTAAAGTCTCCATACTGTAATGGAATAAACAATAATTTGCCCGCTTCTACTGTTTCCTGTTCCGGTTTAATATGAAGTATAGTTTCTTCATTTGCCGTCACCAACGTCTGGCGGTTAATCTCATGTCCGTTCTTATCATAAGAAACTGCTGTAATCTCACCATCTTCATATGGAATATGGAATTTTGTCCTGCATTTCTTTACTTTACCATGAGCAACCTTCTTACCATTGATCAAAAGTTCTACTTCTGCTGCCCTTGCAAAAACTTCAACCTCTGCTTTTTCTCCGGCACAGCCTCTCCATGACCAGCTCTCCAGTGCCTTAGTCAAAGCCCATCCGGTCAGCTGAAGATTTTCTTTCTGATAGACAGGTTTTACAGCGATAAACGGACCTGTTTCTCTTTCAAAAGCAACCCTTGTATAGGCAGCCTCTGCACGCGGTTTTCCAAGAAGATCAATTCTTCCGTTGTTTCCGGTCATTCTTGTATGCGGCATTTTACCTTTATAATCTTCGTATTCAGCAGCACCGTCTCCGGTTTCTCCAATATACTCCCATCCAGACCAGACAAAATCTCCCAGAATTCGTTTATTCTTCTTGGCAATTTCCCAGAAGCTGTACGCATCCTTGCAAAAAGTCTCTGTTCCAAGGATCAGACGCTGCGGATATTTCTTCAAGTCATGTTTATAACGGAAAAGCCCATAATTGTAACCAGCGATATCCATATTTGCAAAGGCATTTTTCGTTTTCCAGTCACATGGCGGGAGAGTTGCTCCAATCTTCATGAAGTAGTCTCCGACCAGACAAGCAAGTGTATTATAAAATTCACTTCCTACCGGCTTCTTTTTTTCTTTTTCCGGTTTCTTTGCTTCCTTCTCTGCAATCTCTGCGCTTTTTTCTGCTTTATCATCGCTGTAAACGCCCATTCCCATGGAACTTAAGAAGTTAAAAAAAATGTTGATTCCGCAGGTTACCGGTCTGTATGGATCCAGTTTATGAAGATAAGAAGTCATTCTTCCGGTAAGTTCAATTCCTTTTTTCTGTGCAGTCTCTGCTACTTCATTTCCAGTAGAGTACATAATAACACACGGATGGTTGTAGTCTTTCTCTACCATATTCTTAAGATCCTGCTGCCACCATTTGTTCAGATATCCTGCATAATCATATTTTGTTTTATGGATATACCAGACATCTACATATTCATCCATCATCAACATTCCCAGACGGTCACAGACATCCAGCATATCCTTGGAGCATGGATAATGTGAAGAACGAATTGCATTATAACCATTCTCTTTAAGGATACGAATTCTTCTCTCCTCAGCTTCCGGATAAGTACATGCTCCCAGCACACCGTTATCATGATGTACACAGGCACCTCTAAGTATTTCTCTCTTACCGTTGATCGTAAGACCATTTTCTGGATTCCACTCAAGAAGGCGGATTCCAAAGGTTTCCTCTACGACATCTTCTCCAAATGTCGCCCGCAGAGTATAAAGATTCGGATGATCACAGTCCCAGAGTTTTGCCTTTGGGATTTCCATTTGAAAAATCGACGGATGTCCGGTATTTTCTACTTCTCGTGCAAGAACATTTTGCTCTTTGTCCAGGATTTCAACTTTTACCATTCCCGGGCAGGAAGTTTTGATTTCTGCTTCAATCACTGCCGGTGCGTAGCTTACTGTATGAATCTTGATTCCATTTACTGGAATGTATTTCTTATTACCTGTCCAGAGATATACCGGACGATAAATACCTGTTCCAGAATACCAGCGGCTGTTTGGCTGATCGGAATTTCGTGCGATCACGCGAATTTCATTCTGTGCTTCGTATTTCAGAAGCCCCTCAGTATCTACATAAAAATTTGTATATCCATATGGTCTGTAAGCTGCCTTTTGTCCATTAATGTAAACTTCTGCATTGTGATAAACGCTTTCAAACTCAATAAGGACTTTTTTTCCACTATACTCTGATGGAACAAAAACATGTTTCACATATTCATAATCGCCGCCCAGATACCAGCCTGAGTTTCCCTCACTAATGCTTTCTGCAGTACGCAGCTCACTCCGCATAGCATCATGCGGAAGTGTCACATGATATGTTTTTTCTTCTCTGGTAAGACATCTGCATATCCAATCCCTGTTAAAATCTATCTTTTTCATCTCAAATCTTTGCCCTTCTGACTTTTCCTTTTATCAGTGGAATTCTTTCTTTACCAAGTTCCAAAACTCCACCATCAACATCTGAAATCACTTCCAGATATTCACCATCCCAAATCAGATGAACGGAACCTTGATTTCCAACAGGAAGTGCACAATCCAGATCTGTAAAATACTGCATCTGCGGTTTTAATACATAAGAAATGCCGTCTTTATTCACAAGATCCAGTCCTGCAAAATATTTTGCCAGGAAATAAATTGGGCTTGCTGCCCATGCATGACAGAGACTCTTGCCAAAATGATCTCCATACATATCGTACTGTTCTTCCTTCGGTACGGACGGATCGTATTCTTCCCAGAATGTAACTGCTCCTAGATCCAGCATACCACCCCAGTAAGAACGGATCTTGTCCAGAACTTCTGTAAGTTTTCCCATTTGACACAGTACGTCCAGCTCAAAGAAATTAAAATATGGGGTAGTAATAGCCGGAATCTCTTTACTTTCGAGTACATTTGTGAGGATTTTTTCCTGCTTCTGCTTATCTGCAATATCAAACAGAATCGCAAAAATATTCGCATGTCTTGTCACATTTCGTTTGCCTGAAGTAAAGGAATCAATATAAGCTCCTTTTTCTTCATCCCAGAAAAATTCCTCGATGGCAGCAGTCAGTTTTTCATATTCCTGTCTGTAAGCACTTCCATCCTTGCCAAGCTGTTCGCTGATCTTTGCCATTACATTAAAGCATGCCGCATAAAGCATCTGTTCTGCACAGAGCGGTCCATCCTTGTCCATGTCTGCCCAGTCGATATATATCCAGTCTTTTTCTTTTCCGATCAGAAATCCATGTTCATCACATCTGTCATTGCAGAATTTCATAAGAGAAATCATCTTCGGATAAACAAGCTCCAGGAATTCTCTTTCTCCATATCCTTCATTGTGATAGTCCACACCCAGAAGCCACAGCAGAGAATAGTCTACAATTGTATTGATGTGTTTCGTCATCGGGTCGTTTCCACGAAGCACCAGGATTGTTCTTTGATCAATATCAGCATCCGCCATCAGATAACGATTTACAAAAAAGCTCTGATAAGCATCACCGGACCAGATCCATTTATCACGTTTTGCACCATCAATAAAGAAAATGCCACTGCAGAGACGGAATGTATGCTCTGCCACAGACCATATCTGATTCAGACGTTCTTCTCCACAATGAAAAGAAGCTTTAATAGGAATATCCACATACTGGTGATGTGCTCTGAGAGTAATTTCACCTGGTTTACAATCTGGAATATATGCAAAATGTACTGCACAACATGGACATTTACCGGTCTCTTTATGTGGGTGCCAACTGTAATAGCAATTTACAGGATCAATTGCTTCTTCTCTGGATTCACCACAACAAATCAGTACCGACTGATATCCATTCCTGAATTCAGCTTCAAGTACTGCATTCAATTCCGTCTCAAATTCATAAAGAGTTCCCCCTTTATATTCACTGACATTTATTGGTCCATAAACTTTTTCACTGTATTCCCAGATTGTCGGATTCTGTTCCACTCTGGTGAAATATTTGCTTCTGCCAGCCGGAAGTGCTTCCTGATCATAATCTTCTACCATCCACCCTTTATCAGAGCAGATTATATCCCCTTCTACATAAATACATGGAAAGGCTTCAACGCAGCCAGCATGGACTGCAATCGAAACTTCACCAGGTCCACAGACAATTTTCTTTTCAAAAGGATATTTCTTTTCCCCAACCAATACATGACCAATTGCATTGGAATATACCTTAAAAGATGTTTCCTGTTCCAGATAATAGGTACGTCGAAAAGCCACTCTGTTGCGAAACCCCTCGCTCTTCCAGAAAGCAGGCCATCCAAATCCTCTTTCCACACGACTGAAATTCTGTTTCATTCCATGATATAATTCAAAATCCCCCGGATACCAGATCCAATAACTTTTGCTCATTCCCTGCCAGCTCCTTTATTTATCATTTTTTGTATAAAATTTTCTGAGAAAATATGTGGGCGTACAGCTCCACGCATGGCAGAAACTATTTACAGCCACTGATCCATATGGAGACTCAAATTTGTTATATGGATTATATACTTCCCAGAATGTATCTGCACCATCATGAATCATTTCTCCCCAGTAACGAATCATTTCATCTAACGCTCTTTGTTTTTCATCAGAGCGTATCAGTGCATCTATATAATGATGATACATATATGGTGTCACCATACGAATCCTCGGATTTACTTCAATTGTATGTAGTATCAGTTTGCGGTTTTTTTCTTTATCGAACACTCTGGCAAGAATCATCCATACCTGTGTTGCCCATGATATCTGACGCTCATCTCCGCTGACAAAAAGTTGTTGTTCTTCATCCCAGAAATGTTCTACTGCAGTCTTCTTAAGTTTCTGCATTTTAGCATTCAAAAAATCAGCTGTCTTTTTATCATCCATATGTTCTGCCAGACGAATTCCGTATCTCATAGAATAAATCAGGATTGCCAGAGATGCTGCCTGTGTATTAAGTCCATCTCCCCAGTCTACAAAACACCAGAATTCTCCGCTGTGATCCGGAACAATTCCCTCTTCATTTAAATAATCTATACCGATTTCAATCTGACGAATTGCCACAGGATAAAGATCTTCCAGGGTTTTTCTGTCTTTCGTTTCTTCATAGTAGTCCACAAGTACAGATCCATAAAGAAGTGCGTAATCAAAAAGGTATGTATCATCTGGCTCTATTTCCGGTTCCAGAAAAAGGCATGCCGGAATTTTTCCTTCATTGAATGTCAGTCCGCCAAACAAATACAGGCATCGTTTAACCAGATCAATATTATGAAATGTTTTATAATTAGCTCTTGCCTGCAGTCTCAAATCGCCAAGCCACATTCTTCTGTCCCGTTTCGGACCATCCTCAAAGACAAGTTGCATACAGTTCTGAAGTGTTCTTACACTGACTTTATCAATCTTTTCTAACAGAGGATTTTCAGAAACTATTGGCTGAACCATCTCTTCCTTCACTGCTGACACCACTGATGCCGTTACATTTTTTACAACAAGAGAAAATTTCAGAGACACATCAATCACTCTGATTTCCATATATCGGAATGCGTATCTTCTCGGAAGTCTGATTTTTGCTGGAAGTATATCTACATGAATATACTCTTCCTGTATCCACCCTTTACTGATCCAACCATTATAGTTTTCTGTATCTGCTGCCAGTTCATCTAATCTCTCTGCAAATTTTGTATAAATATATGCAGGTGCATCCTGATGACTTCCCACTGATGCCAGATCAAGTGTCACATAACCGACATTATGATTACCAAAATCCAAGACTGCCACATCGTTCTTTTTTAAAGCCTTTTCAGACAGTTTATCTATATTTTCTTCATATTTAATTACTGGTTCCTGATGTCCCTCTTTCTCAAGTTCAAGAAGTTTTACGGGAAAAATTTTCTTCTCATAAAGCTCCGGTTTTAATTCCTCTGCAATTTCCAAAAATTTCTTATTTTTATGAACTTCAAATTCGTCAAGAACGCAAAAAGATGCCATATTGTCTGCTTCCTCCATACTCTTTTTATCTTCTAAAAATACTATACTTGTGCCCTTGTCCACTGTCAAACACAGTTGACGTTCAAAAAGTAGCCATTCGCGAAATTCAAACACAAAACAAAAAAACAGTCGGTTCTTATACCGACTGTTTCTGCCTGAGTTATTTTAATTCTACTCTCCAAATTTTCGGATAGTTTCTTCGATTCTTCTTTTTACTTCTGCTGCAATCTCTGTAGACTTCATTTCTTTATATTCTTCATATGGTATTGGTTCCAGAAAATGCACCTGTACAGTCAGAGGTGCTACAGACCCAGTATCAAAAGCCTTATACGTATCAATCAATGCCACCGGTACTATCGGACATTTTGCTTTCATTGCAGCTTTAAAGCTTCCTCCCTTGAATTCCTGAGGATGATTTCCGTTTTTACTTCTTGTTCCTTCTGCAAAGATCAGATAATTTCGTCCGTTTTTGACCTCTTTTGTTACATTCAGGATCACCTGCATAGACTGTTTGATATCTTCTCTGTCTATAATAAAAGCTTTCATACAAGTAAACACCTGCTTCAGAAAAGGAACATTCCCCACTTCTTTCTTGGCTACTACAGAGAAAGGAATCGGGCAGGCATCCAATATGGCCAGCACATCATAAAGCCCCTGATGATTGGGATAAAATATAAATCCATTTTCGTCAGGGATATTTTCTGCACCATATGTCTGGATGGTGATATTTCCACCTTGATTTGCCCGCCTGTCTATCTTTTTCAGAAGAGCATAACGTTCTCCTTCTGTATAATTATCTACGTTTCTGGCATAACGACAAAGCATGAACCATCCATAGGGCACAAAAAGAATATTTCTCAACACCATCATTATAATTCGTTTCATGAGATTACCAGCTCCTCTACAGCCTTTTTATTTAAGTTTTGCCGCGATCTTGTCTTCATATCCCGGATTTTTCTTTATAAACTTCTCGTATGCTGTTGAATAAGTCTTGTAGGCATCTGTTTTCATAAACAGGGCATATTTTTCTGCTGCCTGTTTGTTCATATCTTCTGTAATATCTGAAGACATCAGAATATAATACTTACCGTCATCTTTCTTTTGCGTCATGTAGGTACTGATACAGGGATAACTCTGTCCATCTTTCTGCACAAGATTATAAGTAATATACATATAAGTATACTGACCACTGCTGTAAATAGAATTACAGTCTGTGATCTCTATTTTTTCGGTATTATGTGCCTCACAATATTTTACCGTAGCGTCTATTTCCTGCTGCAGGTTTTCATCTGCGGTCTTTACGCCATAGCAATTTCGGATTTTTTTCTCATTTTCGGACGAATACGACTCTATCAGACCTCTTACCACACCCTCCGGAGTCTTATGGCTGATCCCACAGCTTTTGACAGCAAAAATAATTACAAGCAGCAAAAGAACAACAGCTACTCCTCCTGCCAGATAGATACTTGGAATTCTGGTTTTCTTTTTTCTGTTTCTGGAGCCAGATCTGGATTTCCCTGTACCCGTTGTTCTGGAAACAGTTTTTGCGCCACCTGTTTCATTTAATTTTACATTACGCATACCTGTTCTGGAATTCCCGGCAGATCTCTTCCTGCTGGTTTCCAGCGTCGATTTTCTAATATTTGATTTGGAGTGTCCGGTCTTTTTGCTGCCGGTGCCAGATCTCTTCTGTACATTTCCCTTGGCTTTTTCATTCTCCATGATAATCTATATTCCCCTTTATTCTTCTGTACTGTTCTGCTGTTCTTCTACAGTAACGGTTTCAGCACTTTCTTCCTGGGCTTCCTCTTTTTCTTCTTTTTTCTCTCTTACTTTTGCAAAACTTGCCACAGTTACACCATCAGAAAGGTTAATAAGTTTTACTCCGGATGTTATTCTTCCAAGTATGGAAATATCAGCACACTGCAAGCGAATAATGATTCCCTCTGTAGTGATCATCATGATTTCATTTTCCTCGTTTACAGCTTTTGCACCGATGACATTGCCTGTCTTTTCAGTGATCTTATAGCATTTGACGCCTTTACCGCCTCTGTTCTGAACAGTAAATTCACTAATTGAAGTACGTTTGCCCATGCCATTCTCGGAAACCACCAACAGATAGTATCCCTGAGTATTCAACTGCATTGCCACCACTTCGTCGCCATCTGTCAGATTGATTCCTCTGACACCCATGGACACTCGGCCTGTGCTTCGTACATCTGTTTCATTAAAGCGGATACACTGTCCATATTTTGTTACAAGGATAATATCTTTTTTATTGTCTGTAGCTTTTACCTCGATCAGCTCATCATCATCTCTCAGAGCAATGGCCGCCAGACCAATCTTACGTACATTGGCATAATCCTGGATCGGAGTTTTTTTAACAAGACCTTTTCTGGTTGCCATCATCAGATACTGTCCCTTTTCAAATTTGTTGATCGGGATCACTGCTGTGATACGCTCACCTGGCATCAACTGGAGAAGATTAATGATTGCAGTTCCTCTTGCAGTTCTTCCTGCCTCCGGAATTTCATATGCCTTCAGTCTATATACACGCCCTGTATTGGTGAAGAACATTACATAATGATGAGTGGTGGTCATCATCAGTTCTTCGATATAGTCATCATCCAGAGTCTGCATTCCCTTAATGCCTCTTCCACCTCTGTTCTGACTGCGGAAGTTGTCAATGGTCATACGTTTGATGTAGCCCAGTTTGGTCATGGTGATCACTGTATTTTCCCTTGGAATCATGTCTTCCATGGAAATATCCATAGCATCAAACCCAATAGAAGTTCTTCTTTCATCACCATATTTTTCTGAAATAGCAAGAATTTCTTCTCTGATTACGCGAAGAAGTGTATTTCTGTCTGCGAGGATTGCTTTTAATTTGCGGATTTTTTCCATTAATTCCGCGTATTCTGCTTCCAGCTTCTCTCTTTCCAGACCTGTCAGAGCACGAAGACGCATGTCTACAATAGCCTGTGCCTGGACATCTGTCAGCTCAAAACGATCTATTAATTCCTGTTTGGCTGCCTGGACATTTCTGGAACCACGAATAATACGGATCACTTCATCAATATTATCCAGTGCTTTCAGCAGACCTTCCAGTATATGAGCACGTTCCTGTGCTTTATTCAGATCGTATCTGGTCCTTCTTGTAACTACATCTTCCTGATGGGCAAGATAGTATTTCAGCATTTCAGGAAGAGAAAGAACCTTTGGTTCCAGACTGCCATTGGTGGAAACCAGACAAAGCATGATCACACCAAAAGTATCTTGAAGCTGTGTATGCTTGTACAGCTGATTCAGGACTACATTAGCATTGGCATCTTTGCGGAGATCAATACAGATACGCATACCCTCTCTGCTGGAATGGTCATTCAGATCTGTGATTCCGTCAATTTTTTTATCTCTTACCAATTCGGCAATTTTCTCTATAAGACGTGCTTTGTTTACCAGATATGGAAGTTCTGTAACAATAATGCGGGACTTGCCATTAGGAAGAGTCTCAATATTTGTTACAGCACGTACGCGGATCTTTCCACGTCCGGTACGATAAGCTTCTTCGATTCCTCTGGTTCCCAGAATAGTAGCTCCTGTAGGGAAATCAGGACCTTTTACGATCTCAAGAAGTTCTTCAATAGTGGTGTCTCTCTGTTCCTCAATGATATTGTCAATAATTTTGACAACAGCACTGATCACCTCTCTCAGGTTATGGGGTGGAATATTGGTAGCCATACCTACTGCAATACCGGAAGTACCATTTACCAGAAGATTCGGGTAACGAGATGGCAGTACTACAGGTTCTCTTTCTGTTTCGTCAAAGTTTGGCTGAAAATCCACAGTATCTTTATTAATATCTGCAAGCATTTCCATGGAGATTTTGCTGAGACGGGCCTCTGTATATCGCATGGCTGCTGCACCATCTCCATCTACTGAACCAAAGTTTCCATGTCCATCTACCAGCGGATATCTTGTTGACCAGTCCTGGGCCATATTAACCAGTGCACCATAAATGGAACTGTCTCCATGGGGATGATATTTACCCATGGTATCACCAACGATACGGGCGCATTTACGATGCGGCTTATCCGGACCGTTATTCAGCTCGATCATGGAATACAGTACTCGTCTCTGTACCGGCTTCAGACCATCTCTTACATCCGGAAGAGCTCGGGATGCAATAACGCTCATGGCATAATCTATATAAGATTTTTCCATGGTCTTCTGCAGATCCACCTCATGGATCTTATCAAAAATATTGTCTTCCATTCTTTATTCTCCTAGATATCCAGATTCTCTACAAATTTTGCATTTTCTTCAATAAATTCTCGTCTTGGTTCTACTTTGTCTCCCATAAGAGTCGTAAAGGTAAGATCAATTTCTGAAGTTGCAGCTTCATCCATGGTGACCTTCAGAAGAATACGTTTCTCAGGATCCATGGTGGTCTCCCAGAGCTGTTCTGCATCCATCTCTCCAAGACCTTTGTAACGCTGGATTTTGTTATTATTGTCACGTCCGATTTCTTCAAGAATACGGTTCAGTTCCGCATCATCGTAAGCGTACCAGACTTTTTTGTTTTTTTCGACTTTGTACAGAGGCGGCTGTGCAAGATATACATAGCCCTGTTTGATCAGTTCCGGCATAAATCTGTACAGGAATGTAAGAAGCAGCGTGGCAATATGGGCGCCATCTACATCGGCATCTGTCATAATGATGATCTTATGATAACGAAGCTTACTGATGTCAAAATCTTCATGAATACCTGTACCAAAAGCTGTGATCATAGCCTTGATCTCTGCATTACTGTAGATTCTGTCCAGACGGGCTTTCTCTACGTTAAGAATCTTACCTCTCAGTGGAAGGATTGCCTGTGTGGCACGATTCCGGGCTGTCTTTGCAGAACCTCCTGCAGAATCTCCCTCTACGATATAAATCTCACAATTTTCCGGATTTTTGTCTGAGCAATCTGCCAGTTTGCCTGGAAGTGACATTCCATCCAGGGCAGATTTTCTTCTGGTAAGATCTCTTGCCTTACGTGCTGCTTCCCTGGCTCTCTGTGCAAGAACAGATTTCTCAACAGTTGCCTTGGCTACGGTAGGATTCTGTTCCAGAAAGATCTCCAACTGTCTGCTGACAACAAAATCAACAGCACCTCGAGCTTCACTGTTACCAAGTTTCTGTTTGGTCTGTCCTTCAAACTGAGGTTCTTCGATCTTGACACTGACAATTGCAGTAAGACCTTCTCTGATATCATCACCACTTAAGTTTGGTTCGTTATCTTTCAGAAGTTTGTTCTTTCTGGCATAGTCATTAAATGTTTTGGTAAGGGCATTACGAAAGCCCACAATATGAGTTCCACCTTCCGGTGTATTGATATTATTTACAAATCCGTAGCTATTCTCTGTATAAGAGTCATTGTGCTGCATGGCAACTTCTACTGCCACGCCATCCTTTTCGCCTTCACAGTAAATAATCTCCGGATAAAGTGCCTCTTTACTTTTGTTCAGGTATGAAACAAACTCGCGGATACCACCCTCATAGTGGAATGTGTTCTCTTTTTCGGAATCTTCTCTTGTATCTCTCAGAACAATCTTAAGACCCTTGGTCAGAAATGCCATTTCACGAAGGCGTTGTTTCAGAATGTCGTAATCGTATACAGTTTCTTCAAAAATTTCTTTGTCCGGAAGGAATGTTACAGTAGTACCAGTCTGATCCGATGCACATGTTCCTACCTCCTTAAGAGGATACATCGTATGCCCTCTTTCATATCTCTGTTTATATTCTCTTCCTTCACGATAAATGGTAACTTCCAGCCATTCAGATAATGCATTTACAACAGACGCACCAACTCCATGAAGACCTCCGGATACTTTGTATCCTCCACCGCCGAATTTGCCACCTGCATGAAGGATGGTAAATACAACTTCTACTGCCGGAATTCCGGCTTTGTGGTTGATCCCAACAGGAATTCCACGTCCGTTATCAACAACCGTGATCGAATTATCCGGATTGATCGTTACCTGGATTTCTGTACAATATCCTGCCAGTGCTTCATCTACTGCATTGTCTACAATCTCGTATACAAGATGATGGAGTCCCCGACTGGATGTACTTCCGATATACATACCCGGTCTTTTACGAACAGCTTCCAGACCCTCCAGAATCTGGATCTGATCTGCGCCGTACTCTGTATTTTCTCCGCCCATTTGTTCCCTCCTGTTATTCTATATTTGACGTAGCCATCGCTTCTGAACAGCTACTAATTGACACAGTTTTTACCTGTTTTCTGCTTATAATTAGGCATAATCATACCAATTTATTATAACACAAAAGCTGCTTTCTGTAAAACAAAAAGAGGGATCCTCTGCCATTTCAGAAGATCCCTTATCACTGTTCATTTCATTGTCATTCTTTTATGAGATATTGATATATCTCACGTTTTGTTACGCCTCGGTCTTTTGCCACCTGCTTCATTGCATCTTTTCTGGACATACCTTTCTGTTCATAAATCTCCATATGCTCTTCTATGGAAATCTCCTCCCAGGAAGCTACTGCCTCTTTTTTCAGTTCCTGACGACTTTTGCCTTCAATTACCAACACACATTCTCCCAACGGTTTTTCTGTTTCATAACGCTTTAAGAGTTCGTCAAAAGTACTATGCAGAGCAGTCTCATGTTTCTTGGTCAGTTCCCGGCACAAAGTAAGGCGCCGGTTACCCAAAGTTTCTCTTAGTTCTTTCAGGGTACGTACCAGTTTATGCGGTGCCTCATAGATGATAATGGTTCTTGTTTCATTTACCAGTTCATCCAGGATTTCCTGTCTTTCCTTCTTATCCATTGGAAGAAACGCCTCAAAAGCAAATCTTCTGGTAGGAAGTCCTGACAGAGTCAGTGCGGTAATACAGGCAGCAGGACCTGGAAGAGAAGTTACTTCTATCCCTGCTTCATAACACATGGCTGCAAGTTCCTCTCCCGGATCAGATATTCCCGGTGTTCCTGCATCTGTAATCAGTGCGATATTCATTCCCTGTTGCATTTTGCCTATGAGAGTATATGCTTTGTCAATTTTGTTATACTCATGATAACTGGTCATAGGAGTTTTGATATCAAAATGGTTCAGAAGTTTGATGCTGTTTCTGGTATCTTCTGCTGCAATCAGATCTACTTCTTTCAGTGTCCGCAGAACACGAAGTGTGATATCTTCAAGATTGCCAATCGGTGTGGCACAGAGATATAACTTTCCACTCATAAGGTGATGTCTCCTTTCCGGTATCAGATCATATCATAGATTTCAAGTATGTCCTTTGTATACACTCCCGGCTTTTCGTACACAATCAGCGGTTTTTCTACCGTAATTCTGGAATTTCCGCCTTTCAGAGCTTCTATAAGGACCATATTCGGTTCTCTGTCTATGTAAGGATAGACCAGCTGCATTCTCTTTGGTTCCAGTTTATATCTAGTAAGTACTGAGAAGATTTCTGCCAGCCGGAAGGGACGATGTACCATAAAAAATCTTCCTCTGTCTTTCAGGACTTTTGAAGCCTGACTTACTACATCTTCCAGTGTACACAGGACTTCATGTCTGGCGATTGCCTTTGCCATGTAAGGATTCTGCAATCCATGGGCACCGATCATATAAGGTGGATTACTTGTTACTACATCAAAAGAAGCTGCTCCAAAAATTCCGGCAGCCTCTTTAATATCTCCACATACAATGTCTACTGCGGATTCCAATCCATTATACTGAACACTCCGCGTAGCCATATCTGCACATTCTTCCTGTATTTCCAGACCAGTAAAGTGTTCTCCTTTTGTTTTGGATTTCAGAAGAATTGGAATAATTCCTGTACCTGTACCCATATCCAGTACATGGTCACCTTTTCTGATTCTGGCAAATCCTGACAGGAGTACCGCATCCATACCAAAGCAGAACTTATTCTGGTTCTGAATTACATAAAATCCATTCTGCAGATCATCTACCCTTTCACCGGCTTTTACCAGTTCAGTTTGATGATTTTTTTCCATGGGGTCTGGAATCTCCTTCTTTTTCTTCCAGTTTTTCCAGTTCCTTCATTTCTTTTTCAGAAACTTTGGTTTTCTTTTTGCGCGGACGGAATTTCAGTTCTTCTACCGGATATTCCTGGATTTCTTTTTCATCGTTGACTTCTACCACAACTTTCACTCTCTGTCTGAGAACATTGACACTGTGTACAACACCCTGCAGTCCATCAGGAAGAGTCACTGTATCTCCTGTACCTGGAAGTTTCTTGTTGAGTTCTTCATAAGTTTCCTGTTCATTCTTCAGACAGCACATCAATCTGCCGCAGACTCCGGATATCTTTGTCTGGTTAAGAGACAGATTCTGTTCCTTTGCCATCTTGATAGATACCGGTGCGAATTCAGAAAGATAAGTATGGCAGCAGAGACATCTGCCACAGATACCGATGCCGCCAAGGATCTTTGTCTCATCCCGGACGCCAATCTGTCTCAACTCTATCCTGGTCTTGAAAATAGCTGCCAGATCTTTTACCAGATGTCTGAAGTCAATTCTTCCATCTGCAGTAAAATAAAACAGAACTTTATTATTGTCAAAAGTATATTCTGCATCGATCAGTTTCATTTCCAGTCCATGTTCCCGGATCTTTTTCTGACAGATTTTGAATGCATCTCTTTCTTTGAGACGGTTCTGTTTTTCTTTTTCTTCGTCTGCCTGTGTTGCCACTCTCAGTACTTCCTTCAGGGGATGTACTACTTCCTGTTCTTCTACTTCCTTTGGTCCAAGTACTACTTTGCCGAATTCCACGCCTCGTGCTGTTTCCACGATCACGTGATCTCCGATCTTCATTCGATAGTTCTTGGGATTAAAATAATATATTTTTCCGACATTACGGAATCTGATACCAACTACCTTTGTCATTCTATCTCTCCCTGATGGTCAGGAACAGAAGTTCAAGCGCAAGTTCAAAATTAACATTGGCACGAAGTCGCACTTTCGTCTTTTCCAAGGCCTCCAGAATTTTTTCCAGATTCTCGTATGAACGCTCACTTGCCTGTTCCTTGATATAGTTTATTTCCTGTTTAAATACCAGGTTGTCAATTTCCCTTGTTGCCTTAAACATCAGAACATCCCGGAACCAGAACTGAAAGATATCCAGATAATCACCGATATTCTGTTTCTCTTCCGTAAGTTTCTTTATCTCATCTGAAAGCTCATAAACCTCCATTGTGTTGACATATTTCAGCACCTTCAGAGCATTCTGTGTCATCTGTGAAAAATCTTCGGATGTGGCAGCTTCTTTTGCCTTGCCAATGCTTCCCTGTGCAAAAGACGCATCGATCTCAGCCTGATAATCCGGCACATGAAGACGTTCCATCAGATACTTCTTTACCAGCCGGTCATCTACAACCTTCAGATCCAGACGTACACATCTTGACTGAATTGTCGGCAGCAGTGCGTCAATATTACTGGTCAGCAACATGATCACTGCATATTCCGGGGGATCTTCTATTGTTTTGAGAAGAGCATTCTGTGCCTGTACAGTCATCATCTCCGCATCCGGGATCACATAAATCTTGTGCTCACTGTAATATGGCTTCACTGCCACGTCATGGATCACCTGGTCACGTATCTCATCAATAGTGATAGTACCTGGCTTCTCATGTGTCACAAATATAATATCCGGATGATTCTTACCTGATGCTTTCTTGCAGGAATCACATTTCTGACATGGCTCTGTTCCTTTCGCCTCACACTGAAGAGTCATTGCGTAAGTTGAGGCAAGAAGCTTCTTACCTGAGCCGGGACGCCCTGTAAAAATATACGAATGTGATACTTTTCCTGTCTTAATCGCATTCTGTAAGTGGCGTATTATCTCTTCATGCCCAATAATATTGTTGAAACTAACCATTCAGAATCACCTCTCTTATTTGCAGCTTTTATTACGAAACTGTGTTCGCTGTGATTTCATTATATCATACTTTAATAGCCATTCAAAACTATTTTTAGTTAAGATACAGAATTAACATAATTTATAATATTTCTGACACAATTATCCAGATTATCATTCTCGAAACGCCTGTCAATCCTTGCATCTCTGATCTTATCTTCCGAAAAATCCTCCTGATCTGCCAGAAAACGTCTGCACAGCTCCGCATACCTGGGGTTTGTCTGTTCCCGTTCTCTTTTTATTGCTCTTTCCAGACGTTCTCCGTCTTCCACCTGTATATACAGAGGTACCACGCAGTCTTCACCAAAATACTCTTTCATTTTATGATAAGATTCCAGAGTTCCGATTCCCAGGTAATTTCCCTTATCCAGATTGATCTGTCCGTCATCTGCTGTAAAATATGACCAGACACCATGAACCGTATCATAGGATCTGGATTCTATCAGAAGACCTTTTTCCTGAAATTCTTTTCTTTTATTTTCATCTGTAAAATAATACTGAACTCCATTTTCTTCTCCTGCCCTTATGGGTCTTGTGGTATATAGGATCAGTTTACGGAAATTCAGTTCTCTGTCCCCTGCAAGAACAGAATAAATTCTGTCTTTCCCTGAGGCACTTTTTCCCATAATATAAAAAATCTTTCCCATATTTTTAATCTTTACTGTGCATCCTTAATCTCTTTTTTTGTTACTACCCGGATGGTTCTGTTGGAATGATCCTCCAGTCCCTGAAGGTATAGTCCCTTGTTCATGTATATTCTCATATTCTTTACAAATTGTCCAGTTATCTGTTCGCCTGGAACAATAAGCGGAATTCCCGGTGGATACATATAAGCAAACTCTGACGAGATCCTGCCGATACTTTCTTCCAGAGGGCATACCTCATCCGGGGCTTCCATAGCTTCTTTGATGGTCATGGTCTGACTCAAGGGACGATAGACTGTCTTTTCCTCCTGACCTGTCTTTATCTCCGTTTCCTGGCTCGCTGCCTGTTCTTTCTGTTCTTCATCTATTTCTTCTATGGCATGACACAATCTCTCAAATCCTTCTTCTGTATCTCCCACTGCAGCAATGGCAAGTGCATAATATTCTGATTCCATCTCCATCTGGATATGATATCGTTCCAGAAGGATCTGATACAGTTCTCTGCCGGTAAGAGACGCATATCTGGTAGAAAAAACAAGTTTGGATCTGTCATAATCAAAGATCTCCGAAGTGCCGTTTTCCGGTGTTACCAGACGTATATATCTGAGAGGTGCCAGTCTCTTTCTGGTTTTCCTCAGAATTCTGGTAAAATCCCGGAACATCTGATGTCCGTCTTTTTCCATCTTTTCTATGCAGGCATCCATACTTGCCATAAGAATATAGGACGGACTGCTGGTCTGATAAATTCCCATAAATCGCCTTATCAGCCTGTCGTCCACGCGATCACTGCAATTATGAAGTACTGCTGTCTGTGTCATGGAAGGCATCGTCTTATGAAAACTCTGGACTACTACATCTGCTCCCAGTTCTGCTGCCGATACCGGAAAATAGTCGGAAAAATGAAAATGAGCTCCATGCGCCTCATCCACGATAAGCGGAATATCATATCTGTGAACGATCTCCGCAATCCTTTCCACATCAGACACCACTCCATCATAAGTAGGGGAAGTTATCAACACTGCTGCCACATCCGGGGATGCTGCCAGCATTCTTTCCACTTTGTCCGGCGAAATTCCTCCGTTTATCCACCAGTTTTCATCTGTCTGTGGATAAATGTAAACCGGTGTAAGATTTCTCAGATACATGGCATGATAAACTGCTTTGTGACAGTTTCTGGCCACAAGAATCTTTCCTCCATCCGGAACTGCGGCTGATACAGCGGAAAGAAGTGCGGCTGTACTGCCATTTACACTGTAATAACATTGTTTTGTGCCGTAAAGTCTGGCTGCATTCTCCTGTGCTTCTTTCAGTATCCCCTCTGCATGATGAAGATTATCAAATCCCTCGATTTCTGTAATATCTCTGTCAAAAGGAAACTCTCCATTGACGGAAGCATTGTTTCTCTTATGCCCCGGCATATGGAAAGGATAATAGTCTGTATGACTGTAGTCTGCTAATTCTCTGTATAATCTTGCCATATATTCACACCTTAAATCTGTATCCTACGCCCCATATGGTTTCTATATACTGCGGTTTGGCAGTATTAAATTCAATTTTTTCTCTGATTTTTTTGATATGGACTGTAACCGTTGCAATATCACCAACAGACTCCATATCCCAAATCTGACGGAACAGCTCTGCCTTTGTAAACACTCTGTTTGGATTTTCTGCAAGGAAAGTAAGAAGATCAAATTCCTTGGTTGTAAACGTTTTTTCCTCTCCGTTGATCCACACTCTCCTGGCTGTTTTATCGATCTTGATGCCCCTGATTTCGATCACATCGTTTTTGACAGCGCCTGATCCTACCAGACGGTTATATCTGTCCATATGCGCCTTTACTCTTGCTACTAGCTCACTGGGACTGAATGGCTTGGTCATATAATCATCTGCACCCAGACCAAGTCCTCTGATCTTGTCGATATCATCTTTTTTGGCTGATACCATAATAATCGGGATATTTTTTTCCTGACGTACCTGACGACAGATATCAAATCCATCCACTTCCGGAAGCATAATATCCAGAATGATCAGGTCAAATTCTTCATTCATCGCTCTGGTAAGTCCTGTATCACCTCTGTTGGCAATCTCTACTTCAAAACCTGAAAGTTCAAGGTAATCCTTCTCAAGATCTGCGATTGCTTCTTCATCTTCAATAATCAATATTCTGCTCATTTCACCGGTACCTCCTGGTATTTTCTTAAAACAAAGTACATTATCGTTCCGATTCCTTCCCGGCTGGTTGCCCAGACTTTACCACCATGGTCTTCCAGTATTTTGCGGACAATAGAAAGTCCGATACCACTGCCACCCTTGGAAGAGTTTCTGGAAACATCGGTTCTGTAAAAACGGTCAAAAATATAGGCAATATCCTTGGCTGCAATTCCCTTTCCATTATCTTCTATCTCTACCTGCACAAAATCCCCCACATCCTTTACCCGGATATGAATAACTCCATGAGGCTTATCCATATATTTAATAGCATTGCTGATAATATTATGTATTACCCGGCGGATCTGCTCCCCATCTGCTATGACCTGAACATCCTTCTCTACATAATTGGCATAATGAAGTTGTATTCCTCTCGTCTCCAGCTCCAGACCTACTTCCTCTGCGCAGTCAGCAAAATAATCTTCCACATTCAGCTTGCTGAACGTATAGGGAATCCTGTTGGTATCAATCTTGGAATAAAAAGTCAGTTCGTTGATCAAATGGTCCATTTCATTGGTTTTGTTATAAATAGTCCTTACATAACGGTCCATTTTTTCCGGCGTGTCTGCCACACCGTCCATGATTCCTTCTACATAACCCTTTACAGCTGTGATCGGAGTCTTCAGATCATGAGAGATATTACTGATCAGTTCTTTGTTTTCCTTGTCCAAAAGTATTTTTTCTTCTGCTGATTCCTTCAGTCTGCGACGCATCTCCTCAAAATCCCGACACAGTTCTGCAAATTCATCTGTTCCTTCTACATCCATTACAAAGTCCAGATTGCCATCTTTAATATTCTGGGTAGCCTTCCGTAGCTTTACCAGTGGCATTGCCACGCTTCTGTAGATCCATAATCCTACAGAAAAACTGGTAAAAACCAGAATGATCAGTGCTGTTACAAACAGATCCTTAGTCATAATCTGAATTCCTGATTTGCTGGCACCTGCTTCGGATATGACAATGTCATAATCAGATTCCTGAACCATCTGTTCCTTCTGGGCATTTCTCTGCTGTGTCTCCCTGAATCCATACAACGCAGCAGAAAGGAGAAGCATTGGTACCAGAATAACCATCAGAAATCCCAGTATTATTCTTGTCCTTAATTTCATGAAACATCCCTGCTCTCTGTTATTTTATTAAAGTAAAAAAAGACGCATACATACCGAAACTATCTCGATATATATGCGTCCATTATACCATATCCTTATATCCCTATCTCTAAATTTTCTATAAAATGAAACATTCAAAGACAGGACTGTTACTGTTTACAACATTCACCACAACTTAATCTTAGAGATATTTCTTAAGATCATCTACTTTGTCCAGTTTTTCCCATGGAAGATCTACATCTGTACGTCCAAAATGACCATATGCCGAAGTCTGTTTGTAAATCGGTCTTCTCAGATCAAGCATACGGATGATTCCTGCCGGACGAAGATCAAAGTTTTCACGAATGATCTCAACCAGTTTTGTGTCAGAAAGTTTGCCTGTTCCAAATGTCTCAACGTTGATAGATGTTGGTTTTGCAACACCGATTGCATAAGACAGCTGGATTTCGCATTTGTCTGCCAGACCTGCTGCAACAATATTTTTTGCAACATAACGTGCTGCATAAGCTGCAGAACGGTCAACTTTTGTACAGTCTTTTCCGGAGAAAGCTCCGCCGCCATGACGTCCAGCCCCACCGTAGGTATCTACGATAATTTTACGTCCTGTAAGTCCACTGTCACCATGAGGTCCACCAATCACAAAACGTCCTGTTGGATTGATAAAATATTTGGTGTCTTCATCAACCATATCTGCCGGGATGATGGCATCAAATACATATTTCTTAATATCTTCATGAATCTGTTCCTGTGTTACATCCGAATCATGCTGTGTAGAGCATACAACTGCATCAATACGGATCGGTTTGCCATCTTCGCTGTATTCTACAGTAACCTGTGTCTTACCGTCTGGTCTTAAATATTTCAGAGTTCCGTCTTTGCGAACTTTTGTCAGCTGACGTGCAAGTTTGTGAGCCATGTTGATGGCATATGGCATATATTCTTCTGTTTCGTTGGAAGCATATCCAAACATCATACCCTGGTCACCTGCACCGATCGCATCGATTTCGTCTTCACCCATCTTTGCTTCCAGAGCTTTGTCTACACCAAGAGCAATATCTGCTGACTGTTCGTCAATAGCAGTGATTACTGCGCATGTTTCTGCATCAAAACCATATTTTCCTCTGGTATATCCGATTTCTCTTACAGTATCTCTTACAATTTTCTGAATATCAACATATGCGCTGGTTGTGATCTCACCCATTACAAGTACAAGACCTGTAGTAGTAGCTGTCTCACAGGCAACACGTCCCATTGGGTCTTTTTCCATGATAGCATCCAAGATGGCGTCTGAAATGGCGTCACACATTTTGTCCGGGTGGCCTTCAGTTACTGATTCGGAAGTAAATAAAATTTTTTCTTTCTCCATTGTAATTATCCTTTCTTGTATAAAAGAAAACAGCCCCAACAACAGGACTGTTTTGAATTTATATTCAATCCTCTTA
Source organism: uncultured Blautia sp. (assembly GCA_900551715.1). Lineage (GTDB taxonomy): Bacteria > Bacillota > Clostridia > Lachnospirales > Lachnospiraceae > Blautia_A. Next base: position 37,126 of record URXG01000006.1, on the reverse strand, counting down.
TTGTTCGATTGCTCGCTCAGGTTGGCACCTTCCTCATAAGGAGGGGTTGCCGTAGCTTCACAGATCCTTTGTATCTCCACTACTCTGAATAAAAGGCCGTTTATTTAATTATTGCAGAACATACATTAAACTTATTTTTTAATATTGTCAAGTATTTATCCTGATTATTTTTATCATCCTACACGAAGACGGAATTTCTGGATCTCTTTTTCACTGGAAACTTTCTCGATCTCAGCACCGAGACTTCTCAGTTTCTCCTCAAAATTCTCATAGCCTCTCTGGATATAGACAATGTCATCTACAACCGTGATTCCATCCGCTGCAAGACCTGCGATCACAAGTGCTGCTCCTGCACGAAGATCCGGTGCACTGACTCTTGCTCCTGTCAGTTTCCTTACACCATCGATAATCGCAGAATTACCCTCAACTTTAATATTGGCACCCATTCTGGAAAGTTCATCTGCGTATTTGAAACGGTTTTCAAAGATACTTTCGGTAACAATACTGGTACCCTCTGCCAGTGCCAGGGTAACTGCGATCTGTGGCTGCATATCTGTAGGATATCCTGGATATGGAAGGGTCTTTACGTGAGTACGATGAAGTCTCTTGCCTGCACGTACACGAACAGCATCATCAAATTCTTCTACTTCACATCCAATTTCTTCCAACTTGGCTGTGGTAGCTTCCAGATGTTTCGGAATAACATTCTTTACGGTAACATCTCCACCTGTTGCTGCTGCTGCAAACATGAAGGTTCCTGCTTCAATCTGATCCGGAATGATAGAATACTCTGTGCGGTGAAGCTTCTCTACACCTTTAATACGGATCACATCAGTACCTGCGCCCTTAATGTTCGCACCCATGCTGTTCAGGAAATTGGCAACGTCTACAACATGGGGCTCTCTGGCTGCGTTCTCAATAATGGTACGTCCGGAAGCCAGGGAAGCAGCCATCATAATATTGATCGTTGCACCAACAGATACAACATCCAGAAAAATATGACTGCCATGGAGGTTTTCTGTTTCAGCAACAATCGCTCCATGAAGAATATTTACAGATGCTCCAAGTGCCCGGAATCCTTTCAGATGCTGGTCAATGGGACGGCTTCCGATGTTACAGCCTCCCGGAAGAGGCACTTCTGCATGTTTATATTTGCCAAGTAATGCACCCAGAAGATAATAGGATGCACGAATTTTCTTTATATACTCATAGTCTACACTGATATCATTAATCGTAGAACCGTTGATTCTGACAGTTGTCCTGTCAATACGTTCAACCTGAGCTCCAATACCGGCAATTGCTTCCAGTAAAACATTAATATCTCTTACATCCGGCAGGTTTTCAATCAGTATTGTTTCATCCGTCATGATAGCTGCTGATAAAATTGCAAGAGCTGCGTTTTTAGCGCCTCCGATTTCAACTTCTCCTACTAACGGATTACCGCCTTTTATTACATACTGTTCCATAAAACACCTCTATGATTATTTTCACTTCATCCTGGAAGTGAATGCCAGAAAACAAAATTATTACCAAATTACAGGTTTTTGTTCAAAAGTTCAATAAAGTATTATAGCACATTTTTAACATTTGTAAAGAAAATTTAATCTGACAACCCTTTCTTTGCCTGTTTTTGACCTTATTTTGCCTTCTTTTTCAGTATCTCCAAAACTGCATCCAAACTTTCTTCCAGATTCTTCCCCTCTTCATCTACAACAATATCCGCATATTTTTCGTATAATGGAACACGTTCTTCATAAAGATCTGTAAGACTCTGTCCGTCTTTTAAAAGGACTCCTCTGCCCTTTAGATTTCCAAGTCTTTTCCTGAGGGAATCCAGGGACAGTTTCAGATATACTACAGTACCTGTTTCCTTAAGATGCTTCATGGCATTTTCACAATATACTACGCTTCCACCTGTTGCGATCACTGTCTCATCTACATTGATCGATGCATTTACACGATCCTCGATCTCTTTAAATCCTGCATATCCTTCCTGCTCAATGATCTCACTGAGACGTCTCTTTTCCTGCTTCTGGATCAGAAGATCTGAATCCAAAAACTGATAACCTAATACTTTTGCAAGAACAACCCCTATGGTGCTCTTTCCCGCGCCAGGCATTCCAATTAATGTAATATTATTCATATATTGTCAGTTCTCCATCTGTCTTATCAAGCTCATCTTTTCGCACTTTTTTTCTTTTTTCTGACACTGTAACCAAATGTGCCTATTTTTTTTCCTGTCCCCAGATATTCTCCATGAGAGTATACCAGGGGTCTGGCTTTGTTCAAATCAAATCTGTTTTTTTCATCCATGTAGGCTTCATCTGCGTGTACTGCAAGTACATCTGCAATAAACATATGATGAGATCCCAATTCTTTTATTTCTTTTACTTTACATTCAATAGATACAGGAGCCTCTTTGATCAATGGAGCTTTTACAAACTGAGCTGCTTCTCTGGTGAGACCTGTATCTTTGAATTTGTCTGTGTCCCTGCCAGATCTGACACCGCAGTAATCTGTAGCAAAAGCCAGATCCTCAGTAGTAAGATTGATCACAAATTCTCCGGTTTCCCGTATCATGTGATAAGAATACCGTTCCGGACGCACAGAGATAGAAACCATAGGTGGATTGGTACATATGGTTCCTGTCCATGCAACAGTTATTATATCATCTTCGCCTTTTCCGTCTGTAACGCTTACCATTACTGCCGGAAGAGGATAAAGCATATTCCCCGGCTTCCATGTCTGTTTCACCGTTATTTCTCCTTTTTTATGCATAATCTCCGCCCTGCATCTGTGCGGCTTCCATCAGTGCAGGAATCAACTGTTTCTTACGGGAGACGACGCCCTCCAGGTAAAAAGAACCATCTGTTGGTTCCATCTTGAAGGCAGCCTCTGCCATTTCCTGACTTCCCTCTCCGTAGAACAGAAGATCTGTAGATCTTTCCATAATGTCTGTCAGCATAAAATAAACTCTGCTTACACCATGTCTGCCACATTCGCTTACCATGAACGGAATCAGTCTTTCTTTCAGAACTTTCAGTTCCTCTGCATCCATGGAACTGATCTGACCAACACCAAAAGAAATATCCCCCTCTGCAATAAATTTCTTGTAATCCTGATAAAAGATTTCTTCCGGAGCTTTGTCTTTCAGGTTGCTTCCTGCCTTAAACATCTCTTTTGCAAATTCCTCAATGGAAATATCTGCGATCAGTGCCAGTGCTCCTGCAGCCATCTTATCCTGAAGTGTGCAGGTAGGAGAACGAAACATCAGTGTGTCTGAAATGATCGCTGCACAGAGAAGCCCTGCAATCTTCTGCGGAATTTCAAGTTTCTGCTCACCATAGATCTGATACATGATCGTTCCTGTACATCCCACAGGCTGATTGCGGAAACTGATGGGCTGCATCGTCTGCAGAGAGCCCAGTTTGTGGTGATCGATAATCTCCATAATGTCAGCTTTTTCAATATTATCTACTGCCTGATCTACTTCATTGTGGTCTACAAGTACAACCTTTTTTTTGTGCATGTCCAGGAAATTACGTCTGGATATGGTTCCTATACATTTGCCTTTTTTATTGATAACAGGGAATGCACGATGTCTGTGTTTGATCATCACATCCTGAATATCATCCGTAAAATCTTCTGTGCTAAAAGTAACCAGATTCTCCGTTCTCATAATGTATTTTACAGGGATACTCTGATTGATCAGTCTGGCAATAGTAAATGTATCGTATGGAGAGGAAATGATAATGATATCCTTTTCATGAGCAAGCTTCAGTACCTGCTGTGTTACCTGTATCCCCAGACCAACAATAATGCAGCTTACATTCTGGGCAATAGCCTGAAGATGATCTTCCTCTCTGTTACCCATAATGATCATATCATTTTCTTCAATGTATTCTTTCATCTTGTCAGGATTGGCTGTTCCAACCATAACCTTTCCCTGGATAAAATATCCATGGGAGTTGCCTTCAACAACTTCTCCGTCGATGGTTTCTGCAATCCTCTGGTACTGGGTCCTCGCCCTTGACAGAAGATAACTGTCAGTGGTGTCCATATAAGTCTTGGCAATGTCACCGATGGTAATCAAACCTTCCAGAGTACCGTCAGCCTCCCTGACAGGCAGAGATACGATACTGTTTTCCTGCATCAGATCCCATGCATTCTTCAGAGACATGCTTTTGTCTGCTTCCGGACTCAGGCGGATGTCCATATCTTTCACCTGCGTACCTATATTACTCAGATATCCCGGTGGCAGGACACCAAAACGGTCCAGTACATACTCAGTCTCCTCATTAATCTGTCCGGCTCTCTTTGGAATATATTTGTTGCCCTGAGTGGTTCTGTTTTTGATATCGCAGTAAGCAATAGCAGAACAGATAGAATCTGTGTCAGGATTCTTATGACCTATTACATAAATTTTTTCCTGCTTTTTCATTCCTCTTTATCCTCATAATCAATCCAGTTTGATGTTAGCAAAAAGTGAACCTAAGGAAGTAGTCGCCTGCTCATTGGCATCCGGTACTTCATATACTTCTTCTTCGATTTCTTTCGCCATCATATCAGAAGCCTCTTTCATACTGAGACTGATCTTGCCATCTTTGATTGCTTTAACTTTGACTTTTACTTTGTCACCTATGGCTACTGCTTCTGAAGGCTTCTTGATTCTTTTTTCACAGATCTGTGAAATATGAACAAGCCCTGAAAGTCCGTTACCAAGATCTACAAATGCTCCGTAAGGCTGAAGGCTTTCTACGGTTCCTTCTGTTACAAGTCCGATTTCCAGATTGGACACTTTCTTTTTACGCTCTTTATCTGCTTTTTCTCTGAGAATTTCTTTTGCGGAAAGGATCAGTTTCTTACTGTCTTTATCCACATCAAGAACCTGTACCTGTGCGGGCTTGTTAAGATATACTTCTGTATCTTCTACGTAGCTCAGTGCCAGCTTGGATGCCGGAATAAAACCGCGTACGCCCTCTACATATGCAATGACACCACCATTGGTGATTCCTTTTATTATTACATCAATCACTTCTTTTGATTCCTGCATTTCTTTCAGTCTGTCCCATGCAAGAATATCAGAAGCCTCTACTCTGGAGAGAAGGATATTGCCATGTCCGTCATCCTTTCGTACTACAGTTGCAGAAACTTCATCTCCCGGACGTACTTCTTCTTTCAGATTAAATCCAGGTTCTCTGGAATAGTCCTCAGCCGGAATGACACCTTCGGCATAATATTTCAGGTCAATGATCACTTCTTTTTCGTCTACACTGATCACAGTACCTGTAAGAATGTCCCCTTCTTCGATCTTTTTCATGGATTCTTCCAGTTCTTTTTCGTAATCTTTCATTGATTCAGCCATAATCTTCTCCTTATAACACAATTTCCTTTAAATATTAAGTACGATTTATTTTTGTTTATTATAACATAGAATCAAATGGTAGCAAATAAAAAAAGCCTCTGTACTGAGAAAAAGGCTTTTTATACGAGGAGTGCCCCGGCAGTGGTTTACCGGGGCGATTATTATGAAAAAATTTATGTGTAATGAAGAACATTACAACGTCTGTTTATGAAGTTCTCTCGAACTATTGTTATCATAGCAGTCAATTATGAATATATTATGAACAAAGCATGAATCTTTCGTATATATGCACAATTTTCGCTTTATTTTTTTTGGTTTTTTATAAAATTACCACATACGCTTTCTTGCTTTAGTTTATGAAAGTTGTATATTTTGTATAATTGTACAGTTTCAGATTTTAGCCCAGAATATCCTTCACAAGGCTTACAAGTTTACCAAATACACCCTTTACATCTTCTTTGGTGATACCAAGACTTTCCAGTTTGTCATAGACCTGATTAATCTGGGAACGAAGCTGCTCCTCATCCAGATCCATATTTTTGAATTTGTTATAAAGACTTACCAAAGTACTCTTGTCAGAATCAGACAGTGTTACACCAAGACTTGAAGCAGCCACATCAATGGCACTACTGATGGTATCATCAGAAACATCTGTCTGACCAACTGCTTCTTTGGCTGCCACAATGATATCTACTACCTTATCCGGATCAGATAACAGCTCATCTACACCACTTTCCTGAAGCATCTCTACTGCCTGATCTACTGCAGCAGATGTATCATCTGCATAAACCATAGCTGGTGCAGTACAGGAAATAGCTCCTGCAAGAACGATAGCAGTTAATTTGTTTATTCTCATTTCAATTACCTCCTGAATTTAGACAACTTGCACTTTTACGGGTTTCATTATAGCATACTCTCACCTGTTTCTGTAAAACTGTTTTTCAAATGCAGATGCCATTCGTTCATTCATAAATCTTTTGACATTCGTTCACTGTTTTTTCATAACTTAAACACGATTCCATCATAATTTATAGATATACTAAAATCATAAAAATAATACAGCCAACATTATTTTTATAATTTTCTTTTTCATACGTTGATTACCACTACAGGTAATCAACTCTCCTTCCTTTTAAATTTAATAAATTAATAAAAAGCATCCGACCAGCCATCGGATGCTTTTTATGTTCTCTGTTATTTTTTGTTCTGTCAAATTTCTTTTTATTCCTTCAGATTACTGAACGCATTTGCCAGCTCTGCAAACTTTCCAAGATCCAGTGCCTCTCCTCTGATATTCTTCGGCAGTCCTGCCGCCTGAATACACTGCTCTACCTGCTCTTTGGTATAATCCAGTTCCTGAGAATTCTTCAGACTGTTGGAAAGTGTCTTTCTTCTCTGGTTAAAAGATGCCCGAATAAGCCGGAACATCAGTTTCTCATCCTGAACCTCCACTGGCATTTCTTTGTGTCTGGTAAGCTTTATGACTGCACTTCCTACTTTTGGCCTTGGCATAAAACAGTTAGGTGGCACATTGGCTACAATCTCCGGATTTGCATAATACTGCACAGCCAGAGACAGTGCTCCATAATCTTTGGAACCAGGTCCTGTCTGCATTCTGTCTGCTACTTCCTTCTGAACCATTACTGTAATGGATTCTACCGGTACATGACTTTCAAATAAGCCCATAATAATAGGTGTGGTAATGTAATAAGGCAGATTGGCAACTACCTTGATCGGTTTTCCCTGATTTTTTTCATCTGCAATCTTTTTGATATCTGTCTTCAGAATATCCCCATGGATCACAGATACATTGTCCCACTCTTTCAGTGTATCCTGAAGAATAGGAATCAGTGCATCATCAATCTCCACTGCTGTTACTTCTCTTGCTGCTTCAGCAAGATACTGGGTCATGGTACCTATTCCGGGACCGATCTCCAGCACAAAATCGTCTTTTGTGATCTCTGATGCCCCAATGATCCTGTCCAGTACGTGTGTATCTATCAGAAAATTCTGCCCAAACCTTTTCTGGAAAACAAAACCGTACTTCTGAAGCACTTCGATAGTATACTTTGGGTTTCCAAGATATGGTCTGGTCATAATTTTCTCCTTACTCTCTGTTTTAATTAAAGTCTTTTTCGTAAAGTACCTTATATCCGTCCTGATTTACTTTTTTCTTGCCGATCAGTTTGCGGAGACCACCACTTGACTTGGCAATGGCATTGTCTACAATATCCTTTACTGCACCTATGTTCATAGGCTTGTCTTCTTTCTGGCTCGTACTGATCAGATTATACAATGCAAGCATTCCCATCTGATCAATGGTATATCCGTTTTCTCTTGTATAAACTTTTGCAAAGTTTGCAAGCTCATCGTTCGTAAATACCGGAATATTGATCATTGAGGTAAACTTGGATGTAAATTTCGGGAATCTGGCAATCAGTTTGCGCATACCGATCTTTTCATCTTCAATAATAACGATCAGTCCGTCTGTACGGAACTCCATAGCCTGATTCAGCTCTTCAACAGTTTCTTTAGTAAGCTGGTTGGCATTTTCGATTACCAGGAAACCACCGGATAACTTGGCAACAATCTCTGCAATGTTCTTGCCATTGATCTGATCTGCAAACACATAAGCTACCTTGGATGCCTCCAGATTCAGTTCTTTACAGATAGCAGGAATCAGTCCGGATATCAGACGAGTCTTTCCTGTTTCCTGTCCACCCATTACGATTATATTTCCTGTTTTGGATGTCTTGTCAGATGCATTAATCTGTGCATCACAAAGTGCATCTACGATCTGTTCCTTCAGTCCTGGTACTTTGGCAAAATATGTAAAGAGTTTCTCTTCATCTTCTGTCATTTTCTTTTCCCGGGGAATGATATCAACAGGATCGTTTTCCGGCTGAATGGAATCGATGAATGCTTCCAGTTCTTTTTCTTCCTGAGGAATATCATCAGCTTCTTCTTCCTCTTCCAGATAACTCAGGTCAGAATCTTCATATCCGTCTTCTTCTGAAAAATCTTCATTCTCATCATCTTCGTCCATTACAAATGTATCGGACTCTTCTATTTTTGGAGAAGGACCATTAAGGAATTCCTGTTCTGCAGCCTGTAAATCCTCTTCTGTCATATAATCTTCCAGTTCATCCTCTGCCGGCTGCTTTTCTTTCTTTGGAGTCTCTGTTTCCGTTTCTTTCGGAATCTCGATTCCCTGGGCAGTAGCTGCTGCAAGAATCGTATCTTCCAGATTGAAGTCAAAATCTTTTTCTGATTCTTCTTCTGATCCAGGAAGACAGATATCCGGTGCCTTTGGTATTTCTGTATGAAGTGGATTTTCCAGACCCATATTTTTCATGGATTCCGGTATCTCAAGTTCCGGAAGTTTGATATTAGGGGTAAAAGTTTTTTTCGGAGATACTGCCGGTTCCTCATCTTTTACTTCTTCATCTGTCTCATCTGAAATTTCTACAGATACTTCTTCTGGTATCTCTTCTTTTATTTCTTTTTCTGTGTTTTCTTCGATTGCTTTTTCCAGATCATCAAAATCATCTGTCTGTACAGCAATCTTTTCAGGTTCCAGTGCCGGCACATTAGTTATTTCCGGTTCTGAAGAAATATCTTTGAGCATTTCCTCCTGAACTTCTTCTACCGGAACATCTTCCTCTTCTTTCAGGAATTCATCTTCCTGTTCATGTTCTTTCTTTCTGCCATTAAATATATCCCGGATACCTTTGGAGATTTTTTCCTGGAGACTTTCTGCTCCGTTTACATCTCTCTCATCAATATCCATGCTCTCGATCACAGGAGATTCGTCTTCCTGATTTGCTTCCTGTGGCTGAGGTTCTTCTTCGCTTTCTTCAACTGTCTCTTCCTTCTGCTCTGCTGCTTCTTCAACAGTCTTCAGGGTTGGAATGAACTGTTTTTCATATTTCTCCTTCTCCGCACCGGTAAGCTGTCCCATCCGGTTCTTCAGATCCAGAGCTTTCATTACATATTTGCCTTCACTGAACCAGAGAATCATTTCATTGCAGACATCAAGACATTTCTGTGTCTCACCATTCTGATAATACAGTTTTGCAAGTTCATAGGACCATCTTTCAGTAAATTCTTTTTCTTTGTATTCTTCCAGAATTCTGATCTGTTCTTCCAGTGGTGCCTGCTGCGCCTTACAAATCTTATATTTCAGAATATACTGTGTACTGTCATTGGGGGCTACTTCAAGGAATTCCTCATAAAATTCCAGAGCCTCGTCAATATCCTTCATCCTGAGGGATACCTCAATCAGACGATACAAGATATTCTTCCCAATAGGTGCTCTGTGGTAAGCAAGGAGAAAAATCTCCTTACTGTCCTCATAGCGTCTGTTTGCAGCATAAATCTCTCCTACTACACACAAAGTGCGGACATTTTTGACACGTCTCCAGTCAATACTGTCTACCACTTCCATGGCATCTTTGTAGTTTTTCTTTTCAACAAGACGGTTTATTTCTTCAAGTTTGATCCGAAATTCTTCTTTATCCAACGATTTCACCAACTTTCCATAATTAGAATCAGTTTATCATATGCCATTATCCTTGTCAAAACACTTATTTCACAGGATTGAATACAGTACCTTTCACAACTTTGAAAACTTTATTGATGTGAAACTGATGACTTACAAAATCATCCAGCCCGGTACAGGTAATAAGTGTCTGGATATCATGAATACTGTCCAGAAGGTATGTCTGCCTGTTGCTGTCCAACTCTGAAAGTACATCATCCAACAAAAGTACCGGCGTATCCTTTATTTTTTCTTTCACCAGATAAATTTCTGAAAGTTTCAAAGACAGCGCTGCTGTACGCTGCTGTCCCTGAGAACCATATTTTCGTATATCAATTCCATTAACTTTGAAACAAAGATCATCTCTGTGTGGGCCCTGGGAAGTCATTTTCATTTTTGTATCTTTATCCCGGTTTCTTTTCAGAGTTTCCTCGAATTTTTCTGCTTCCACACTTGGTTCATAAAGAACTTCCAGATGTTCTTCGCCTCCAGACAGATTCTTATGGATATCCTGAATCACTTCATTTAATTCATGAACAAACTGTTCTCGTTTAAAAATAATCTTCTGTCCATACTGAACCATCTGCATGTCCCAGATATCCAGTGTTTCTTTTAAAGACGGATTCATAAAAAGGTCCTTAAGAAGCCGGTTTCTCTGATTCACGATCCGATTATATCCAGCCAGATCTGTAAGATAGATCTGATCCAGCTGGCATAATTCCAGATCCAGAAATCTTCTTCGTTCTCCAGGACCATTTTTGATAATATTCAGATCCTCCGGTGAAAAAAACACAAGATTAACAATACCAAACAACTCTCTTGCCTTTTTGATTGGCAGTCCGTTGATGGCAACACCTTTGGCTTTATTCTTACGGAGATGCATATCTATCTTATATGTGATTCCATCTTTTGCAACATGCATCCGGATATGTGCTTCCTCTTCCCCAAACCGGATGATTTCTTTATCTTTGCTGCCTTTATGAGATTTTGTAGTTCCACAAAGATACACTGATTCCAGGATATTGGTTTTGCCCTGGGCATTATCCCCGTAAAAAATATTGGTACCCTTATCAAGATCCAGGGTCAGATCCTGATAATTTCTGAAATTTTTTAATTGTACAGATTCAATATGCATAATTATCTTACGACTACTATTTCCTGATTTTCAAAAGTGATCACATCACCTTCATAAACTTTTCTGCCTCTGCGAGTATCTACTTCACCGTTCACTTGAACCAGACCATCCTGGATTGCATATTTTGCTTCTACCCCATCTTCTACAACTCCTGCAAGTTTCAAAGCCTGTCCAAGTTTGATAAATTCGTCTTTAATAGTAATTTTCAAAGTTTTCACCTCTTATCTTGACTGATTCTGACTGATATTAACTGGTAAGATCAGATATGTGTAAGTTTCTTCGTCATCTTTGATGAAACATGGTGCTTTAGGATTCATCAGATACATATGGATTGTCTCATCATCAATAACTTTCAAAGCATCGATCAGGAACTTCGGATTAAAGCCGATCACAATATCCTTACCGTCTTTTTCAATATTGATCTCTTCATTCATAGATCCCATAGCAGAATCAATCTTCAGTTCCATTTTGTAATCTGTGATCTCAATGACAATGGGTTTCTTGTCGCCTTCTCTTACAAGAAGTGTAGCTCTGTCAATACAGTCAAGAAATTCTTTTTTGTTAATGCTGACTTTTGTATCGTAATCACTGGAAAGCATCTGATCAATACGGAAATATTCACCTTCAATCAGTCTGGAAACTACCATCGTCTGATCAAATTCAAAAAGAATATGATTTTTGGTAAAGTAAAGTGTTACCTGATCATCTACTTCACCAGAAAGAATCTTGCTGATTTCATTAAGTGTTTTACCTGGAACTACAATCTTGCGGTCAGAATAGTCTTTCTTCAGGGGCATTCTTCGGATAGAAATACGATGTCCATCCAGAGAAACTATTTTCAGACAATTATCCTTGATTTCAAATAATTCTCCAGTCATCAGACGGTTATTTTCATTGACTGCAATAGAGAAAAGAGTCTGCCGGATCATTTCTTTCAAAGTAAACTGGGATAAAGTAAGAGATTCTTCTCTTTCAATTACCGGAAGGTAAGCAAAATCTTCACCTGCTTTACCAGGAATAGTGAATTTTGCTTTTTCACAGGTAATGGTAGCTACAAAGTTGGAATCTGTTTTGATGATTACATCACTGTCAGGAAGTCTTCGGATAATTTCATAAAAAATCTTTGCATCAAGTGCAACCATACCTTTTTCTTCAATATTACCATCAACAATGGTTTCAATACCAAGTTCCATGTCATTGGTAGTAAATTTGATCTGATTTGTTGTTGCATCCATAAGGATACATTGAAGAATAGGCATTGTAGTTTTTGAAGGAACAGCTTTCAAAGATATATTAACGCTTTTTAAGAGGTTTGTTTTGGAACAGATGATTTTCATAATGTGTATAACTCCCTTCATGTTTGAAAATTGCCTGTATAAATAAATAATATAAAAGATATCCGCAGTAGCCGCCTTAGGGGGGTGTGAATATGTGAAAAAGTCTTTCAAACCTTGAAAATAAAGGATTTTTTCACTGTATAACTGCGTGTAAAACTTTCAAAGTTATGTGAAATGCTATGTGGACAACCTCTTTAACCCTGTGGATTAATTTTTTTCTTGAGGGTATCGATGGCTTTTTCCAGGTTTTCGTTATTGGCTAATTCTTTCTCGATTTTCTCGATTCCATGCATAACTGTAGTATGATCTCGGTCCCCAAGGTTTTTACCGATTGTTTTCAGTGAGGTATCGAGAATTTCCCTGCACAGATACATGGCAATCTGTCTTGGCATTACAATCTTAGAGCTTCTTTTGTTTCCGCAAAGGTCAGCCACTGTAACATGATAATGTTCTGCAACGATAGAAATAATATATTCAGGGGTGATAATCTTCTGTTCATTGGGAGAAATGATATCTTTCAGTGCTTCTTCAGCAAGAGATAATGTCACTTCTTTCTTTTCAAGTTTGGAACTTGCCATAACTTTATTGAAAGCGCCCTCCAGCTCCCTGATATTTGATTTAATATTAGTAGCAATATATTTGATAACTTCCTCGTTGATGTTGTAACCTTCCAGTTCTTCTTTTTTGTGAAGAATAGCCATTCGGGTTTCATAATCCGGAAGGGTAATGTCTGCGATCAGACCCCATTCAAAACGAGAACGGAACCTTTCTTCCAGGATTTCCATGTCTTTTGGCGGTTTATCAGAGGAAATGATGATTTGTTTCTTGGCACTGTGAAGGCTGTTGAAAGTATGGAAAAATTCTTCCTGTGTAGATTCCTTTCCTATAATAAACTGAATATCATCGACAAGAAGAACATCAATATTACGGTATTTTTCCCGGAATTTGGACATGGCTGAATTATTACCGTTACGGATTGTTTCAATCAGTTCGTTGGTAAATTCCTCACTGGTGACATAAAGAACTTTGCTGTTTTCGTCATGTTCAATGATGTAATGAGCAATAGAATGCATCAGATGAGTTTTGCCAAGCCCGGCACCTCCGTAGATAAAAAGCGGATTGTAAGTATCACCGGGAGATTCAGCAACTGCAAGGGCAGCAGCCTGAGCAAACTTATTATTATTACCAACGATAAAGGTATCGAAAATATATTTAGGATTAAGATGCGCTTCTTTGCATCGGCGGTCAATATCAGACAGACTGGAAGAATCTCCATTATTATAAGAAGGAACTTCTTCTTTCGGTACTTCATCAGGAGATATAAATTTAATTTCGCATTCTTGCATACCTGTAACTTCACAGATGGAAACCTGAAGCAGAAGCTTATACTTCTTATTAAGAAGGGATACCAAAACAACCTGTTCGGAAGGAACAAGTATGGTAACAAGATTATTTTTAACTTCATAAACTTTCAAAGGCTTCAGCCAGGTATTAAAGGCAACATCGCCAACATCATAATCTGATTTTACTGTTTGTAGAATTTCATCCCATTTTTCAATAACTTTATCCATATTTTGTCTCCTGGTTATAAAAATCATTGTATTTAAAGTCAATAGACATAAATATCCTTATATATATTATAATAAATCCCACCTTTTAGCAACGATTATTTAGGAAATTCTGCATGCAGAAGTGTGTATAGATGAAGTGAAAACATGAAGTTATCCACGTTGTCCACATGTGTATAACATGAAATGTGTGGATAATCCTTTACAGGTTTACATAACATATCGAATGGTGGATAAAAGTATACGTGGATTGTGTATAAAATTATCCACTGAAAAATCTGTGTAAATAAAAGACTTTTTTTGTCGCAATGTGTAAAAATTTGTGTTGGAGTGGGGATAAATATAGTAGCAAATTGAAAGTTATCCACAAGTTATCCACAAAATGTGGATAACATTACGTTAACCAGTATTATCCACAAATAGAAAAGCAAGTCTGTGGATTACCCGGAAATCCGCATTTTTATTGGATTTTTTAATTTTTTTGCTTGACGAATGAGGAGATTATGCATATAATTAAAACGATGTTCTATGAAAATTATATTTAATAGGGATAATAGATAAAGGAGGTGCTTTACCTATGAAAATGACATTTCAGCCAAAGAAAAGATCCAGAGCGAAAGTTCATGGATTCAGAGCTCGTATGAGCACAAAAGGTGGCCGTAAAGTATTAGCTGCCAGAAGATTAAAAGGAAGAAAGCAGTTATCAGCATAAGATATACAAGACCGCAGTTCATGTGGTCTTTTCTTCTATAAAAAAGCTTTTTATTAAAGAAAGGGGATTCTATGAAATATTCAGAGTCCTTAAAGAAAAACAGAGATTTTCAACATGTATACAGAAATGGAACATCAAAAGCTAATCGGTATCTGGTGATGTATGTGCTAGAGAATCAGCATATGAAGAATCGTCTGGGAATATCAGTAAGCAAAAAAGTAGGGAATAGTGTGGTACGCCACAGAATCACCAGACTGATAAGAGAATGTTATCGATTAAACGAAGATTTATTTAAACATAATCTTGATATTGTTGTAATTGCCAGAGCTGGTGCAAAGGACAAAAGCTACAGAGAGATCGAAAGTGCATTTATGAATCTGGCAGAAAGACATCAGATAGCAGGTGAAGTAAATGATAAAGAAACTTCTGATTAAATTAATACGTCTCTATCAGAAATATCTGTCACCGATGAAGAGAACAAAATGTCCTTATATTCCCACATGTTCTCAATATGGATTAGAAGCAATCGAAAAATATGGCGCTTTAAAGGGTGGATTGCTGGCTGTGTGGAGAATTCTCAGATGCAATCCTTTTTCTCATGGAGGATATGACCCTGTACCATAAAGTAAATTT
Source organism: uncultured Blautia sp. (assembly GCA_900551715.1). Classification (GTDB taxonomy): domain Bacteria; phylum Bacillota; class Clostridia; order Lachnospirales; family Lachnospiraceae; genus Blautia_A. Next base: position 21,836 of record URXG01000006.1, on the reverse strand, counting down.
GTTTCACCATAAAGAATGCCCGTTGGGTAACCAATATGTCCTTATAAAGGACATTAAGGAGGAAATAGACTTTGGAAATGATTTTAGCTACAAAAAGTGGTACCCCGATCATTGGCCAGATTGCAGTCGTTATGGGATGGATCATGAACGGTATTTACAAAATACTGGATATGGTTGGTATCAATAATCTTGGTCTTTGTATCATTATTTTCAGTATTTTGATCTATCTTTTTATGACTCCTCTGCAGATTAAACAGCAGAAATTTTCCAAGCTGAGTGCGATCATGCAGCCGGAGATACAGAAAATCCAGAAGAAATATCAGGGGAAAAAAGATCAGGAATCAATGATGAAAATGCAGGAAGAAACACAGGCCGTATATCAGAAATACGGAGTTTCTGCTACAGGAAGCTGTGTTCAGCTTGCAATTCAGATGCCGATTCTTTTTGCTCTGTATCAGGTAATCCAGAATATTCCTGCTTACGTTGGCAGTGTAAAGGCAGTTTTTGAAGGAGTTTGTACGAATATCCTTGCTGTAAATGGCTTTACAGATATCATTCAGAAATTTATTACCGATAACAAAATGACCAGAGTAAGACTGGTTCTTGATAATGGAGTTGCAACATCTGATTCTATTATTGACTTTCTGTATGCATTATCACCGACTCAGTGGACCAAACTTTCCGAAATGAGCCAGTTTTCAGGATTTTCAGATGCGATCACTGCAACCTCAAAAGAAATCTCCAAAATGCAGACATTTGGTGTGCTGAACATTGCTGACCAGCCTCTGAACTATATTAAGACAGGATCCCTGATTCTTATTATTGCAGCACTTGCAATTCCTGTTTTATCATGGGCGACACAGATGCTGAACCTGAAACTGATGCCACAGGCTGCAACACAGAATGGTGGAAATGATCAGGCAAATGCAATGGCCAGTTCCATGAAGACCATGAACACAGTAATGCCTCTTATGTCTGCTTTCTTCTGCTTTACTTTCCCGGTAGGTCTTGGTATTTACTGGATTGCCAGTTCCGTTGTAAGAAGCGTTCAGCAGGTATTGATCAACCGTCATCTGAATAAGATGAACATTGATGATCTTGTTAATGAAAATATGAAAAAGATGGAAGCCAAGAGAGCAAAAGAAGGCCTTCCGCCACAGAAGATCACCAATCAGGCTCATCGGAGTGCCAAGAATATTAATAAAATTGAAAAAGGTATCAGCGGCACAGATGAAGAAAGTCGTGCGAAGAAGGTAGAGGCAGCTTACCAGAAAGCATCTCATGCAAAAGCCGGCAGTATTACAGCCAAGGCGAACATGGTAAGAGATTTCGACGAAAGAAACAAAAAGAAATAGGAAAGGAAGGCAGGGGTTTTACTATGGATGAATATATGCAGTTTTCAGCAAAAACAAAAAATGAAGCAATCACCAAGGCATGTATTGAACTGGGCGTATCCAGTGACCAGCTTGAAATTCAGGTAATCAGTGAGGGCAGCTCCGGATTTTTCGGAATCGGAAGCAAACCGGCAATTATCAAAGCTCGTAAAAAAGAAGATTTATCTGAAGAAAAAGAAATCGAAGAGATTGTTGATTCTGTAAAAATTGATGCATTTAAAGCAGAAGAGAAGAAGGAAACACCAAAAGCTACACTTCAGAAACCTGCTGCAAAATCCGTTACAGTACCTTCTGATAAGGCAGAATCAAAGGAAACACCGGTAGCTGAAAAACCAGTCAGACCGATAAAAGAAAGACAGCCAAAAGAAAAGAAATTCAGAGAAAAACCTGTAAGAGAACCAAAAGAGATCAAAGAAAAACCGGTAAAACCGGCAAAAGCAATTGAGATCATTACAGATCCGGCTGAAATTAAAGAAATCGAAGAAAGAGCAACCACATTCCTTCGAGAGGTATTTGGTTCTATGGATCTTGGTGAGGTTGAGATTAAATCAGAATATAATACTTCTGATGGATGTCTGGAAGTTGATTTTGAAGGAAAGGATATGGGAATCCTCATTGGAAAAAGAGGACAGACTCTTGATTCCCTGCAGTATCTGACAAGCCTGGTAGTAAACAAAGGCAAATCTAATTACATTCGTGTAAAACTGGATACAGAAGATTACCGCAGAAGAAGAAAAGAAACTCTGGAAAATCTGGCAAGAGGAATTGCCTACAAGGTAAAGAAAACCCGCAAGCCTGTTGTACTTGAGCCAATGAATCCTTATGAAAGAAGAATCATTCATTCTGCACTTCAGGGAAATAAATTCGTAGAGACGGTAAGTGAAGGTGAAGAACCATATCGTCATGTAGTAGTAAAATTAAAGCGATACTAATATAGTGAACAAAAAGATGTTATTCTAGGTGAAAGCGTGAATAATACGTAGTTGACGTATGCGTGGAACTAGGATAACATCTTTTATTATATAAAAACACCTGCATCAGCAGATATATCCAGGAGGAGAGAAAAATGGATAAAACAATAGCTGCAATATCCACAGCCATGAGTGCTTCCGGAATCGGGATCGTAAGGATCAGTGGCGATGAAGCCATGGAAGTGATCTCCCGGATCTACCGTTCCAAAAATGGAAACAAAGACATAAAAAAAGTAAAAAGTCACACCATTCATTATGGATTTATTTATGATGGAGAAGAAGTAGTGGATGAAGTGTTGGTCATGATCATGAAAGGACCTCGCACTTATACAGGAGAGGACACTGTAGAAATAGACTGTCATGGCGGAGTATATGCCATGAAAAGAGTTTTGGAGACTGTTCTGAAAAACGGGGCAGAGATCGCAGAACCAGGAGAATTTACAAAACGTGCATTTCTGAACGGACGTCTGGATCTTTCTCAGGCAGAAGCAGTTATGGATGTCATACAGGCCAAAAACTCTATGGCACTGAAAAGCTCTGTAGAACAGCTGAAAGGTTCCGTTCTCCGGGCAGTAAAGGAAATCCGCAGCAAACTCATCTACCATATTGCCTATATAGAATCTGCACTGGATGATCCGGAGCACATCAGTCTGGATGGATATCCACAGGAATTACTTGAAGTTGTGGAAAAAGAGAGCAAAGAGATCAGTGAACTGTTGAAAACTGCTGACGATGGACGTATGATCCAGGAAGGAATCAAAACTGTTATTTTGGGAAAACCCAATGCAGGCAAATCTTCTCTTCTTAATTATCTGGTGGGAGAAGACAGAGCTATTGTTACAGAGATTGCAGGAACCACAAGAGATATTCTGGAAGAGTATATTTCCCTTAATGGAATTACTCTTCGTGTGATTGATACTGCAGGAATTCGGGATACCGAAGATGTAGTGGAAAAAATTGGTGTAGGGAAAGCCAGACAGATGGCAGAAGATGCGGATCTGATTCTTTATGTAGTAGACTCATCCATGCCTCTGGATGAAAATGACCAGGAGATCATGGAACTTCTGAAGGGAAGAAAGAGTATTACAATTTATAACAAGACGGACCTGACTCCTGTAGTGGATATAGAATTTCTGAAAGAAAAAACAGCAAGTCCTGTGATTCCGATTTCAGCAGTAGAAGAAACAGGAATCAGTCAGCTGGAAGAAGAGATCCGCAGAATGTTCTTTCAGGGGGAATTATCCTTTAATGATGAGGTTTATATTACTAATGCAAGACATAAGGCTGCACTGGAAGAAGCACTGGAAAGCCTGAAACTTGTAAAAAACAGTATAGAAATGGGAATGGCAGAAGATTTCTTTTCCATAGACCTTATGAATGCCTATGAGAGCTTGGGACGTATTGTAGGAGAATCTGTAGGGGAAGATCTGGTTAATGAAATTTTCTCAAAATTCTGTGTAGGCAAATAAAACGGAGGAAAGTAAAATGGCAACAAAAATACTGGAAAAAACCTGTGATATCGTAGTAGTAGGTGCCGGTCATGCTGGATGTGAGGCTGCACTTGCAGGAGCAAGACTGGGTCTGGATACAGTTATGTTTACTGTCAGTGTAGACAGCATCGCCCTGATGCCCTGTAACCCTAATGTAGGCGGAAGCTCCAAAGGACATTTGGTAAGAGAACTGGATGCTCTGGGCGGAGAAATGGGAAAAAATATTGACAAGACCTTTATTCAGTCCAAAATGCTGAACAAATCCAAAGGTCCTGCCGTACATTCTCTTCGTGCACAGGCGGACAAACAGGCATACAGTACAGAAATGCGAAAAACACTGGAAAATCAGCCGAATCTGACGATTAAACAGGGGGAAGTAACCAAACTTCTGGTAGAAGATGGAAAGATTACAGGGGTTGTTCTTTATTCTGGTGCTATCTATCACTGTCAGGCAGTGGTTCTCTGTACTGGTACTTACCTGAAAGCACGTTGTATTTATGGAGATGTAAGCAATTATACAGGTCCTAACGGATTACAGGCAGCCAATTATCTTACAGATTCCCTGAAAGAGCTGGGAATCGAAATGTTCCGGTTCAAAACAGGAACACCGGCCAGAATCGCAGGAAATACTATTGATTATTCCAAGATGGAAGAACAGTTTGGTGACGAGAGGGTAGTACCTTTTTCTTTTTCCACAGATCCGGAAAAAATACAGATTCCGCAGAAATCCTGCTGGCTTACCTATACCAACGAAAAGACTCATGAGATCATCCGCAATAATCTGGATCGTTCTCCGTTATATTCTGGAATGATCGAAGGAACTGGTCCAAGATACTGTCCGTCTATCGAAGATAAAGTTGTCCGTTTTGCTGATAAAAACCGTCATCAGGTATTTATTGAACCTGAAGGACTTTATACAAACGAGATGTATATTGGCGGAATGTCAAGTTCACTTCCGGAAGATGTGCAGGATGCCATGTATCATTCTGTACCTGGACTGGAACATGCAAAAATTGTCAAAAATGCCTATGCGATTGAATATGACTGCATTAATCCAAGACAGTTGTATCCTACTCTGGAATTTAAAAAGATTAAAGGTCTGTTCAGTGGTGGACAGTTTAATGGAAGTTCCGGATATGAGGAAGCAGCAGCCCAGGGACTGATCGCAGGCATTAATGCAGCCATGGAGATCAAAGGACAGGAACAGCTGGTTCTGGATCGCTCTGAGGCATATATAGGAGTTCTTATCGATGATCTTGTAACAAAGGAAAACCACGAACCTTACCGTATGATGACCAGTCGTGCAGAATACCGGCTTCTTCTGAGACAGGATAATGCAGATCTCCGTCTCCGCAAGAAGGGATACCAGGTGGGTCTGATCGATGAGGAAACCTATCAGGCTGTTCTGAAAAAAGAGAAAGATATTCAGGCTGAGATCGAGAGAACAGAGCATGCCACCATCGGTGGAACACCGGAAGTACAGAAATTACTGGAAGAAAAAGGAAGTACACTTCTGAAATCCGGAACTACTATTGCAGAATTGATTCGAAGACCAGAACTGAATTATGAAGATCTGGCTCCTATTGATAAAGAAAGGCCAGAATTACCATGGGATGTAAAGCAGCAGGTAGAAATTAACCTGAAATATGAAGGCTATATTAAGAGACAGATGAAGCAGGTAGAACAGTTCAGGAAACTGGAGGCAAAGAAGATTCCGGAAGATCTGGACTACGAAAAAGTAGGCAGTCTGCGTATCGAAGCACGACAGAAACTGGAAGAATACAGACCTGTCTCCATTGGTCAGGCATCCAGAATCTCCGGTGTATCACCGGCAGATATATCTGTATTATTGGTATATCTGGAACAGTACAGAAGAGCGTAAGAAAACAGCGGGATGCTACCTGCTGAATAGTTGCCTGTATTCAAATAAAATGAGTAAAAAAGAAAGGCGGTACACAAATGGCGTATGATCTGACCGTTCTGGAACAGGGATGTGAGCAGATAGGAATCAGTCTCAATGAAGAACAGAAACAGCAGTTTATTGATTTTTATGAATACCTTGTAGAAAAAAATAAAGTTATGAATCTTACAGGAATCACAGAGTTTCAGGAAGTGCTGGTAAAGCATTTTCTGGACAGTCTTGCCTGTGTAAAAGCAGTGGATATGAAAAAAGTAACTACAGTTATGGATATTGGAACAGGAGCCGGATTTCCGGGAGTTCCTCTAAAGATCGCATTTCCACATCTGGAGGCATGTCTTCTGGATTCCCTGAAAAAAAGAGTGAATTTTCTTGAGGAGACATTTGCACTTTTGAAACTTCAAAATATCACAGCCATTCATGGAAGGGCGGAAGAATTTGCAAAAAACAAGTCCTACAGAGAAACTTATGATCTTTGCGTTTCCAGAGCAGTATCCAATCTGGCTACTTTATCGGAATATTGTCTCCCTTATGTAAAGGTGGGAGGAAAATTTATTTCCTATAAATCCGGAACTGTTCAGGAAGAAGCAGAACAGGCGGAAAAGGCAGTCCGGATTCTTGGTGGAAAGATTCAGGATGTAGTCTATTTTAATCTGCCGGATTCTGAGATCCAGAGATCACTGGTAGTGATTGAGAAGATAAAACCGACTCCCGGCAAATACCCACGTAAAGCAGGAACTCCCTTAAAAGAACCTCTGTCATAAAGAGCCTGCCAGTTCAGACATTTTTATTTTCACATAATCATCACACAATTATCCTATTTTTATCACAACTTTCTCATAAAATATCTCAAGAAACGGATTATAAATCCGCTTCAGGAAAAATGCCTCCGGTACCCCCTATCTCTGTTTCTTCCGGGGGCATTTTTCTTGACAGAATGAAAAGGAGGAGAGTTTTGTGATTGAAGTAAACAATCTGGTTAAACGATATGGCGATCATACGGCAGTTGACCACCTTTCTTTTAAAATTGAGAAAGGAAAAATCTACGGTTTTCTTGGACCGAACGGAGCTGGTAAGTCAACCACTATGAATATGATCACCGGCTACATTGCATCTACGGAGGGAACAGTTTCCATAGATGGACATGACATTCTGGAGGAGCCTGAGAAAGCGAAAAAGTGCATTGGTTATCTGCCGGAAATGCCACCTCTCTATTTCGATATGACAGTACTGGAGTATATGAACTTTGTTGCTGATCTCAAAAAAATCCCAAAAGCTGAAAAGAAATCCATGGTGGAAGAAGTCATGGATATGGTTAAAATATCTGATATGCGTAACCGCCTGATCAAGAACTTGTCCAAAGGTTACCGTCAGAGAGTAGGTCTGGCACAGGCCATCCTGGGTTATCCGGAAGTGATCATCCTTGACGAGCCTACAGTAGGCCTTGACCCGAAACAGATCATAGAGATTCGTGATCTGATCAAAAGTCTGAAAAAGAAACATACAGTAATCCTGAGCTCACATATATTATCTGAAGTAAGTGCAGTCTGCGATTATGTACTGATCATTTCCCATGGAAAACTGGTAGCAAGTGATACACCGGATAATCTTGGAAAACTGGCAGCAGGATCCAATAATCTGTCACTGGTTGTAAAAGGAGACAAAGATAAAATCCAGATTCTTCTGAACCAGATTCCTGGTATAAAAGAGATTTCCATAGAATCTTCCAAAGACCAGGAAGGCTGGAGTATTAAACTTTCCACAGAAGAAAATACCGATATTCGGGAAGAAGTCTTTTATAAGATGGCAGAGAACCATTATCCTATCCTGGAAATGCAGTCTAAGAAAGTTTCTCTGGAAGAAATCTTCCTGGAACTGACAGAAGACGGCATAAATAAAAAAGTTTCTGCTGAACCGGAGATCAAAACAGCAGAAGAAGCAGAAAAAATAATAGAAGATCAGAAACAGGAAGGAGAAAAAGACAATGACAGCAGTTTATAAAAGAGAGCTGAGAAGCTATCTTACTTCTATGATCGGTTATCTGTTTATGTTTTTTATCCTGCTCTTAACCGGTATTTATTTTTCAGCTTATCAGCTGACATCCGCATACCCGAAATTTGAATATACTTTAAGTGCACTGACCTTTGTGTTTCTGATCAGTGTGCCGATCCTGACTATGAGAGTTCTTGCAGAAGAACGGAAACAGAAGACAGATCAGCTTCTGCTTACAGCACCGGTATCTGTAGAAAAGATCGTACTGGGAAAATACCTGGCGCTGGTGACTATTTTTGCAATTCCCATGCTGATTGTGTGTCTGTATCCACTGCTGATGTCTAAATTTGGCACAGTGTCATTCGGGGCAGCCTATACGGCAATCCTGGGATTCTTTCTTCTGGGATGTGCCAATCTTGCCATAGGTGTGTTTATTTCATCCCTGACAGAAAGCCAGGTAATTGCAGCAGTTCTGACTTTTGTATTTTTGTTTGCATTTTATATGATGAACGGAATCTCTTCTTTCTTTTCAGAAGGATCCCTTTCTACCTGCATTACTTTTGGACTTCTGATCCTGGCAGCAGCCATTGTTATTTATACAATGATCAAAAACTTCCTGATTTCAGCAGTAATCTGCGTAGTGGGCGAAATTGCACTTGGTGTTATTTATGTTGTAAATTCCAGTTTCTTTTCCGGGGGAATTCAGAAAGTGCTGAATGTATTTAACCTCAGCAGTCATTTTGATAACTTTGCCAATTCAATATTTGATGTAAAAGGAATTGTATATTTCCTGTCTGTGATAGCTGTATGTATGTTCCTGACTGTACAGTCTATTGTCAAGAGACGCTGGAATTAAGGAGGCTGGGAAAATGAAAATGACGGAAAAGTGGAAAGAAAGAAAAAACCACAAAGAAGATAATACAGATAAAAAAGTAAAAGAAAAAAAGTCAGTGAAACAGAAAATTAAGGAATCCATGAATAAGAAATATCTGAAAAACGGTTCTTACAGCGTGGTGATCAGTGCTGTTTTCATTGTCATTGTTGTAGTGATTAATATGATCGTAGGAGCACTTCCAACCAAGTACTCTGAGTTTGATTTAAGCTCCCAGAAATTATACAGTATCGGAGATCAGACAAAATCTTTTCTAAAAGACCTGGACAAAGATGTTACCATCTATCAGGTAGTTCAGAGTGGTTCAGAAGACGAGACTATCAGTAAACTGCTGGAAAAATATGAAGAAGAATCCAGCCATATCAGAGTAGAAGAGAAAGACCCTGTTGTAAATCCGAAGTTTACATCAGAATATACAAGCGATGAAGTTTCTGCCAACAGCCTGATCGTTGTGTGTGGGGACAGAAGTAAAGTAGTAGATTACAGCAATATTTACGAATCTTCCGTAGATTATAATACTTATCAGTCCCAGACAACAGGGTTTGACGGCGAGGGACAGATCACCAGTGCTATTTCCTATGTAACATCTGAAGATATGCCGGTTCTTTATACACTGGACGGACATGGAGAAAAAGAACTGTCTTCCGATATTCAGGAAGATATTCAGAAAGCAAACATTGATATCAAATCCCTGAACCTGATCACAGAAGAAAGTGTGCCGGAAGACGCAGCCTGCCTGCTGATCAATGCACCTACTTCTGATATCTCAGAGACAGAGAAAGATGCCATTATTGAATATCTGGAAAATGGTGGAAAAGCTATGATCTTTTCTGATTATACAACCGAATCCATGGATAATTTTGATGCAGTTCTGAAGAACTACGGCGTAGAAAGGGTGGATGGCATTGTGATTGAGGGAGATACACAGCACTATGCACAGATGCCATATTACCTGGTTCCAACTGTAAACAGCACAGATGCTATTTCTGATTTTGCTTCCCAGGGCTATTATGTACTAATGCCTTATGCGCAGGGAATCAAACAGAGTGATGATATCAGAGATACCGTAACAGTAAATAGTCTTCTTACAACCTCTGACAGTGCATATTCCAAAGTAGATGTAAACAGTGGTGACGTCGAAAAAGCAGACGGTGATGTAGATGGTCCATTCGATCTTGGTGTAAGTATTACAGAAACACTGGATGATGATAAAGAAACACAGATTGTATATTATACAAGTTCCAATCTTATGGACAGCCAGATCAACCAGATGGTTTCAGGCGGAAATGAGCAGATGATCATAAGCTCCCTGAACTGGATGTGCAGCAATGATGAAGCCACAACCATTTCTATTCCGTCCAAAGATCTGCAGGTTTCTTATCTGACTCTTACAGCTTATGATGTAAGTTTCTGGAAGATCTGTGTAATGGGGCTGATCCCCGGAGTATTCCTTGTAATTGGCTTTATGGTATGGCTGAAAAGGAGAAAGGCATAAATGAAAAGTAAGACTGTAAAATTGATTTCTGCTGTAGTGGCACTTGGTGTCCTTTCCGGAGCCTATGTGGGAGTAAAATCTTATACTTCCGCACAGGAAGCAAAGGAATCCGAAGAAGAGGATACCAGTGAGACTGTTACAGATATTTCATCTGATGATGTAAAATCCGTATCGTACACAGCCGATCAGGACAAGATTGAACTGGACAAAACAGAGGATTCCTGGGTACGGAAGGGAGAGAAAGATTTTCCACTGAAACAGGATTCTGTAGACAGTGCAGTAAATAATATCATTAATCTCAGCGCAGATCAGAAAATTACAGATGTAGAGGATTTAAGTGAATATGATCTGGATGCACCACAGAATGAGATTACCATTACCTCAGGAGATGACAGTACTGAAACTGTCATCCAGGTAGGAATGAAGAATGACTCCACAAGTCAGTATTATGTTAAGAAATCTGATGATGACAAAACCGTATATCTGGTAGCATCTTCTGTACTGGATCCTTTTATGAGCAGTATTTATGACAATATGGCTGAAAGTGAGACATTTCCGTCTGTAACAACTGCTACTATTTCAGAGGTAAAAGTAGACAAAGAAGACGGATATGAACTGACAGAGGATCCAAAGGATCTTTTCTGGACTGTTTCAGATGGTAAAGAATCCGAAAAAGCAGATACATCCAAAGCTGGAAACGTAACATCTGCCATTGGTTCTCTGGCATATGACAAGTTTGTAGATTATAACTGTACAGATGATTCCCAATATGGTCTGGATGATCCTTATGCAGTGATCACAGCCAAATACACAGAAGAAGAAACGGCAGAAGAAGATTCTGACAGTTCAGATACAGAGGACACTGCAGACAGCAGTGATGAGGACAATAAAGTCACAGTAGATAAAGAAATAACTATTTATGTAGGAGATGAAGCAGACGGAAGCCGCTATGTAAAGGTAAATGACAGCAAACAGGTATATACCATTACCGATGATTCTCTGTCTGCGATTCTGGACAGCAAAGCAGCTGATTTTTACAGTCTGTCTGTGAATTATATGTCAGTGAATGATCTTGATTCTCTGGAAGTAAAAGATGCAGATGGAACCCATGAAATAAAAGTTACCCGGGAGACCACCAAAGCTGAAGATACAGAAGACAAGGACAGTGAAGATGGTGACAGCACAGAAACCACTACTGTTACTTATCAGCTGGATGGAAAAGATGTGGATGATACATCCTTTACCACATTTTATAATAAACTCATCAATATTACCGCACAGAAACGTCTGACAGAAGAATATAAACCAGAAGGTGATCCGGCTTATGCATTCAATTTCACAGGCACAGATGGAACGACAATTACAGCTGGGTATTATGAATATGATACCAACTTCTATGCTGCAGTTGTGGGAGACAAAGTTTATCTGATCAACAAGATGAATGTACGTGATCTTACAGATGTTTATGATACCATGATCAATGGCGATTCTGAAGAAGAGACAAAGTCAGAATCTGACAGCACAGAAAGCGATGCAGAGGATACTGCAGAAGCAACAGCAACTTTGGAAAAATAAAAAGTTAAAGATTAAAAGAGAGACCTGAGAACAGTGCTGAACTGGTTTTCAGGTCTTTTCTTATGTGATATGATATTAATATCTAGGTTAAAATGTTATTATAGGGAATACAGAGGTGAAAGATTATGTTATGTTTTGAAAATGATTATTCAGAAGGGGCACATCCAGAGATTCTGGAACACCTTATAGAGACGAATATGGAGCAGCTTTCCGGATATGGCACAGATATTTACTGCCAGAAAGCTAAAGAAAAAATCAGAAATGCCTGTGGAATACCTGACGCAGAAGTGTTTCTGCTGACTGGAGGAACACAGACCAATCAGATCATCATTGATACTGTTCTGGCACCTTATGAGGGGGTTATAGCTGCCAGGACCGGGCATGTAAGCACTCATGAAGCAGGTGCCATAGAATTTACCGGACATAAAGTACTGGAATTGCCGGAGAAAGAAGGAAAGATCCAGGCAACGGATTTAAAAGATTTGTTGGAAACTTTTTATGGAGATGGAAATCATGAACATATGGTATTTCCGGGAATGGTGTATATTTCTCACCCTACAGAGTATGGTACCCTATACAGTAAACAGGAACTGAAAGATCTTTCTGCGGTCTGCAGAGAATATAAGATCCCTCTGTATATGGACGGTGCAAGACTGATCTATGGTCTTGTAAGTGAGGGGACAGATCTGACTTTAAAGGATATTGCACAGTTATGTGATTGCTTTTATATAGGAGGAACCAAGGCAGGTCTGTTGTGTGGGGAAGCAGTTGTCTTTACAGGAAAAAACATGCCGGCGCATTTCCTCACCAGAGTAAAGCAGCATGGGGCACTTCTGGCAAAGGGCAGACTTTTGGGTGTACAGTTTGACGCATTATTTACAGATGATCTCTATCTGAAAATTGGGAAAAATGCCATTACAACAGCAACTGTACTAAAAAACGGACTTAAAGAAAAGAACTATGAATTCTATATAGATTCTCCTACAAATCAGATATTTATTGTCCTTAATAATGTACAGATGAAAAAACTGTCAGAACAGGTAGTTTTCAGTTTCTGGGAGAAAAAAGATGATTCCCATACAGTGATCCGTTTTGCCACAAGCTGGGCAACCAGAATGGAAGATGTTCATAAATTACTTACTCTTTTGTAAGCCTTACAGGATTGTAAAAAAGATGGTTTTGATTTATAATAAAAGAACTTCAGATGCAGTAAAGGAGGACGTAAATTGAAGAACAGAAACAAACTGATTACCTTCGCAATACTGACAGCAACAGCAACGGGGATTGTTCATGTAATGAACAAAGTCATTGCTGCATCCGCATGTCTGAAAGAAATGCTGGATACGGGAAACCGACATTATTACCACTGGAGATTTGGTGATATCTACTATACAAAAAAAGGAAAAGGCAGCCCGATACTTCTGCTCCATGATATGCTTCCGGGAGGTTCCGGATATGAGTGGAGCAGGATTGAGGATGAGCTTGCACTGGAGCATACAGTATATAATATTGACCTGCTGGGATGTGGACGCTCAGAGAAACCAGGCATTACTTATACAAATTTTGTTTATGTGCAGATTATCTGTGACTTCATAAAGAACGTGATCGGAGAGAAAACAGATGTGATTGTCAGTGGATATTCCGGATCTTTTGTTGTAATGGCATGCCATAACGAAAAACAGCTTTTCAATAAGATCATGATGGTGAATCCACCAGGCATGGCCGGTCTGAAGCAAGGACCCGGAAAGAAAGACAAAGCTCTGAAATATCTTCTGGAAGTACCTGTATTCGGAACACTTTTATATCATATGATGGTGTCCCGAAGCGCAGTTTCTGATCTTTTTATTGAGAATATTTCATTTGATCCTTTCCATCCGGATCAGGATATGATGGATGCATATTATGAGGCAGCACACAGAGGTGGCTGCTATGCAAAGGCTCTTTATGCAAGTAAGGCTGCCAAATATATGAATATTGATATTACCAGAGGTCTGAAAAATATTGATAACAGTCTTTATATTGTAGAAGGTGAAGCGGAAAATAACGGACAGGCGATTACAGAGTCTTATCAGGCTGTAAATCCTTCTGTAGAAGTATTTACAATAATGGAAACCAAACATTATCCTCATGTAGAAGCACCAGAGAAATTCCTGGAACAGGTAGGGATCTTTTTTTGACAAATGCAGATGTGGATGAAAGAGAACAGGGATGAAGAATTTTCTTCACCCCTGTTTTTTGTACTTTGAAACAGCCATGATCACTGTGAGAACAGCTATGGCATACAGAAATTCAATACCAAGATATTTCCACAGATCAGAGATACGGTTTGTAGGAAGAACATGGTAACTGCCAAGAAGACCATTGGCTTTTTCATACCAGTAGACTGGCAGGAACTGGGAAACTTTTAGCACTCTCGGGTTCATTACATTCATTGGTACAAAGACTCCACAGAGGAAGCACATACCTAGAGAAAGAATGTTGGAAAGCCCGTTTAACATATCAGAATTTTTTACAAAAAGCCCTGTAAGGTAAGCCAGAGACAGGGAGATCACAAGGATCAACAGACTGTTAAGAAGGTAGTAACTTATAAAAGGCAGGGAACAGAAGTCTTTTTTGAAAAGGAGAACTGCACCGCCCATAGAGATCAGCCAGAGTCCAATCCCTACAGTAAACATAGCAAGAAATCCTTCCAGGTTCTGTCTTTTGAGAGAAACTGAAGAAGCAGCCATACGTTTCCGGATGTCTTCGTTGCGGAAAGCCATGAGAATATATCCCATAGAATAACAGAGACTTCCAAGAAACAGATAAGGGATATATCTGAAATAATAGGTATATGCCGGTGTTCCGCTGTTATTGCCTGTATTTTCAAGGAGATGTACGGTAGCGGTATTTTGTTCCACAGAGACACTGGAAGCCTCAGAAAGACTAAATCCGGCTGCCATATAGGTTTTTACAGAGTTCAGGTAACTGTTGATCTGCTGATCCACGTAATAAGAGGAATAGGAACCGGGAATTCTGGTAACAGAAAGTGGGGTACCCTGAAAGATACAGGAGTCATAAAAATTTTCAGGAATCTGAATGATATATTCCACATTTCTGTAAAAAAGTTCTTCCTGCATAACAGAAAGATCATCCTGGATCATGGAAACCTGATGAATGTTGCTCAGATACTGGATCAGACCATCAGAAAGAGCTGAATGATCCCTGTCACAAATAGCGATGGAGATGCGGGTCTGCTGATAATTATCCAACCCTTCTTTTCTGGAAGCTGCCTGAATGAACATGGTAATACTGAAAAAAATAGCAAGGTACATGATCACCAGTCCAAGATTGCGTTTCAAAATCTTCATATGGCATTTATAGACTGTCATATCGTTCCCTCCTTATCATGAAAAATGAGACACCTGTCAGGAGAACGCTCATAACTGCCAGAATGATAAGATTCCTGTAATAGCGAGCAGGATCATTATATACATTGATGCAGTAAAATGCGTCAGAGATCAGGGCAGCAGGATTCAGACGGTTCAGAACAGGAATATTTTTTTCTACGATATCTTTCATGGTATTATTCATAAGTCCAGAAAGAAAACAGCAGGTCATAGAGACTGCAAGCAGGATTCCTATTTTTACACCTTCCCGCATTTTGCCAAGACTTCCTACAAAAAATCCCAGAGATACTCCGATCAGGCAGCCCAGGAAAGTGATCAGAAGCATGGGTGTCATATTTCCCTGAAAGTCCAGCCGAAGGATATAACGAAGATACAGAATCAGAATGATTACGTCCAGATATCCCAGGAAAAAAGCAGAAATCTGCTCAGAAAGCACAATTTTCAGTTTGTGAGTAGGGGTAACTGTTCTTCTGGCAGCAAGGGAAGAAAGATTGGCCTGAAGGGGAATGGCGGAACCAAATCCAATAAAACATCCATAGAAACATGCCATGGCAATAAGCGTATAAAAGAACTGAACATTACCATCTATGGTTTTGCCTCCCAGAGAGACTTCATGTACCAGTTCCCGGGTGTCCATCATCTGTTCCAGTCCTTTCAGAATACCGGATGGATGCCGGAGAAAAATTTTTCTTACAGTGGTCAGGCTGCTTTCGTAATTATCCAGAATGGTCTGAAGGATACTTTCAGGAATTCCGTTTGTGGTTACTGTAAGGGAAGGCTGAATATCTGCATAGTAAATGCCGGCTATTTTGCCGCTTTTCAGAGCGTCCAGAGCTTTTTGTTCAGGCATTTCGCTGACGGAGATCAGATCATCGGTGTTATTTTCTATTTGATTCAGGAACCCAAGAAACAGGGGATTGGAAGTTTCGGGTTTCACGACAGCTACCGATACTGTTTCAAAGTCTGCCTCACTGATATTTCCAAAAGCAAAAAAGAAGAAAGTACCAAGTATCAGCGGAAACACCAGAGGCCAGAAAACCATGGAAAAATTTCGCAGTTTGATCCGGAGATTATAGGTAATAAGATGTATCATTAAAACTCCTTTCCGTTATAAAAATATACAAAATAATGTATAAATACACATTAGTCTCGAAGCTGCTTTCCGGTGATTTCAAGAAAAACATCATTGAGTGTGGGAAGTTCCGAAAAGACCCTTCCAAAAGGAATCTGGGCTTCCTGAAGATAATTCAGAACATGGATCAGATTATGCTGGGCGCCGGTACAGCGAAGAGTGAGAATCTCATCCTTGTACTGCAGGTCAAACACATGTGGAAGAGTACGGAGGTTGTCCTGCTGTTCGCTGGAAAGAATAATGGCTTCGATGGTAATAGTCTCGCCGGTTTTAATCATCTGTTTCAGCTCTTCTTTGGTGCCGGATGCAATAATACGCCCTTTGTCCATAATAGCGATTCTGGTGCAGATCTGTTCCACTTCTTCCATGTAATGCGAAGTGTAAATAATGGTAGATCCCTGCTGGTTAAGCTTCAGAATGCCTTCCAGAATCTTGTTTCTGCTTTGGGGATCGACGGCAACGGTTGGTTCGTCCATAATGATCAGACGAGGTTTGTGGGCAATGCCACAGGCAATGTTCAGACGACGGAGAAGTCCTCCGGACAGTTTCTTTGGGCGAGTTTTGCGGAAGTCTTCAAGTCCTGTAAACTGTATGGCTTCTTCCACCATCTGGTGCCGTCTGGCTTTATCCTGGATATAGAGACCACAGAAATAATCAATATTTTCATAGACGGTCAGCTCATTAAAAACTGCTACATTCTGCAGAACTATGCCGATCTGCTGCTTGGCTTCATAATTGTCTGGACACATTTCCTGATCAAAGATACGGATGCTGCCCTTGTCGTATTTTAACAGGGAAAGCATACAGCTGATTGCAGTGGTTTTGCCAGAACCATTAGGCCCCAGAAGCCCAAAAATCTCGCCTTCCCGGATATCCAGATTCAGGTGGTTCAGTGCGGTGATACTGCCATATCTTTTTACCAGGTTTTCGATATGTATCATAGAATAGCCTCCATTTATTTTTATAATCTTTTGCGAAAAAAACGAGTTTCGTAACTGTTCACTATCCTCACAGTTACGAGTTAAAATGTATTCCAAATCACCTGCGGAGATAGCATTTTGCCTTGTATGTCTCGGGATTTCGGCAAAAACATGTCGAAACACCTCGCGGGATATTACCTACTGAATAGTTACCGAGTTTCTTTGTTGTTTCGTTGAGTTCAGTATAGGATAAACAGGAACAAAAACCAAGTGAGGAATGTCACAAAAACTGAGAAGGCAAAGATTACATTTGTCACTTGAAGAGGGTGGCGGATTCGGATATAGTAAATATTATGATCCGGTTTGGGGATGTCAGGAGGGGAAAGATGAGGTATTTTCGTGACCTGTCTCTTTTGGGGCTGTATTGTCTGGTGGCATTGTTTTTTCAAAAATCAGATATAAAAATGGTGGCAGCAGTGCTGTGCACCGTTATAATGGTCTGTGGGTGCTATTCCTGTACACAGAAATACAGACAGGGGATACTTCTGGCATATGGATTGTCGGGCTTCTGGAATCAGGATTTTATCTGGTTTTATCCTGTCTTTATATACTGTAGCATGAGTTGCGGGAGAAGAATTTTAGGAATTCTGTTGACAATTGCAGGTGTGTTATTTTACTCTGAAAAAATATCTGCGAAAATACTAATGTACATTTTATTGGACTGTATAATCGCTGCTTTTATGGAATACAACACCAGAAAATATACAACTTTGAAAGAAGAATTTCGCAGAACAAAAGATGACAGTGAAGAAAGAAACCTTCTTCTGACAGAAAAAAATAAAATGATTCTGGAAAAACAGGATTATGAAATTGAGACAGCCATTTTGAAAGAAAGAAATCGGATTGCTAGAGAAATCCATGATAATGTAGGACATGTGCTGTCCAGATCAATTCTTCTGGTTGGGGCTGCAAAAACAGTTAATAAAGATGAAAATATGAGATTTGTACTGAATGGATTGGATGAATCACTGAATTCTGCTATGAACAGCATAAGAACCAGTGTGCATGATCTTCATGATGACTCGGTAAACCTGAAAGAGGTACTGATGCAGCTGGCAGGAGAATTTACTTTCTGCCAGGCAATCCTGATTTATGATGTGACAGATCAGATTCCGAAAGAGGTAAAGTATTGCTTTATCAGCATTGTAAAAGAAGCATTGGCAAATGTATCTAGACATAGTAACGCAACGGAAGTTAAAATTACGGTAAGGGAACATCCGGCATTATTCCAGCTATCAATGGAAGATAATGGAAAAGAAATTAAGTACAATAAACAGGACATAGAAGGGATTGGACTGACAAATATGCAGGAAAGAGTGAACGGACTTAAAGGAAATTTCAGAATTGCTACAGAAGATGGGTTCAGAATATTTAGTACAGTTCCCAAAGACTGTGAATAACAAAAATATGTGTTTTTAGGATTGGTGAAAAAGTGAATATTATTATAGTTGATGATGATCCGTTTGTGACAGGTGCATTGAAAACAATACTGGAATCTACGGGAGAAATCACTGTAAAAGCTACGGGTACAGATGGCAAAGAAGCCTGTGAATTATATGAAAAATATCAGCCAGATGTACTTTTGATGGATATCCGAATGAGAAATATGGACGGTCTGAAGGCTTCGGAAAAAATATTGTCAGATTTTCCAAAAGCGAATGTTCTTTTACTCACAACTTTTACAGATGATGAGTATATTGTGAAAGCTTTACAGATAGGAGCGAAGGGATATCTTCTAAAACAGGATTATGAAAATATTCTTCCTGCAATAAAAGCAGTATGTTCCGGACAAACGGTCTTTGGTAATGAAATTGTAGCCAAAATACCGGATTTATTAAATAGATCAGAAGAATATGATTATTCTGCACATGATATTAATAAGCGTGAACTGGAGATTATACGTCTTATTTCCAGAGGATACAGCAATAAAGAAATTGCATCAGAATTATGTCTGGGAGAAGGGACTGTAAGAAATTATCTCAGTTCGATTCTGGACAAATTACAGCTTCGGGATAGGACTCAGGTGGCAATATTTTACTATCAACATAAATAAAAAATGAATAAATATACATAAATATGCAAAAAATAGTTATATAAAATATATAATAATATGACGAAAAAACATCATAATCGTATAATCAACAGAAGAAAACTGTGTTATTAACATAAAGAGGAAGGGACAAAGTAAAACTTAAAAGTAAAAGGGTGATAGAAGTATGAAGTGCGGAGAAAATGTGCAGATTTTGGGTAGAAAATAAAAACAAATGTATTTGACAGAAAGACACACGAAATTATGAATATTACTTATGCAGGAGGCATCAAAAAATGCAGGATATAGAATTTATGAAGAAAGCGATTGAACTTTCAAAGGCTGCAGTAGAGCATGGAAATGAACCTTTTGGAGCTGTTCTTGTTAAGGACGGAAAGATTGTATTTACCAACGAAAATCAGATTTATACAAAACATGACCCTACTTTTCATGGAGAGGCTGGTTTAATCAGAGAATTCTGTGCTGTTACAGGAATCACAGATTTACATGAATATACATTGTATTCCAGCTGTGAACCCTGCTTTATGTGTAGTGGGGCAATGGTTTGGGTTAAGCTGGGAAGACTTGTTTATGGAGCAAGTAATATAGAGTTGGAACATATTCTGGGGGATGAAGGATGTAACTGTTCAAGAATGGTATTTGAAAATTCTTTCTGGAAACCAGAGGTTACGGAAGGAGTTATGAGAGAAGAAAGCCTGGAAGTATTGAAAAGCTATTTCGAGACGCACGTTAAAGGGTGAACAGTATAAATGCTCAGACGCCTGTTAGGAAAAAAAACTCAGGAAGCCTGGTAAGCAAGTATCTCTTTTTTATGTAGTTCATCAGCCCAATAAGCAGCGATCTGACAATGAGCAGAACCACATACAGGATCTTCAGGAATGCTTAATTTGGGACAAAAACTACGAGAGACACAGTCAGTTTCTGTCCCAGGTGTAAACCAACGGGGATTTTTGATAAAGACACGCTATACTTATATATGTTTCACGTGAAACATTGAAGATTGCTATTGCTATAAATATTGTAAACAAATTATATATATTGTGAATCATTATAAATGACATGATGTTAGGGTCAAAAGTGTTACTGCTCACTCCGTTTACAGTAATTCAAAAGCCTCTCTATGTACCCCACTTTTTTTGAAAAGTTTACACAATTTACCATATTCAAATGGAGGTGCTATACTGTATTTATCAAATAAGGGTGATAAACACATATGTCATTCAGAACAAATTCCTATCAGCAGATATCATTTACAGATTGTATGAACGGACTTACAGCCGACGAACAAAAAAAACATTGTAACATTCTTGGGCAAAAACTTTTGTGGAAGATGTTTTCCTGCTATTGATGAAAAACCATTTTCTGTTTTATATTCGTAGATCTCACATGACTGAAGTCACATGCTCATCAGTCGCTTTAAGTGACAAGGCTAAATATCGGCAGATACACCTGTAACTTAGAATATGCACAGTCATGCGCTTTTTTCCATGCCGGATATGGCAGGTTCCCACAACACAGGTAGTCCGCTGTATATCTGCCTGTGTTTATGCTGCTTTTTACGAGTTCCCTGATAAAATATCTTGCTCCAATATTATAGGATGCCGAAAGATCACTGTTACATCTTTTTCCATTCTGGAATGTACAGAGACTGTGATTGCCCGGATCACGGACAACTGTTCCTGAGCCATCATAGGCAAGCCTGCTGGTATTCCACGCACAGATTCTGAATATGCGCATCCCTCTCCGGTGCGCCTGGTGCTCACATCTTTTTTGAATATCCTTTTTTCTCCACAGATGCAGCTCCTGTTTCTTTCTTCCCGATATCTTTCCTTTTGTTTCCAGATACTCAAAAACGAGCACATCCGCATGTTTTTCTTCTGCACATCCTCGCGGAGCGTTTATCTCAGCCGGAGATTGTATTCCCACTGAGAAAGACTTGTTATTACTCACCACTTGCAGAAGTGGGAGCCTTCTCGACTGAGATAAACTTTCTTCCCAGGACAGTTCCATCCGACCGCATAATGGTATAGACTGTATCCATATTGAGTTCTAGATCCACACTGCAGATGATCTGTTCTTTTACAGGTGCATTTGTAAGCAGCACATCTTCTGTATAAGAAAAACGCAGGAAGTATTTACGATGCCTTTTTTCCAATATGGGAGCTGCTGCTTTTTTCTGCCCAGTTTTTTTGAGATATTCAATATCTGCATGGTTGAGGCTGACCCGGAACCATTTCCAGTCATGACCGTCATAAAGTTTCAGGTATGATCTGTCTTTTTCTTCTGTATCCTCACGGTAATCACATCACGGTAGAATACCGGCATGGCATGATTACCACACACCAGCTTCGGTCTGCCGCCTTTCTGATCCGTTTATTTTCACAATTTCAGCCTCGCCTTATATGATGATACACTTCCCAGGGCATGCTGGATAGCTGCTCTTCTGAGATAAGAAGACATCTTTGGAAAACGAAGGTCAAAATCAAATCTTGCCTGGTTCTTTTTAGGACAATAAGCGGGAATCCTCGGCAATTCAATTACCGAGATGAAAGCGCAGG
>URXG01000005.1 GCA_900551715.1 uncultured Blautia sp. | reverse complement strand
TACTCGGATCGGAGCAAGCACCATTGGAACCAGCATGACGATGATATTTGGAGCCATGAGCCATAGGTCCTCTGGACTGTCCGTGTCTCTTGATAGCACCCTGGAAGCCTTTACCTTTGGAAACTGCTGTTGCGTCAATGTGATCGCCTGCTGCGAACATGTCAGCTTTCAGTTCCTGACCTACTGTATACTCACCTGCGTTTTCAAATCTGAATTCTTTAACAAATCTCTTAGCAGCAACGCCTGCTTTATCGAAGTGTCCTTTTTCCGGTTTGTTCACCAGTTTTTCTCTGATGTCACCGTATCCCACCTGAACTGCTGTGTATCCATCGTTGTCTTCAGTTTTAACCTGAGTAACTACGCAAGGGCCAGCCTGTAAAACGGTCACCGGGATCAGAAGACCGTCTTCATTGAAGATCTGAGTCATTCCGACTTTAGTAGCTAAAATAGCTTTCTTCATTCTTTCTTCCTCCTTATAGCGGATTACCAGTTTCGGCAATCATATAGTTATTTTGAAATATCCTTTCGGATATCAAAAAACAAATTAATTATTTGTTTTTCATTTTGATATCAATGTGAACACCAGCCGGCATTTCCAGTCTTGACAGAGCGTCAACTGTTTTCTGGGTTGGGGTCATGATATCGATCAGTCTCTTATGAGTTCTCTGTTCAAACTGCTCTCTGGAATCTTTGTATTTGTGAACAGCTCTTAAGATTGTAACTACTTCCTTCTTAGTAGGAAGCGGAACCGGTCCACTAACAGTTGCTCCATTCTTTTTAACAGTATCGATGATTTTTGCTGCTGATGCATCTACTAACTGATGATCATAAGCTTTTAAAGTGATTCTCATTACCTGATTTGCCATAAAAAAAGTCTCCTCCTATTCGTACTCAATTATGCAGTACGACAAGCGGCGACTGTACACATCTCCGTGTGTGTCTTTCGACTTCTTTACACACGTCCATCCCGTTGATGGTTTCTGAACTTGTACAGTGACTTGTCGTCAGTTTCCTAACTTGACATTCGCTCCACAGAAAACCCGCCATTCTCAGGCGGCAACCTCATGCTTCATAGCTATCATGTCACAGCAGATATTAGTATACACAAAGCCCCTGCAAAATGCAAGGGCTTTTTTTGTTTTTTTTTAAATACAATTATTCTTCTATTTCTTCGTCTCCACCAATGATATCTGAGTAATCCAGAAGCGTAACTTTTGTAATGGAATCCCTCACAATATCCGGAGCATCCCCCGCCTTTCTGGCTTTGTCTGCAAGCTGGGATGCTGTATATCTGGGGATTGCCAGTCTCTTTATTTCTACCGGTTCTTCCGGTTCTGTCGCTTCCACCGGTTCTTCCGCTTCAGGAATCACTTCTGAAACTGTCTCCTGGCGGATTTCCTCTGCTGCCGGTTCCTCTTCGGCAGTTGCTGCTGCAATTTCTTTCTTAAGAAGCTCATGAGCCTCACTTGCAGCCGCCTGCATGTTACTGGCAGGACGGGTATCTGGTTTTTCCGGAACAGATGTCTCCTCCAGTTCATCTTCATAAATCTCATCTACAAAGCCGCCTGTCCGGATCTTCTTGCGGCTCTTCTTTTCTTCTTTGCGCGCCTGCTTTCTCCGTTCTTTGTCTCCATGAAGAAGTTCTTTATCTTCACGTTTCATCTGTTTGGCACGTGCTTTTTCTTCCAATTTAAGTTCTTTTGCAGTTTTGATACGTCTGCGGTCGCCTCTGGCGTCTTCGTATTCATAATCCTCTTCCGGATCTTTCTTGCAGAGCTCTGCGATCACATACAGGATGATCAGAAACAGAACCACCAGACCGAGGACGATCATTCCCTCTACACTCTGTGTTGCCACAAGGAAATATGCCATGAAAGGTATTGTAATAACCACCTTCTGTACCCAGTTCTTTACGGACACGTTAATGTTTTCCTGAATGGAACCTGTAGGGTCTACTGCGATTCCTGTCTGGTCGCTGGTATTTACAGATAACAGATTATAACGGTAAGTCTGTCCGTCCTTCTGCACCAGAATCGGAGTTCCAGGTGATACCTCAACTGTTTTCACCGGAATGGCATAGGTAACGGAACCAAACTGCATGTTTGTGGTTTTTTCTGATGTGTCAACGATCACTGTCTTGATACCGAAAAAAGGTGGCAACGCAAGACCCAGAATACAGGCAATCGTGCAGATCACAACAAAATGTACTATAAACTTTAAAAATTTTGACATTTGTTCTCCCTCGCTTTATTCGCTTCATTCTTCATACAGTCACTGTTTTCAGCAGTTGCTTTTCACAACAACGTTCAGTAACATAAGTGTTCTTATTATAACCTGTTTTTTTATCATGGTCAACTTATATTAATATAGAAGAAACCAAAAGAAAAAAGCATTGCTTTGGAACTGGTCTTCTTCCGCCGCAATGCTTTCGCTGCTATTTACTGATTGTTACTCAGATATTTCTCTATACTTGTCATAGCGGCCTCCTCATCCTCACCATTAGCGGAAAGGGTGATCTGCTCTCCGGAGTCCAGCCCCAATGTCATCATCCCCATAATACTCTTTGCATTTACTTTTTTCTGTCCAATCTCAACATATATCTCACTGTTAAACTGGCTAGCCACCTGTACCAGCTGAGCAACCGGACGTGCCTCAAGACCTGTTGACAGTTGAATCGTGATTGGCTTTTTAATCATAATAAATCCTCCTTGTTCATCCGCAGCCCATCTGCTATCTCGCTTAATTTTCTTAAGCGGTGATTTACCCCTGACTTGCCTACCTGCGGATTTAACATCATCCCTAATTCTTTTAGTGTTGCCTCCGGATACTGCAATCTCAGTTCTGCGATTTCTGCCAGACCTTCGCTGAGATTCCGGAGTCCCGTCCTGCTCTCGATCAGTCTGATGTCTTCAATCTGCTTCACTGCTGCATTCACCGTCTTATTAATATTCGCTGTTTCACAATTAACCTTTCGGTTCACTGAATTACGCATTTCTTTAAGAATACGTATATTCTCCAGATTCATCAGTGCCACATTTGCTTCCATCACTGCAAGCATATCAACAATCTGCGCACCTTCCTTCACATAGACCACATGCACTTTCTTGCGCAGAACAATCTTGGCATCTATCTGGAAACTGCGAATTAGCTCCTGTAACTGTTTTGCCTTTCTTTCATCAGGACTTACAATCTCAAAATGATATCCCTTCTCAGGATCACTGATCGAACCGGATGCAAGAAAAGCCCCCCGGATAAACGCCCTTTTGCAGCAACTCTGCTGAATGATCAGACTGTTCCCTGCATATAACGTTTCTCCGTCTGTGTTATCCACCGAAAGCTTCATTCCCTGAAGTACATTTTTCACCTGAACCGGATCTGTTATTCCCACATAATAAACAGTTCCCTTTTTCAGCCGGCGGCTTTCATGGATACATACTGCTGTATCTATATTAAAGGTTTTTTTGAGCAATGTAAAGTACTTTCTTACAACAGCTTCATTTTCTGTCTGAAATTTCAGATGACCTTCTGCGGACATTTTGCCACAGGCACTGAGCAGAGCTGCTGTTTCTGCAATTCTGCAGTGTCTTGCGGTTCCTACCTGTCTGGAAAGTTCTTCTTTCACCATCCCCGAAAAAGACAATTTCCAATCTCCTGTTCCTGTTATTTTCTGTAAACGGAATCCTTACCGATATCCCTGTGTTCCAGTCTCACTCCATATTCCCTTGTTTCCAGAAGTTTCTCGTAGAGAACTCTGGCAAGGGTTACAGAACGATGCTTTCCGCCGGTACAGCCAATTCCGATCACAAGGCTTGTTTTGCCTTCTTTTGCGTAGTTGGGAATCAGAAATTCCACCATATCCACAAGCCTTGTTGCAAACTCTCTGGCTGTATCATTATTCATTACATATTGAAAAACACCCTCATCCATACCAGTCTGAGGTCTCAGCTCATCCACATAATACGGATTAGGCAGAAATCTCACATCAAACACAAGGTCAGCGTCTTCTGGAATTCCGTACTTGAAACCAAAGGACAAAACTGAGATCATCATATTACTGAACCTTCCATTGTCCACAAAAATATTGTCGATCTCTTTCTTCAGTTCTCTTGTAAGAAGATGTGTGGTATCAATAATATAATCTGCCCGGTCTTTCAGGAACTTCATGATCTGACGTTCCTTCAGGATACCATCATCCACTCTTCCGTTCATAGCCAGCGGATGGCTTCTTCTTGTTTCTTTGTATCTTTTTACCAGAACTTTGTCATCTGCATCCAGAAAAAGGATCTCTGTCTTGTGACCTTCTGCCTTCAGCTGATCCAGTACAGCAGAAAGTTCTTCCAGAGAAGGACCACTTCTGGCATCAACGCCAATAGCTGCATTCTGTATTTCTTCTTCTTTTGCACCTGTCATCAATGATACAAACTTGTTCATCAGCGGAACCGGCAGATTATCCACACAGAAATATCTGTCGTCTTCCAGCATCTTCAGTGCTGTAGACTTACCGGCTCCTGACAGTCCTGTTACAATTACCAGACGCATCTTTATCTCCCGTCAAACTCTCCCAGGAATTTCACTTCCGGTTCCAGAGTTACACCGTATTTTTCCTGAACCACTTCCGTCACATGTTTCATAAGACTTACCACATCCTCTGCTGTGGCATTGCCTTTATTGATCACAAATCCGCAGTGTTTCTCAGAAACCATGGCACCGCCTACAGAATATCCTCTGAGACCGCTGTCCATGATCAGCTTTCCTGCAAAATACCCTTCTGGTCTTTTGAAGGTGCTGCCTGCACTTGGATAATCCAGCGGCTGCTTCTGTGTACGCATCTCACTGAGTTCTCTTGTTCTGGCTTTGATATCTTCTTCTTTTCCTCTGGAAAGGGTGATTCTTGCAGAAAGGACCAGATAACCGGCTGTCTTTATGATGCTGGTACGGTATCCCATCTCCAGTTCTGACGCCGGAAGAGTGAAGATCTTTCCGTCACCATCCATGACAGTAACTTCTTTCAGAACATCTTTTATTTCACCACCATAGGCACCGGCATTCATAACAACAGCCCCTCCTAAAGTGCCCGGAATACCTCCTGCAAACTCAAATCCCGTAAGAGACTCTCTTCTAGCTGCCACAGCAATAGAAGAAAGAAGTGCTCCTGCTGCTGCCTGGATTTCTGTTCCCTCTACCTGGATCTCGCCCATGTTACGGTCCATCTGGATGATCACACCCCGGTATCCTCTGTCGCTAACAAGAAGATTACTTCCGTTTCCAAGTATAAAATAAGGAATCTGTTCTTCCTGACATATCTTAACTGCCATCTGAACCTGTTTTATTGATTTTGGCATGATAAAAACTTCTGCCGGACCGCCAATGCGGAATGTAGTATGGGATTTCATAGGTTCTTCAAACAAGACCTGTTCTTTTCCCAGAACCTGGCAGAATTTCTGTTTTACTGCTTCGTTCAAAGATTTTTCCTCTATCTTTCTATTTGATATTTTATGATTATCTGATATTTTTGATGTTTTTGCGAAGGATGTCCCGTACTACTTCCCCGGCGATCAAAAGACCTGCCACACCAGGAACAAAAGAAATACTTCCGTTCTCACCCTGCGCTTCTTTTCTTCTTTTCAGCTCAAGTATCTTATTGGGTTTCTCCCTGGAATACAATACTTTTACTTTGCGAATCCCCTGTTTGCGCAACTCTGCACGCATTCTCTTTACTGTGGGATTCTTGGCAATCTTGGAGATATCTGCAATCTCAAATCTGGATGGATTGATCTTATTTTCTGTTGCCATGCAGGAAATTACCGGAACCCCTGCCCTGTGAGCCATCTCTATCAGCAGGATCTTGGAATCTATGGTATCTGTGGCATCCACAATATAATCATAAGACCTGAGATCAAACATCCCTGCAGTATCTTTATTATAAAAAGTTTCATAAGTATGGACCAGAATATCCTCATCTATATCCCGTATGCGCTCTTTGGCAATCTGAACCTTCTTCTGCCCTACCGTTGTATGCAGGGCATAAAGCTGACGATTGATATTCGTCATCGAGACAGTCTCCGGATCCACCAGAGTCAGGCTACCCACACCACATCTCGCAAGGGCCTCTACCACATACGAACCAGCTCCCCCGAGCCCAAAAACAGCTATTTTGGCACTGCCAAGGCAGTTTACGCCTTTTTTACCAAGCAGTACTTCCATACGGGAATATGCGTCATACATCCGTAAACCTCCTTATGCTCTATCCTACTTACTACATCATTTTATTATACTATCCGCCACTGAAAAAGTACAGGTTTTCATAGTTTTTTTAGAATTCATGTATTTTTTACAGAAAAGCAGACATAATACTCTATGAACAGCAACCATTGTTTCTGATTCAAAGGAGTATCTTATGTGGCAGCAGATTTTTATGGGATTTGTCGGGCTCTGCTCCGGCGTCGTCATTGCCGGTGGCGTTGTGGGACTTATGATCGGTCTTTCTATTGTTCCCCGCTATGCCGGGATCACGCACACCGCTGATCAGATCCTTCTTTATGAAAACATGACACTGGTCGGAATATTCTCCGGTAACCTGATGTACCTGTTTCATATTCCATTTCCTGCCGGATCTCTTTTTCTGATCCTCTACGGATTATTTTCCGGGATCTTTTTAGGTGGCTGGATCCTGGCTCTGGCAGAAGTTGCAGATGTATTTCCTGTATTCTTCCGCAGAATCCGTCTTGCAGAAGGCTTTGCTGCCATTATCATTGCCATTGCAGCCGGAAAATGCACCGGCTCTCTGCTTTTTTATTACTGGAACACCCTCTGAACTGCCGATGTGACAGCGTTAACCAACATTATATGCAGAAAAAAGCCAAAAGTCAAAAGAAATCTGCATATTTCTGCATTTTATATCAGGAGATTGTTTATGACTACAAAATCGCAACAGCAAAAGCAAAAAAAATATCAGGAATATGTAAAAAAAATCACTCCTACCCACAGTCTGCCCCTGAATATGGCAAAAGCCTTTCTGACAGGTGGCATTATCTGCACTATAGGTCAGCTGATCCTCAACAGTGCCATGGGAATGGGGGCTGACAGAGAAGCTGCCGGAAACTGGTGCTCTCTGATACTGATCCTGTCCAGCGTAATCCTAACAGGGCTGAACCTCTATCCTCGTATCGGAAAGTTTGGCGGTGCAGGCGGACTGGTTCCCATTACAGGCTTTGCCAACTCTGTGGCAGCTTCCGCCATTGAATTTCAGGCAGAAGGACAGGTTTTTGGTATTGGCTGTAAAATCTTTACTATCGCAGGTCCTGTAATCCTCTATGGAATCTTAAGTTCCTGGTGTACCGGCGTAATCTATTATATTCTGAAATTACTGGAGGTGATCGGATGAAGTCAGGTGTACCTTTGGGAAATGCAAGTGTCTCTTTTCCGGAACCTGTTTTTATACAAAGTGCAGCATCTATTGTAGGTGAAAAAGAAGGAAACGGACCACTGGGTGGCTTTTTTGACCAGGTCAGTCAGGATGCAAAATTTGGTGCTGATACCTGGGAAAATGCAGAAAGCACCATGCAGAAAGAAGCAGCCCTTCTTGCCATCCAAAAAGCGGGACTTACCCCTTCTGAAATCAGAATGATCTTTGCCGGAGATCTCCTGGCGCAGACCATTGCTTCTTCTTTTGGAATTGCAGAAATTGGTCGTCCTTTTTATGGGCTTTATGGTGCCTGTTCTACCATAGGTGAATCTCTGTCTCTTGGTGCAGTCACTGTGTCTGCCGGATATGGGGAGCATATTCTCTGTGCTACCTCTAGCCATTTTGCTACTGCTGAAAAAGAATTTCGTTTTCCGTTGGGATATGGAAGCCAGCGACCGCTGTCTGCCACCTGGACTGTTACCGGAAGCGGGGCTTTTGTGATCGGAAGTGCACCGCCACAGCCAGAAAATTCTGAGTTTTTTCCTCTGAGAAAAAAGAACTGCTGTGCAGCCATCACCGGGATCACCACCGGAAAAGTAATTGATTATGGTTTCCGGGATTCCATGAATATGGGCGGATGTATGGCTCCTGCTGCATGTGACACCATCTGGCAGCATTTCCAGGATTTCCAGACAGTTCCTTCAGATTACGATGCAGTGATCACTGGTGACCTGGGCATGGTTGGTCAGCGGATTCTTTTCGATCTGTTGTCAGAAAAAGACCTTCATATCCGAATGATTCATCAGGACTGTGGACTTATGATCTACAATAATGAAACTCAGGACACTCATTCCGGCGGAAGCGGATGTGGGTGTGCCGCCTCGGTACTTGCAGCCTGTATTCTTCCCCGCATCCTTACCGGAAGCTGGAAAAAAGTTCTTTTTGTGCCTACCGGAGCCATGCTTTCCAAAGTCAGTTATAACGAAGGAGAATCCATTCCCGGTATTGCCCATGGTCTGGTGATCCAGCAGATCCTGCTTTCTCAATAAAATACACAAAAGGAGTTTCTTATGGATTATTTTCGTGCATTTATTATAGGCGGGCTTATCTGTGCCCTTGTACAGATTCTTCTGGACAAAACAAAGCTTCTCCCGGGAAGGGTCATGGTACTTCTCGTTACCGGCGGTGTATTCTTAAGTGCTCTGGGGATTTATGAACCGATTTCAGAATTTGCAGGTGCAGGTGCTACTGTGCCACTTCTTGGATTCGGGCAGGTTCTCTGGAAAGGTATAAAAAAAGCCATTGACCAAGATGGCTTTCTGGGCCTTTTTACAGGAGGATTTACTGCCTGTGCCACCGGCGTATCTGCTGCACTTATTTTCTCTTATCTTGCAAGTCTGATCTTCAAACCTCAGATGAAAAAATAATTTTCAGAAGAACATTTTCTTTTGAATGCTTTTCGGAAAGGAGCTTTGTATGAATGCTGTTTTGTATATGCAGATAGACGCCAATATACAGATAAAACATCCACACATTTATCTTCAGGATATTGCCCGGCTTTCCTGCTCAGATTCCAAAATTCTGAACAGACTGCGTGTCATGCCTGTGATCAATCTGAAGCCGGATGCTCCCGGCAGATATGTCATGTCTGTTATGGATCTGGTTGACAAAATCCAGCAGAAAGAACCGGATCTTACGGTTACCCCTTTAGGCGAGACCGATTTTATTCTTACTTATGAAAAACCAGGTTCACAAAATCTGATATTCCGCTGGTTGAAAATTGCTCTTGTATGCCTTATTACTTTTTTTGGTGCAGCCTTCTCTATTATGACTTTTAATGCAGATGTGGATGTAGAAAAACTTTTCCAACAGATTTATTTTCAGGTAACAGGGCAGAACTCCAGTGGCTTTACTCCTCTGGAAATCGCCTATTCTGCCGGGCTGGGGCTGGGTATCCTGTTTTTCTTTAATCATTTCGGCCACAGAAAGATCACAGCAGATCCTACACCCATGCAGGTACAGATGCGTAAATATGAAGATGATGTAAATACTACTATTACAGAAAATATCTTTCCTGTTCACAAGTAACAGGACATTAACAGACAGCAGATCAAAACAAAGAAGACCCTGTGGACTCCCGGAAATTATTTACGTTTACACAGCTGATTCAAACGATATCCTCTCTGCAGGCAGTCATAGATCAGTGTGCTGCTACGGTCACTGTTCCAACCCTCAGACTCCAGGAACTCTCTGATATCCTCAAGGTCCCTCTGGATGGTCCGTTCATCTACTCCGTATTGCTCTGCTTCTTCTGCTTTCGTGATCAGTATACCTTTCAATATTTTGGTATAAAGGCCCAATACCCTCTGGATTCTGTTTGTTTTTTCTTTTTTCATATGACTCTCCATTTTCTCCTGCCAGTTCTCTTTAAGGAATATTATAAGTCTCTTTTAGCTCATTTTCAATCACAGGAAATAACTTTATGCTATTGAAAAAGGAGCTGATAGAGACTTATGAAACAGGGATTATTAGGAAACACTATTCGTCAGGCAAGACTGGATTGTAAAATGACTCAGGAAGAACTGGCAGAAGCAGTCCAGATCACTCCTACCCATATGAAACATATTGAAAGTGAACACCGGAAACCCTCTGTGGAGGTACTGTTCGCACTGGTATCTGTCCTGCACATCTCACTGGATGCACTCCTGATACCGGAATCAGCACAGTCTCAGACCCGGAAAATCCATCAGATCAATTCCATGCTTCCCGACTGTACCGATGATGAACTGGATGTGCTTCTGGCAGCACTTCATGAGCTGGAACGTCAGAAACGCATAAAAGAATAAGCGAACACACTGATATCAGGCAGATGAATCTTCTCTGCCTGTGTCGGATTCTCCTGCCTTCCTGATCATGGTACGTATCCCCTCCGCTTCAGTTCTGATCTCTTCAAGACAATACTGAAAAGATGCTGCACCCGGATACTCTGTCATATGATCAAAGCATAATTCCATAATTTCTGCCAGACTTTCTATCTTTCTTACACTGTCTACGATTCTGTCTCTTGTCTGTATATCCATTCCCTTTACACCTCTGTTGTGATGTTGCCGTTTACATTGACACAGTAATCCGGTTCAAAAATACAATTTCAACTTGTATTTAAGTCCTCTGTGTTCTTCTTTGTATTATACAACATCCTTTCTCCATCATCAACGATTATCCAAACATATTTTCGACATTTTTCGACATAGCTTACGTATAAATTTTAATATAAAAAACCGGAGTCTCTGCTTTTCCAAAGATCTCCGGTTTTTTTTATAATTTTGAGTAATTTGTTTTTCCAAAAATTGCTGTTCCTGTTTTTGAAAGTGCAGTAAGAATAATCATTCCAAACACCCCACAGGAAATAACCTCTCCGGCACCTACCGTCAGCATCATCAGAGGGATTGGCAGATTGACACCATACCCATAATAAAGGACAAATGGAACAATGATCATATTGGCAACAATTGGAGGCACTGGAGCCAGCCACTTATTACCACGCAATTTGTAAGTAAAAATCGCACCAATCAAAGTAGCAATACTTCCGAAAATGATATCTACAGGAATAGCCCCACCCAAAAGATTGGACAGAATACATCCTACAAATAATCCGGGAATTGCAGCCGGTGTGAAGTAGGGAAGAATGGTCAATGCTTCAGAGAAGCGAACCTGAACTTCACCGTAACTCAGCGGTGCAAACAACAAAGTCAGAACTACATAAATAGCTCCGATGGCCGCTGCCTGCACAAGGAACATAGTACTCTTGTTTTTCATATTCAGTTCTCCTTTAGTTTTGTTTTACGAGTGGAAGGTCACGAACACTCGATTCATTTAACGCCGGAAATCGGCGAAAGCCCTGTAAGACCTTGTTTTTGTGGGCTTTACAACGGTGTTGAGTATAGCACATTGATATCTGAATTTCAAGAGTTTTTCTGCAATTTTCAAGCACTCTGCTGTGAATATAAACAGCCAATCACTTTCCTTTTTTTATTACTGATAGATGTAATGTCCAATCATATGAGTCATCCATGCATACTTTCCATCTGTATATATACGATAATAAGGCGTATAGAACTGACCATTTTTTTTGAGATATACTTTAGTGATAGTAATATCCTGATTTCTGAAAACCCAAAATCCATCTTCTACAGTACTGTTTACAGATCTAAAAGTTCTGAAAGAAGTCTGAGAAGTAACTTTCTTTCTTCCTGTAACTTTGGCATATTTACTTGCCAGGGAAAGCCGCCCATTCTTCAACTGAACAACAGGTCTATATCTTGTAATATAACAACCTTTCTCTAACGTAGTAAATTTAATGTTGTTTCCAGAAAGAGACAATTTACTACTGCTGTAAATGCTGGGAAAGTTTCCGATTTTTTTTAACTGTTTTTTGCAATGGTACGCTACATAATCATCAAATCCACCCTTCCAGTGTGATCCAACAATCAAATATTCATTAGCTGTACTTGTTTTATAGAAATAAATCGGAGAATGTCCATAAGATTGAAAATCCCTCACTTTTTTCCCATTAATATAAATTATCCTGTGGCATTGTGCCGGGTAATCTTTTTGGATATTTTTTTCAACAATCTTTAAGCGATCTTTCTTGCCATCACCATTTACATCAGTCCGATAAGTTTTATTGACTTTCAGTTCTACTAACTGTGCCTTTGCATAAGCAGTAGTACCAAAGGCAAAAATACCCATAACACAAAGCATAAAACTTAATAAAAATTTTCTTTTCCTTTTCATAACTCTTCATCCTTTCGTATTTTATAATTATTATATCTCTCTTTAAATAGATTTCCAACTTAAAATTTTTAGTTTATCTTGTTAAATTGATTTTACAACAGTTTTTTCAGTTTCTTAAGGATCCTCTTTTCCATTCTGGAAACCTGTACCTGGGAAATATGGAGCTGCCTGGCGATCTCCGTCTGGGTCATATCCTGAAAATACCGCATGTAGATCAGTTTGCGCTCTTCCGCTTCCAACCTGCCCAGAAGTTCTTCCAGAAGCACCTTATCCAGCAGTTTTTCCTGGCGGTTCTCTTTTTCCGGAATTTTATCCAGCAGAGAGAGCTCTGTTCCCTCTCCCTGATAGATTGTTTTGTGAAGAGATTCTACTTCTGCTCCGGCTTCCAGCACCATGTTCAGCTCTTCCAGAGAGATTTCAGCCGCTTCTGCCAGCTCCGTTACAGAAGGCTCTCTTCCCAGCTTTTTTTCCAGATCTTCCCGTATCTTAAATACTCTGTACTGACTTTCTTTCAGAGATCTGCTTACTTTTATGATCCCGGTATCCCTGAGATAACGTCGTATCTCACCAATGATCATGGGGACTGCATAAGTGGAAAATTTTACCTCAAAAGAAGTATCAAACTTGTCTACTGCTTTCAGCAGCCCGATACTTCCGATCTGAAAAAGATCTTCTACTTCCACACCCCTTCCTGCAAATCTCTTTACAACACTGTAGATCAGTCCTATATTTTCTTCGTATACTTTGTCTCTTGCCACTTTATCTCCCTGGTGTGCACGCCCGATCAGGGCAAGAGTATGTTCCAAAGCCGCCTCCTTTTATTTGCCGATGATTTTTTTCATATGAACAGTAGTCCCCTTTCCCACTTCAGATTCTACGGTTACTTCATCCATAAATGCTTCCATAAATGTAAATCCCATTCCGGAACGGTCTTTTTCCGGCTTTGTGGTATACATAGGTTCCATTGCTTTCTTTATATCAGCAATCCCTGTACCCTGATCTTTGATATCCACCGTAAGCAGATGTCCCTTTATACATAGATCCATCCAGATCTTATATACTTTCCCTTCATAGCCATGAATGATACAGTTTGTCACTGCCTCAGAAACAGCAGTCTTAAGATCTGCGATCTCTTCCAGTGTGGGATTCAACTGTGTACAAAAAGATGCTGCTGTGATTCTCGCCAGTCCTTCATTTACTGGTCTGCTGTCAAATACAAGTGTCATTTCATTGGTATCTTTCATTTTTTACTCCCTTCTTCTATGGATTCCCGGATCTCCATGTAACGATGGACTCCAGACAGCCTGAGCAGTCTCTGAATATGTTCATTGGCTCCCTCTGCCAGGATACATCCCTGTTTCATGCCCAAAGCACGATACCTGCCCATAATAAGCCCGATACCGGAACTGTCCATAAAAACAGTTTCCGAAAAATCAAAAATCATTCTCCGGATATAAATGCTCTCCATAATCCTGTCTGATTCTTTCCGGATCTGATCAGATACCGGATGATCCAGATCTGATGGAATTTTTACTCTGAGATCGGTTCCTGCTATTTCAAATAATTCCTTCATCAAACTTTCCCCCTGTTTTCTTTTTACACTCTCCCTGCACTCTCCATCTGTCACGAAAAAAGGACATGCGTCATGCATGTCCTCAATTCCGAGGTTTCTCTTATGTATTATTCGTAACTTTCATCATAACTTCCGTCGTAGCTTTCCTCATCATAACCACTGTCATAACTGCTGTCGTCATAATTACCGGAATCACCACTGTCGCCGGTATCCTCGCTTCCATCGCCTTCATCACTGCCACTGTCCGTACTTTCTTCTGAGCCGTCCTGGGAATCTGAGGAACCTTCCTGACCGGCAGCTCCGGTAGCGTCTTTGATGGTATTATATATGTTTTTCATGGAATCATCCAGCACATCAGTCTGTACAGACTGAATAGCAACAGCTGCCTCGTCCATATTCTGCTGCTGATAATACTGGTAAGCACTCAGCAGTGCTTCATAACTCTTGCTCTTTGTCTGCTCTTCTGTCAGCTGTTTGGTTACTTCTTCTGCTGTATTTCCCGACTGTTCTGCTTCGCCCTGTACCTTGGAAAGCTCCGCACCCTGGCTTGCCAGAGATTCGCTGTACTGAACGATCTGCTGATTTGCCTCCTGATAGATACCCTGCCTGATAGCCGGTACTGCCAGAAGCTGGAATGCAACAGCTCCTGCCACAATTCCCACCATCAGTATCACAAACAGAGAGATTCTGGACCGTTCTCTGTATACAGGTGTTTTTACCGTCAGTTCGCTGTTATCCATCTCTCCATCATTCTTTCTGGAACCGGAAGAATGGAAAAGTCCTTTTTTCTTTCGCTCCAGATTCGTGGTCACACCGGTCTGCTCATCTACTTCCCGAAGGAAACGAAGAGTCGTTGTATTGGTCTTGTCAATACGTGCTGCCTTCTTGAGAGTCCTTCTGGCTTTGTTCCATTCCTGATTCTTGATCTGGATCAGAGCCAGCAGATGATATCCCTTGATGAGCTTGGAATTCTGTGCCAAAATTTTACGAAGCTGGATGGCAGCCATATCTTCATGCCCCTCTCTGCAAAGAAGCAGGGCATGGTTGTATTTTTTGATGGTTTCATTAATGGCATTCAGTTTGTTGGGATTTGCCTGCAATTTGCTGATATATTCTGAAGCCACGTTTCTGGTTGGCTGAAGGTTCTTGCTGATCACCCATTCGCTGAGTGCAGACACCACTTCTCCAGTCTCAAAATATACCAGTCCGAGAAGATTTCTTGCCCTGATATTTTTTTTATCGTAGATCAGGCTCTGTTTCAGACATGCAATCGCTCCCGAAAGATCACGTATACTTGCTTTTTCCAGTCCCTGATTATAAAAAAGTTTGGACAGATAATCCACTTTTTTCTGAATTAACACATTATACCCACAGTTCGGACAGTAATCCAGATCCATATCTGTGAGAAATGCACCGCAGTTCATACAGTTCATTCAGTTCTCCTTATTTTACACGTCTGTTGCTTTTTGCTTCTCGTAAGACTTCCTGAAGCACATCCAGAATGTCTGTCAGTTCTTTGTCATAAATAGCCTCTTCTGCGTCTGTCACATCCAGACAGGGTTCAAATTTCTTCAGTTCTTCTTCGTAATCAATCATCTGATCTCTCCTTTTAACAGAGCTGTTTTGATCTCACCTACCAGATACAGGGATCCTACACAGAACAGCATTCCCTCTTCTCCCTTTTCTGAAAGGGCCTTACGGAAAGCTTCTGTTACGTCTTCGCAGGCTTCCGCAGAAGAACATCCGTATCTGCGGAAAATTTCTGCCAGGTCCTCTGCCGGCACTTTACGGTAACCGCCAACCTGTGTTACTACAACGTGGCGGAAATGGATTCTGTCAAGAATCGTATGGATCATATCTGTATAATCTTTGTCATCCACAGCAGAAAACAGCAGAGTAAGAGGATACTCTTTCTGAAAATGTTCTGCTGTCTCCACAAACTTCTCCACTCCGTCTTCATTGTGTGCACCATCTACAATGACTCCCGGCAGAACCGTCTCCATTCTGCCCTGCCATCTGGTTTCCAGAATTCCCTTCTTCAGTGCTTCCTCAGAAACAGGCAGCACTTCTTTCAGTGCCTGAATGGTCTGTAATGCAAGTGCACTGTTCATTACCTGATATTCTGCAATAAAAGGAATGGAAAAAACAGTATCATCATAATACCCATTCCGGAAAGAAAAATCAATGCCGGAAACTGTGATTCTGATAATTTCTGTTTCTCCTCTGGTAACCTGGTAATAAGGACTTCCCAGTTCCTCTGCATGGGTCCGGATAACACCGGCTGCTCTCTCGTCATTGCCGTCATAGATCACAGGTACACCCGGAACAATGATCCCTGCTTTCTCTCCTGCTATCGCTTCGATGGTATTTCCCAGATACTGCATATGGTCAAAACTGATAGAAGTGATCACACAGGCAAGAGGATTTTCGACAGATGTGGTGGCATCCATTCTTCCTCCAAGACCTGTCTCCAGGATCACATAATCCACACCTGCTTCCTGGAAAATAACCATTCCCATAAGGAAAAGCATCTCAAAATAAGTAGGATGATAATTTCCTTCTGCCACCAGCTCCTCTGACAGTGCTTTTACTTTCTCAAAAGCTCGCAGAAAGCTCGCATCATCAATGTTCTGTTCATTGATCTGGAACCGTTCATTGATCACCACAAGATGAGGTGAGGTAAAAAGGCCACAGGAGTAACCGGCTTCCCTCAAAATGGACGTAAGGAATGCACAGGTGCTTCCCTTTCCGTTGGTACCTGCCACATGGATCACTCTGAAACTGTCCTGTGGATTTCCCAGTCTCCTGAGACATTCTTTGGTATGTTCCAGTTTGTTTTTGGTTGTAAATTTCGGGGTTTCTTCAATATAAGCAACTGCTTCTTCATAATTCATAAAAAAATTCACCACTTTATCTAATGTATTCGTAACGGTGCCAGCGATCTTAGGTCTCTGACATACCGCTACGATATCATTATATATGAGTGGTGAAAGATGTCCAGTACTAATCGTAATCTTTTATTCGTCAACTGCCCACTTTATTCCCAGGCAGGTGTCAAATTTCTTTCTGAAAGAGTCTCCTGTGACAGAAATACTCACCTTTCTTCCTCAGGGATCTTCCATTTATTTTCATTGTAGAGCATGTAACAGGAACGGTCATAACTCTTGCTCAGTGCTTTCCTTGTGGAACTGTTGCTTCTCTGGACAACAGAAATTCGGTCAAAATCATCCAGTTCTGTGCCTGAGATCATCAGCGTGGTAGGATTCACATAAACCGTATCATACCATTCTCCGTTAAGTTTCACCTGACTGGAAGGCGTGAAGTTGGTTCCTTTCAACCGGTAAGTATAATCCGAGGCAGACACAAGTTCCATAGAATCCAGTGAAACATCATAAAGTCCCATTCGCATTTTGATCCTCTCGAAAGGATTCTCTCCGCCATAGGAGTATCTTTCTCCATAAAGAAGATCATACTGAAGAGTTTCCAGATCTACCTGATAGTTTCTTGTATTTCTTCTTGCCTGATGATAACGGAATACTGTTCCCTCATGGATACCGACTCTGTCCATAACCTCTGCTGCCATCTGATATGCTGCCAGATTCACATCTTTTTTCTCAAGGTCAAAATTGTCCCACATAACATATTCTGTCTGGAAAAGATACTTGTTATTCAGATCTTCTACAGTCAGCCCCATAGTAGGAAGATGATCTCCATACATGACCAGAACCACATCTTCCGGATAATCTGCAAGAGCATCTGTTAGTTCTTTTACAAAATCATCCATCTCATGGATCTGATTT
Organism: uncultured Blautia sp.; assembly: GCA_900551715.1. Taxonomy (GTDB): domain Bacteria; phylum Bacillota; class Clostridia; order Lachnospirales; family Lachnospiraceae; genus Blautia_A. Next base: position 46,772 of record URXG01000005.1, on the reverse strand, counting down.
ACATAATATTCCCACTGATTATTCTTCTCTTCTGTAGCTGCTCCGGCAACTGTGATCTCCGGATCATCCAGAAGTTCTTCCTCAGGATAAGCACCATGTCCCTGTACGGAAATAGTATAAATATAATCAGGACCTTCTGAAGAATCCAGACATTTCAAAATCTCATCCGTAAGGACTTCGTCCTTAGTCCACCCCAGTGGGTTCTTATCCTCTTCCTCCGTCATATATTCAGCGGAAGTAAAGGTATCAAAACCAAGATTGGGGAAAATACTTCTTCTGCCATAGAAATTGGCCTCATTGTTATGTACGGCATGAGTGGTATATCCCAGATTCTTCAGCACATAAGGTGCACTTTCACAGGTAGTTTCTTTAAGGATACTTTTGTACGGATATTCTCCCGGTCCAAAATAATGAAGACTCATTCCTGTGATGGACTCAAATTCTGTGTTGGCAGTTCCTGCCCCTACAGATGGGACTTTGTAATAACCGGAAGTATATTCTTTCATCAGCTTCCTGAAATTCGGTATGGGATCTTCGGAAAGCTTCAGGTAATTTACAAGTTCCGGATCAAAGAAAGATTCCAGCTGTATGAAAATGATATTGGGATGCTCCCCTTCTTTCGTTGCCGGAAGATTGTCCTCGGTTTTTTCGATTCTATTAATCTCCTGCTGTGAATAATCTCTTGGACAACTGATACCGGTGTCAAAAATCGTAACCGCCAGGCAGTAAGGATAACCATAATCTTCATAGGCAAAAGCAATATTTCCAAAGTAATTGGAAAGCACTCTTTTTTCCAGAGCAAACTGTGTGATTCCGGCAAAAACCAGCACTCCTACCACAACCAGAAGCAGATCATAACGATATTTTATTTTTCGTTTGTACTTCGGTCCCTTTATCAAAAGGATCAGAAGCAGAAGTGCAAAAAATCCCAGTACGATCAGGGCCAGTACAACTCCCCAGGAAGGCAGATACTTGTTCAGTACCGCCATTCCATCTGTCATGAGACGAAGATCTGGTCCGGTAAAAGGTGTCACTCTGTTGGCAAGGATCACACTGTTGGTAACTCCCAGCAACAGCCAGAAAATCACAGTCAGGACACGCCAGAAGAATCTTCTTTTAAACAGGTACGCAATAAGACTTGTTGTAAAAATCAATGCTGCATTATACGCAAACACCAGAGGTTTCCCGGTCATAAAGTTCCAAGCTTCCAGAACAGAATGACGGCTGAGCGCTTCTATGAGAAAATAACCGGTTGCACTGAACAATGCATGAAGCAACAGCGAGATTCTGTTGCACACTTTATACAATTTCATCCGGATGCTCCTTTATTTTTCCATCTGCTTAAGTTGCAGGTTTACCTTTTCCATCATTTCTTCGTATTTCTGAAGTTTTTCTTTTTCTGCATTTACTTTGGCTTCCGGTGCTTTGTTTACAAAGTTCGGATTTCCAAGCATTCCCTGGCAGCGGGCAATTTCTTTTTTTAGACGTTCCTGTTCTTTCTTAAGACGTTCCATTTCTTTTTCTCTGTCTACCAGGTCTTCCAGCGGCATATAGACCACTGCATTAGATACTACTACAGATACTGCATCGTCGCCGATACCTTCTTTTGTTTCCTGAACCAGGATTTCTTTTGCAAGAGCAAGGTTTACAAAGGACTTCTTGCAGGCTTCGTATCTTGCACAGGTATCTGCATCTCTGCCTACAATGTGCAGGCTGGTCTTGCGGTTGGCAGGAACGTTCATTTCGGTACGTGTATTACGGATACCTCTTACCACTTCCTTGAAGCTTTCTACTGCTTTCTCTGCTTCCGGGAATGCCCATGCTTCCTGGTATACCGGCCAGTCAGAGATCATGATGGATTCTTCTTCTGGAAGAAGGGTACAGTAGATCTCTTCTGTAATAAACGGCATGTATGGATGAAGAAGTTTCAGACCTTCTGTAAGAGCCGTTCTTAAAGTCCAGAGTGCGTCGTTAGCAGCTTTCGGATCTTCTTCTGCTTTCCAGAGACGTACTTTTGCCATTTCGATGTACCAGTCGCAAAGCTCATCCCACAGGAAATCATAAACCTTCTGAACTGCGATACCCAGTTCATATTTATCCATATTTTCGGTAACTTCGCTGATCACTGTATTCAGCTTGGAAAGGATCCATTTGTCTTCCGGGCAGAGTTCATTAAGATCTGCCGGCTCTGTAACAGTTTTGCCTTCCAGGTTCATCATAATGAAACGAGATGCATTCCAGATCTTGTTGGCAAAGTTTCGGCTGGATTCTACACGCTCCCAGTAGAAACGCATGTCGTTTCCCGGAGCATTACCTGTGATCAGTGTCAGACGCAGGGCATCTGCACCGTATTTGTCAATGACTTCCAGAGGATCAATACCATTGCCAAGTGATTTACTCATCTTACGTCCCTGGGAATCACGTACCAGACCATGGATCAGTACATGATGGAAAGGAACTTCCCCTGTCTGCTCCAGAGCAGAGAATACCATACGGATAACCCAGAAGAAAATAATATCATATCCTGTTACCAGTACATCTGTTGGATAGAAGTATTCCAGTTCCGGTGTCTTGTCCGGCCATCCAAGTGTGGAGAATGGCCACAGAGCAGAACTGAACCAGGTATCCAGTGTATCTTCATCCTGATGAAGATGTGTGCAGCCACATTTCGGGCATTTTTCCGGCATTTCTCTTGCGACAACTACTTCACCGCACTCGTCACAGTAATAGGCCGGGATTCTGTGTCCCCACCAGAGCTGACGGGAAATACACCAGTCGCGGATGTTCTCCAGCCAGTGAAGGTATGTCTTGCCAAAACTTGCAGGAACAAATTCCAGTTCTCCTGGTTTCAGTGCATCCATGGCGGCTTTTGCCATCTTATCCATACGTACAAACCACTGTGGTTTGATCATAGGTTCTACAGTTGTGCCACAGCGGTCATGAGTACCCACACTGTGATTGTGAGGAACTACTTTCACCAGAAGACCCAGTGCATCCAGATCGGCAACCATGGCTTTACGTGCCTCATAACGGTCCATACCTGCGTATTTGCCACCCAGAGAGTTGATAGTAGCATCATCATTCAGGATATTGATTTCTTCCAGGTTATGACGTTTACCAACTTCAAAGTCATTAGGGTCATGTGCAGGTGTGATCTTTACGCAGCCTGTTCCAAATTCTTTGTCTACATATTCGTCTGCGATCACCGGGATCTCTCTGTCTGTAAGAGGCAGCTTCAGCATTTTGCCGATGATGTCTTTGTATCTTTCGTCATCCGGGTTAACTGCTACTGCAGTATCACCGAGAAGTGTCTCCGGACGTGTTGTGGCGATTTCTACAAATCTTCCTTCTTCTCCTACAATAGGATAATTAATGTGCCAGAAAAATCCGTCCTGATCCTCATGCTCAACTTCTGCATCAGAAATGGAAGTCTGGCATACCGGACACCAGTTGATAATTCTGGAACCTTTGTAGATATATCCTTTTTCATATAAACGGATAAATACTTCCTGTACAGCTTTGGAACATCCTTCGTCCATAGTGAAACGCTCTCTTTCCCAGTCTGCAGAAGCACCCAGTTTTTTCAGCTGGTTGATGATCTTTCCACCGTACTCTTCTTTCCATGCCCATGCATGCTTCAGGAATTCTTCACGTCCGATGTCGTGTTTGTCAATTCCTTCTTTTTTCAGTTTGTCAATAACTTTGACTTCTGTTGCTATAGCAGCGTGGTCAGTTCCCGGCTGCCACAGTGCTTCGTATCCCTGCATTCTCTTGAAACGGATCAGGATGTCCTGCATGGTCTCATCAAGTGCATGTCCCATATGAAGCTGGCCGGTTACATTCGGCGGTGGCATAACAATGGTAAATGGTTTTTTATCTGGATTTACTTTTGCATGGAAGTAACCGTTGTCCAGCCATTTTTTATAAAGACGGTCTTCCAGGCCTTTCGGGTCATAAGTCTTTGCAAGTTCTTTACTCATAATATCCTCCTGAAATTTTTTAGTAAAGCAAAAAGAACCCTTCACACAGCTGTGTGAAGGGCAACAATCTCGCAGTACTACCTTCATTACGAAGAAAACTTTCTCAGCCTTTACTATGAAGTCTACTATAATTATATTTTCCAGCCTTGTCAAGAAGGATTCGGAAAAATTCATACTTATTTATTTCCATTTTTACCTTATTCTACGGATTTCAGGGACTCTACCATGTCGATCTTTTTCAGTTTCATATGCATGAATCCGTTGACTGCTACTGAAAAAATACAGGTGATCACAGTACAGTAAAGGAAACTCATGGCTCCGATATTCCTTCCAAACATAACTGCATCCACTTCGACTGTGACAATAATATAATGATGAAGGAAAATTCCAAAAAGAGATCCGAAAAGAATTCCCACAATGGTAAGGATGATATTCTCTCTCAGCACGTACTGAGAAACTTCTATATCAAAGAATCCCAGGACTTTCAGGGTTGCCAGTTCTCTCTGTCTTTCTGTGATGTTAATGTTGTTCAGATTATAGAGAACTACAAATGCCAGCATTCCGGCTGAGACGATAAGAACCATTATAATGATACTCAGCGTGCCAAGCATACGCTCTACTGTCTCCATGGTACTGGCTGTATAACTGATACTTAAGGCAGCCGGATAGCCCATAATAGACTGTCCTATCTCCGCCGTCTGATCTTTGCATTCTTCTTTTACAGAGAATACAATATCTGCATAATCCGGTGTCTCCCCAAAGATTTCCTCATATACCTTCGGTGTCATATACACATAATGCCCTGCATAATTCTCAGTGATCACAGCGATCTTTACCTGATATTCCTGATCATCTTTTTTGAGAGTAATTGTATCTCCCACTTTCAGATCCAGAAGACTGGCTGTCTTTTCACTGATGGCAACTCCCTCATCTGTCAGAGAATAAATTTCCCCTGTAACCCTGTTCTTCAGAGTAACATCCTCTGAAAAAGTATCCAGATTCTCCGGCACATAAATATAAACACTGAGGCTGGACTTTCTTCTTGGTGCAGTCACCTTGGAAAGCTGTATATTGGTATAATGATCCAGTTTCTGATTATCTTTCAGATAATCCTGAAGTTCTGTTCTTTCCTGAGCAGTGGCATCATCATCTGAAATAATAATACCGTCATAATGCTGAAGATCTTTGTACTGAAGCACTACTATGTCCGAAATAGAATCCCGGATACCAAAACCAACCAGCATCAGTGCCATACTTCCTGCAATACCGAAAATCGTCATAAACAGACGTTTCTTGTACCGGAAAAGATTCCGAAGAGAAGATTTCCAGGTAAAGTTCAGCTGTTTCCATAAAAAAGGAATGTGCTCCAGAAAGATGCGCTTTCCTTCTTTTGGAGCTGGCGGACGCATCAGAGATGCCGGTGTCTCCCGAAGAGCCTGCCAGCACGAAAATACCGTAGCTCCTACTGTACAGATCACTGCTGCCACCGAAGCGATCAGCGCATATTTCAGTTCATAGTGGATCTGAAGGCTATTGCTTACATTGTGGTACATCATTCCATAAGCCTTGATGATAATATAAGGAAGTATTTTTTCACCGATCAGCACACCTGTCACACTGCCTCCTGCTGTAGCCAGAAAAGCATAGCTTAAATACTTGGAGGCAATTGAGAGCCTGCCATAGCCCAGAGCCTTCATGGTACCGATCTGAGTTCTCTGTTCCTCTACCATACGTGTCATGGTGGTGAGACTGATCAGAGCTGCCACCAGGAAAAAGATTACAGGGAAAACTTCTCCAATGCTTTTGATTCGGTCTGCATTGTCTCCATAATCGGAATACTCCGGAAGATCGTTTCTATCTGTGATGAGCCACTCCGGCTGTTCCAAATCCTGAAGTTCTTTTTTTGCATCGGCGATCTTATCTTCTCCCTCCTGAATCTTATCCTGAGCTTCTTTTTCTCCTTTTTTGTAATCTTTGCGCCCATCTTCCAGTTCTTTTTCTGCATCGGAGAGCTGTTTTTCTGCGTCTTTTAATTTTGTTTCGTTTTCCTGGATTTCTTTCTCGCCATTGGCAAGTTTCTTCTCATTGGCTACGATCTCTTCCTCACCTTTTTGAAGTTTGACTTCATTTGCAGAGATCTGCTGACTGGCTGTATCCAGTTTGGCCTGACCTGCATCCAGTTCTTTCTGACCTGCCTTTAATTTTTTCAGACTGGCATCCAGCTTTTTCTTACTTTTTTTTAATGTTTTTTCACCGGCTGCAAGCTTCTGTTCTGCCGGATCCAGTGCTGCCTCCTGTTTTTCAAGCTCTTTTCTGCCGGAATCAATACTTTTCTGTCCTTCAGCAAGCTGGGCAAGCGCTGATGCAAGCTCTGTCTGTTTGGACTTTGCCTGAGTGAGACCTGCCTGGGCTGCGGAAAGATTACTTTCCAAAGAAGCCTTCTGATCTGCAGCCTGTTTACATGCGTCGTAACTTGCCTGCAGACTGCTCACAGTGGCATTCGCCTGTTCCAGCTCTCCCTGTGCACTATCCAGCGCCTGTTTGTAACTGTTCAGCTGATCTTCTGTGATCTCACCTGCCTCTGCCTGGCTCTTTGCGGCTTCATAAGCACTCTGAGCTTCTTTTACAAAGTTCTGCTTTTCTGCTGCCGCATTTTTTGCAGCTTCCAGCTGCTGTCCCACACCATCCAGCATGGCTGCAGCCTCAGAAACCTGCTGGATTCCCATTTCCAGTTGAGCAATCTGGCTTTCCAGCTGGGGAATCTGCGTCTCCAGAGCTTTCTGACCTTCCTGAGCCTGTTTCAGACTGGTATCCAGTTCTTTCTGTTTCGCATCCAATGTGGCTTTGGCTGCTTTTATCTTTGCCTTTCCACTTTCCAGCTGGCTTCTGCTTTTTTCCAGCTTTTTCAGACCCTGTTCATATTGCTTCCTGCCATCATTATATTTTTTCCAGCCATTCTCCAGTTTTGTTTTTGCAGGTTCCAACTTCTGCTGACCTTCTTTCAGCTGTTCTCTGGCATCAGCAAGCTGTGCTTTTCCATCGGTGATCTGCTTTCTGGCATCAGCAAGCTGCTTTTTGCCATCAGCAAGTTCCTTCTTGGCATCTTCCAGCTGTTTCTTACCATCTTCGTATTCTTTCCTGCCATCGGCAAGTTCTTTCTCACCGTCTTTCAGTTTCTTTCTGGCATCAGCAAGTTCCTGTTCCGCATCTTTGCGGCCGTCTTCCAGTTCTTTTTCTGCATCGGATATTTTATTCTGTGCCTCTGAAACTACATTTTCATAACGGATCTGGCATTGTGCTGCCTCAATCCCCTCTACTCTTTTCTGAAGTGCTTCGATGAGATTGTCATAAGCATCTGTATAACTGGTGACTTTTTCAACTTCATGTGCTTTCAGATAAACCTGAGTAAAAACTTCGGAATCAAAATCTTCGGCACATACATAGGCAAATCCGCTTACCTCACCAGAACCAAGAGTGGTATTCCCCCTATTAAAAGAAATATAAAGAGGACTGCTGCCAATTCCCACAACTGTGTATTCTGTCGTTTTCAGAAGTTCATTGTCGCCCCCATTTTTAAAATGGATTTTATCTCCGATCTTATATTCCTGATTACCGGCAAAAGTTTTATCCAGAAAGCACTCTCCGGATTTTTCCGGGATTTTTCCCTCTGTAACAGTCAGCTGATTCACATTCTGATTTACAGATTCCACATGAAGGACCCTCTGAGCACTGTCCTCTCCACAAAGCACATCTGTAGAATAGGCACCTTCTGCTGTCTCCACCCCTTTCAAAGAAGCCAGTGCATCAAGGTCTGACTCGGTAAGTCCCATAGTGCTGACTACTTTCAGATCCATCAGTCCGGATTCATTATAATAGGCATCTCCTGAATATCTCATATCCGGGGAAGCTGCCTGTATTCCGGAAAAAAAGGCCACACCCAGCGCAACAATACAGAAAATGGAAATAAAACGTGCTTTATTTTTGCGGATCTCCATCCAGAAATCTTTGTGTAAAGCTTTTTTTCTTTTTCCTACCATTCAATCTCCTCCACAGGCGTTGGAGTCTCATTCAGCTCCATAGCTGCAACTTTGCCGTTTTTGATACGGATCACCCGGTCTGCCATAGGTGTAAGGGCTGAGTTATGTGTAATAACAATTACTGTCATTCCACGCTCCCTGCACATATCCTGGAGAAGTTTCAGAATTGCCTTACCTGTCTGATAATCCAGTGCACCTGTTGGCTCATCACAGAGAAGAAGTTTTGGATTCTTTGCCAGTGCTCTGGCTATGGAAACTCTCTGCTGTTCTCCACCGGAAAGCTGTGCCGGGAAATTACCAAGACGGTCTTTCAGTCCTACTTCCTGAAGAACAGTTCTGGCATCCAGCGGTTCTTTACAGATCTGCAGTGCCAGTTCTACATTCTCAAGGGCAGTAAGATTGGGCACCAGATTATAAAACTGGAATACAAATCCGATATCTTCTCTCCGGTAGGCTGTCAGTTGTCTGCCTGTATAACCTGCAATATCTCTGCCATCTACCCATACATGTCCGGAAGTGGCAGTGTCCATTCCTCCCAGAATATTCAGCACAGTGGTCTTACCTGCACCGCTTTGGCCTACGATCACCACAAATTCTCCTCTGGTGATCTCAAAACTGATCTCATCAGCTGCCCGGATCTCTACTTCTCCGGTTCCATATATCTTGGATACTTTATCTAATTTTACATATGCGTCCATAATGTTCTCCTGATTGGCGATCTATGATACCTGCTGTTCCAATAAATTGCACCATTACTATGTAACTTTCGCAATTCCACTTCATTCATTATAACAAAAAAAGCACCACCGGTCACTGTTCCTGATGATGCTTTTTTATTAAATTTCTATAATTTTTTTGAAATTTTTACTGGTTTTTTCTTCTTTTTGTCATCAGACCACCAATCCGTCCGGTTTCTTTTGCGGAAAGACTTTTCCAGCCTCTTTCGATCACCTGATCCAGGACTCCCAGTTCTCTGGCAATCTCGTATTTCAGCTTCTCCTCTGATGGAAGTTCTCCCTTCAGAAAGGCTTCTATCTCTTTTTCTCGTTTCAAACTGTCCACACTCCTTTTCTGTATTCATAAGGAGTATTGACCTTTCCAGAGAAATTTATTCAGATCAGCAGTCTTTGGGGATGATAATGGCAGCTATGATATACGCCCAGATTCCCGCACCACCAAAACAGGTAAGGATCACCCATGCGAGACGTACCAGTGTAGGATCAATATCAAAATATTCTGCAATGCCGCCACATACACCACAGAGCATACAGTTTACAGATGATTTGTAAAGACGTTTGTTACTCATAAAACTTCCTTCTTTCTTATTTTATATTAATCTTATTATGATTCTTTACTGAAACTTATTTCAAAATTTCCAATACCGCAGTTCAGATCCATATCTCCTGTGGCTCCTGCATTGGAAACACTCTCATCATGCCCCAGACCTTCATAGGAATTGTCTCCAATCTGTACGCAACCTGCTCCACAGGAAATTTCATAATTATAATCCTTTTCACTGCCGACTATGCCAAGACTTATATTTCCAACACCACAGTCACCTTCCAGATCTGTTACTTTCAGATTCTGCATTTCCACATTACCGGTACCTACGGAGATATCTGCACTTTCTGCAATGATCTGACCGCTGTTGGTAACCTCTCCGGCAGCAACTTCAATATCCAGGTCTTCTGTCTGGAAATTACTTTGCATTTCCACTGTACCGGCTGCAACATCTATGGAAGTATCTTCAAACTTTGTCCCCTTCGGATACTGGATCTGGATGTGCCGGTCATTTTTCTGTCCGATGGTTTCTATTACCAGTGTATCCTCATCTTCCCCTACGCGTACCTGATTTTTCTTATTTCCGGAAACTTCTACTCTCAGACCGTCTCCATCATATTCTTCAAGGGTAAGTTGATCCGCACTGAGGGAGATATCCAGAGAAGATACTCTGCTGATAAGATAAACCTCTGTGTTGCCATCCCATTCCGGTTCCACTGCATTAATCTCATCCCAGTCCATATCCCAGTTTTTATCACTCTCTGTAGAAATCATTGCTTTATTTACAGTCTTTCCCAGACCATATTTTCCAATGTTCAGTCCTGCAATAGTTGCTCCCATGGCTGCACCGCCTATGGTCATGCCTGTACCTGCCACGCCCACCACTGCTGCAAAGATCAGTGCCACTTTAGAAAATTTTCTCATGATCAGTCACTTCCTTTCCTTCTCCGGTTCAACATCCGGTTACAAAAATCTGTAAATTTACGAAGAATCTCTGGCAGTATACGGCTTGCCAGCCAAACCAGAAAAACAAGTGCCACTACAGCAATTGCCAGAAGCATCAGACCTACCCCTGTTCCAAGAAGTCCAAGTGAAATGCTGGAGAAGCAGGCTCCGATCCCTATTACGGTCACAGCTACAGCAGCTACGAACAACGCCACTACCACAGCTCCGATTCCAAATACCACCAGGAAAGGCAGAAGAATCAGTGCCACTATAAATCCCAGTACACCACCCAGAGTTCCCTTAATCAGCGGAGTAAGAAATACCAGAAGAATCAGGGCAAGGATCACACTGGCTTTGCTTCTTCTGTTATCTGCGTGATATCCTTCTTTTCTTTCCGGAAGATGGACTTTATCTTCTGTCCTGCTGTCCCGGTAGCCTCTTTCTGTGTATTCTCCTTCGTTTTCTCTGTTTTCCCCAAGGTCTGCCTTGATAATGGCAGCTACCTTACCCGGGCTTCCCAGCTCCCGGAGTACCTCTGCTTCTCTCTCCGGTCCCGCATCGTCAAAATAACTTTCGTAATAATCCAGAGCTTCTTTTCTTTCTTCTTCTGAAATATCAGAAAGCAGTTTCTCCAGTTGCTTCATAAACTGCGCTCTGTTCATAATTCAATTCCCCCCTCAAATAATCCGGAAATTTTGGATGAATAATTTTTCCATTCTACTTTATACAGATTCAACTGGGCACTGCCTTTGTCTGTGATCTTGTAGTATCTCCGGTTTCTTCCTGCATATGCCATGTCATAAGTCTCCAGGCATTCATCCTTCTGCAGCCTCCGGAGTACCGGATACAACGTAGATTCTGACACATCCAGAACACTGCGGACATCCTGTGTAATCTTGTAGCCATAGGTGCCCTCCTGTTCTTTGGACACAACGGCCAGAACAATGGCATCCAGAAGTGCTGCACCTGTGTTAAAAACCATACCCTCACTTCCCTCTTTATTTTCTTTTTATTTTTTTATGATACCTACGGATTGTTTCGTGCTTTGCACTTTCACAATCCTACCCTCGTATCATATAATATTATTTCTTTTACAATACTATATATCATATAATATATTTTTGTCAATAGTATTCACGAATCTTCTTTCATGAATTATACTCATGTAGAATGCTGTGGGGGATTTTGCCCCCTGATCAATAAGGAGGAATCCCCTATGTCTGAAAACAACGTAATCGTTTCTCTCCACCCTGCCTTTCTTGAACGTATGCAGGAAATGCTTGGAGAAGAATATGATTCTTTTATAAAAAGCTATGAACTTCCCCGTACTTACGGGCTTCGTGTCAACACCTCCAAAATCTCTCCGGAGACTTTTGAAAAGATGGTGCCTTTCCCGATAACACCTATTCCCTGGATCACGAACGGTTATTTTTATCCGGAAGAAGTACGTCCTTCCAGATGTGCCTTCTACCAGGGTGGTCTCTATTATCTCCAGGAGCCAAGTGCCATGACTCCGGCTTCTGTCCTTCCTGTGGATGAGGGAGATTATGTACTGGATCTTTGTGCTGCTCCCGGAGGTAAGGCAACTGCTCTTGGCGATGCCCTTCATGGCACAGGACTTCTGGTAGCCAATGATATCAGTGCTTCCAGAGCCAGAGCACTTCTCCGTAATCTGGAGCTTTTTGGTATTACCAACGGATTTGTCACCAATGAAACACCTGCGCATCTTACAGATGTTTTTCCGGAATTTTTCCACAAAATCCTGCTGGATGCTCCCTGCTCCGGAGAAGGTATGTTCCGGAAAGAAGAAGCCCTTGCCAGAGACTGGACTCCGGAAAAATCCCATGAACTTTCTCTGATTCAGAGAGAACTTCTTCTTCAGGCGGCAGACATGCTCCGTCCCGGTGGTATGCTTCTGTATTCCACCTGTACCTTTGCACCGGAAGAAGATGAAGGTGCGGTATCCTATCTTCTGGAAAACCGCCCGGATATGGAACTTGTTGAACTCCCCCATAAGGAAGGATTCTCCGAGGGTGTGCCTGCATGGGGCAATAACGCTCCTGTTCTTACCAGATGTGTCCGTCTCTTCCCACACAAAATGAATGGGGAAGGACACTTTATGGCACTTTTCCAAAAAGCAGGTACTTCTTATACTGAACTGCCTGAAACATCTGTAAAACCAGACAAAGAAACCCGGAAATGGCTGGAACTTTTCTTTGATGAAATTGGTCTCCGCACACTTGGGGGACAGCCTTTTAACTGGAATCGTGTAGAAACACGTAAAGATAAAGTCTATTATCTTCCTCCTGTAAATACTTCTTTCCGGGGACTGAATTTTCTCCGGAACGGACTGTATCTGGGAGATCTTAAGAAAAACCGTTTTGAACCTTCCCAGCCTCTGGCTCTGGCTCTCCACAAAGGTGATATAAAAGCAACCATCTCTCTTTCTCTGGATGACCAGCGGATCACCCGCTATCTGAAAGGAGAGACGCTGAACATTGAGCCTGAGGAAGCAGTTCACCAAAAAGGCTGGCATCTTCTCTGCGCAGAAGGTTATCCCATTGGTTTTGGCAAACTTGTCAATCAGACACTGAAAAACAAATATCCCGCAGGATGGAGAGTCTGATCTCCATCTGCGGGACTTTTTATCCGTGTTAATATCTGTAAATACAGTCTGAGTATTTTATAGAAGCAATGCCTTTCCCAGGGAAAAGGAATAAATATATTTTTCTTTTACGTTTCTGTTCAGCATACGTTCCAGTGCTGCACTGTAGTCTTCCAGCTGGCTATGATAAAGTTCTTTCAGTTTCTGTTCTTCCCCTCTGCAGACTCTGTCTGTCTTGTAATCTACCAGCACCAGCTCATTGTTCTCAATAAAATACGCATCTATGATTCCCTGTACCAGAACAGTTTCTGTTCCTTTCCAGGAAGTATCGATCTGCTTCATATCCCTGGAAATCACAAAAGGCTGTTCTCTGTGCAGATTATGGGACAGTGATGCTTCTTTCATTCTTTTTCCAAGAGAAGATTCTGTAAACTTTTTGAGATCTCTTATTCTGATACAGTCGGCTTCCTCCTGAGACATTTTTTTCTCTTTTACCAGCTTGCTGATCTGCTCTCTCAGTTCTGTTTCTGTGGCAATTTGTGTATAGTCCAGACATTCCATTACACGATGATAGGCAGTACCTCTGGCAGCACCTTTGTATTCTTCTGTCTTGCCGGAAACAAACCGGGGCACCAGAGTCTCTGTTTCTTTTTCATAAAACACTGCTTCTTCTTTTTCCTGTTCTTCTGCATAACTTCGCTTTTTCAGTTCTGATACGCTTACTTTCACAGGAAGGTCTTTCAGATAGGTATATGGATATGCAAAAGAAAATCTTTTTTCCAGTTCTTCCCGTATCTGCTGATCATAAACAACAGAAGGGTCCCATTTTTTCAGCATTTCTTCCTGAATCTGATCTTCAGTCTGGTTCAGGATCTCTTCTTCAATAAGATCTGCTGCAGTAACTTTCCGGATTTCAAACTCTGCCTGTTCTTTCTGGCACACCGGATATGACTTCTCCGTAATCCCATATTCCAGAAAAAGTGGTCTCATAGCCTCATGTCTGGCAAGTGCAGGCAGAATATAATCCCAGAAGCATCTTCCGTTGCCCCGGATCCCCATGGAAAGAAGTTCTGCTTCTGCACCAAAACTTCCCACCAGTCTGTTCAAGGTTTCCTCAATTTTTCCGATAGTTCCTGTGATGATCAGTTTCTCCTTGGCTCTGGTAAGTGCCACATAAAGCACACGCAGTTCTTCGCCCAAACATTCTCGCTTCAGTTCCCGGCGAATCAGATGCTTGTACATGGTAGAAATGATCAGTCTTTTGTCCGGAAGGACAGCATCAGCTCCCAGTCCCAGCTGAGGGTGTACCAGAAATCTGGCATTGATATCCTGAAAATTAAACTGTTTTCCCATGCCTGCCACAAAGACTACAGGAAATTCCAGACCTTTACTCTTATGGATGGTCATGATCTGTACTGCCTCGCTTCCTGCATCTGCAAGATTCACCTCACCAAAATCCACCTCATATTTCTGTAATTTCTCTATATAACGGACAAAGTTAAAAAGACCTCTGTAACTGGTTTTTTCATAATCCATGGCTTTTTCCACCAGCATCATCAGATTGGCATTTCTCTGTGCACCTCCTGGTACTGCCCGGATGTAACTTCCATATCCGCTTTCTTTCAATATGACAGAGATCAGTTCATGGATCGGGGTAAAAAGAGCCAGGTCCCTGCATCGTTCCATCTGTGCAAGAAAACTTTTTATCTTTTCTTTCAAATAAATTCTTTCATCTTCTTTATTAAGAATCACCGGCTGCTCTTCTTTCAGATAAGCCAGAAGACTTTCATAGAGATAACCTCCTGGCACAGTACTTCGGATCACTGCCAGCTCCTGAGAAGTAAAGCCGCCTATTGGTGAATGGAGAACTGCCACCATTGGAATATCCTGAAGAGGATTGTCACAGATCCGAAGATAATTCAATAATGTCATTACTTCCTGTGTGGAAAAATATCCGGTTCTGGAAGCAGTATACACAGGAATTCCTTCTTCTGTAAGAACCTCACTGAATGACTCTGACCAGCCAGCGGCAGTCCGGAGAAGAATCACAATATCTCCGAAGGCAACATCTCTGTATTCCCCGGTTTCTTTGTCTACAATCTTCTCTTTCCCAACCATCTGGCGGATCCTGTGGGCAATAGCCAGCGCTTCCAGTTCCTGCGCTGTCCGGTTCTCCTGTTCTTCTTCCAGCTCTTTTCCGTCTTTTTCTATAAGAAGGACTTCCGGTGTCAGAAATTCTTCTCTGGCACCTTCCGGGAAACTGCCTCCTGAATAGAGAGCATTATCATCGTCATATGTAATACCTCCCAGATCTTCCCCCATAATCTGACGGAAAATATAGTTAACACTGCTTAACACTTCTTTACGGCTACGGAAATTTTTGTGAAGGTCAATTCTCTGTTCTTTACTATCCTCCAGAGAATACCTGTGATATTTTTCCATAAAAAGCTCCGGCATAGCCATACGGAACCGGTAGATACTCTGCTTCACATCTCCTACCATAAAAATATTCTTACGTCCGTCTACCCAGCCAGACACCATTGTGGTGAGAAGTTCCTGTACACTGTTACTGTCCTGATATTCATCCACCATAACTTCCTCATAACGCTGGGACAGTTCTCTGGCAGCCTGGGTAGGTTCCAGAACATCTCCCTCTTTCTGCACCAGGATCTCCAGTGCCAGATGCTCCATATCCACAAAATCCAGGACATTCTTTTCTCTCTTTTTTGCAGTGAAAGCTTCTGCAAATTTTGTGGTCAACTCCACCAGACCTTCCAGAGGTTTCCGACAGCAGTGAAGAAGTACCAGCATATCTTCTGCCGTCTGTGACAGGTATTTTTCTGAAAGCTCTCTCCATATTTCTTTCTCTTCTGCTCTCAGGTCTTTTACCATGTCTTTTTTGGCAGCGTCAATGTTCTTATCCCTTTTTAAGGACAGTTTTGTATAATTATGTTCATCCAACACAGCTTTCAGTCCATTATAATCCCGTTCTTCTGCTGCTTTCCGGATTTCCTGGCAGAAAAGAGCATCACTTTCCATGGCATCTCTGTAAAGATAAGGTCCCTCCGGAGAATCACAGATTTCCAGTGACCTGTGGATCAGAATCTCTGCCTGCTGGATCTTTTCTTCTACTGCATCCCAGAGAAGAGTCATCCACTCCTCTTTTTCCAGTTCTTCCAGTGTCTCGCAGCGATAGACTTCCATACATTTTTCCAGCCATTCCTCCGGAAAAGGCTGGCTCATGGCAGAATCATAAAGTTTCAGCACCATATCCCGGATATTATCATCGTTCTTGCCTGTGGCATAACACTCTACGAGACTTATAAATTTTTCATCTGCCTCAGAATAAGCCTCCTCCAGAAGATCCTTCGTTACATCTTCTTTCAGAAGTTTCAGTTCTCCTTCTTCTGCAATCCTGTATCCCGGGTCCAGACCGATCATATGAAAATAATTTCGGATGATCCAGGCACAGAAACCGTCAATGGTAGTGATCTGTGCATTGTGGATCAGCGTTATCTGTCTCTGAAGATGTTCATTGTCCGGTTCATCGTATAGTGCCTGTTCTATGGCAGCTGAAATCCTTTCTTTCATTTCTCCGGCAGCAGCCCTGGTAAAAGTCATGATCAGCAGTCTGTCAATATCCACAGGTCTGTCCGGATCCATGATCTTGCTCAAAATTCTCTGTACCAGAACAGCAGTCTTACCAGAACCGGCGGCTGCGCTGACCAGAATATTCCTGTCCCGTAATGTAATTACTTTTTTCTGTTCTTCTGTCCATGTAACTGCCATCTCAGTCAGCCTCCCCTTCCATAATCTTCCAGATTTCATCATCTGCAAACTGTTTCATCCGGCGGAATTCATAGCCTGGTACCTTTCTGTCAAAACCGCAGACACCACGATAATTACAATAAGTGCAGGCATTTCTGTCTCCCATTTCATAAGGAGATACATCTGCCTCTCCTGCCAGAATCGATCTGGTCACATCCTGCACTTTCTTCTGGACAAACTCGCCCAGAAGCTGAAACTCTCTTTCTGTGGCAACAGAAGAACCTTTTCTGTAGGAACCGTTTTTATTGTAGCTGACAGGAATAGAGGAAACTCTGCTGTCCATCTTATGGATCACTTCATCATCTGCCAGCACCAGTCCGTTCATCTTCAGCTTCTTCATGATCTCCGGATCTATCTGATCCAGGTCATCCTGAAGATCTTTCTGGATCATAGGGTCTTTGATATTGTAATAAAAAATTCCCGCAGGTTTCACCTGATGATCTCTGTGAACCTTTTTTTCTACTTCCAGCACAGCATCCATATAGACTACCAGCTGCATCTGAAGTCCATGATAAATACTTACCAGGTCAAAAGAAGTATTGCCAGTCTTATAATCAATGACTTTTACATAGACTGTTCCATCTTCCTTCAGGATATCTACTCTGTCGATCCTGCCACCTCCTATTGCTACTTCAAAACCTTCCGGTTGAAAATCCCCGTATTTCAGCTGTTCCTGCAAGGCCCACACTGTTCTTCTGAGAATCCTTCTGGTACGCTGAATCATATAATGATTTCTTGCACTGCTCTGAAGGATGGTGTTGCCATAATCAGCGGCTACTTTATCCAGGCACTGGTCTGCCAGGGTATTTCTGGTATCCTCATCCAGTTCACTCCAGTTCAGCTTTCTTCTTCTCAGTTCTTCTGCAAAATTTTCCAGAGCCTGGTGCATGACATTTCCCATATCCATGGCTTTGAACTCATATTCCACACGTTCAGAAACACCCAAACCATACTGCAGAAAATGAGCAAAAGCACAGGCACAGAATTTTTCCAGTCTGGTAGCTCCGTTGGGAGAAATTTCTCCATAGAGTGCCTTTGCCACACTTTCACTGATCCGGTCCACCGGTTTCCGGATGAAAGCAGCATCTGTCAGCTTTTCTATCAGTGTCCTGTATTCCGGACTTCTCAGGTACCAGCTGTACAGTTCCTCAAAATATCGGTTGTCTTTTCTTTTCTGTTGTTCACTTAAGCCGCCTACCACATAAGTAAGGGCAGTGTCTGGTGTTTCCAGAAGATCCATTTGTGTCTCCGGTGTTTCTGCGGCATGGATCTTTATTTCCGGAAAAAGGTGCTCAATGGAATGTATCAGATATGCCGGTCCTGTGGCTTCTCCTTTACCGGTAGTCTGACTGTAGGAAAGGCAGAGAAGTTCCGAAGGCTTGGTCAGGTTAAGATAAAGATAAAACCTTTGCATGTTCATCAGCTCTTTGGGACCTGGCGCCAGTTCCATTCCCTGTTTTTCCAGAAATTCCCTGTCTGTTTCTGTAAGCATTCCACCGGAATCTGTTTTCTTGGGAATGTTTCCTTCATTTACTCCTACAAAGAACAGTGCCCTGATATCTTTCAACCTGGTTCTCTCCATATCTCCTACCAGTACCTGGTCAATACTTGGAGGGATCAGAGCCACTTTTGCCTGGGTCATTCCTGTTTCCAGGATCTGACGAAACTCTTCTGGTGTTGCTGTCTCTTCTCCCAGAATCTCTGCTGCCTTATCCAGCAGATCCATTACAATACCATAAATCTGTGCATATTCTTTTTCCATGGCTTTGTCGCCATTTTGCTGAAATACCGCTTCCTGGACTTTCAGTTTTTCCTGAATCTTACTTTTTACGATAAATGCATAAAGTCCCTGACAGTATTCCAAAACAGTTCTTTTTTTACCGGAAAAACAGTCTCTCAGGATTTCTGTTTCTTCCACAAATTTCTCCCGGATCTCATTAAGTCTCTCTATGGTTTCCGGCTCCATACCTCTGTAAATACGAACCCATTTTTCTTTCCATCTGTTTAACCCCCGGATTCCCAGTGCAATCACATAATTTTCCAGAAGGTCTGCTTCCTCTCTGGTAATGTCGGACATACCACAGCGGAGATACCGGAATACGCTTTCATAGCTGAATCCCTGGACAGCCATCTCCATGGCAGCCCTTAAATACTCTATAAATGGATTCATCATGATGGAATGCTTTTCATCAATAAAAAATGGGATTCCTGCATTTCGGAACACCTGTCTGGATATGCTTCCATATTCTTCCAGATTCCCTGTGATCACTGCAATCTCACCATAATGATAATTCTTTTCCCTTACCAGCCGGAGGATCCGCCTTGCAACTTCTTCTGTCTCTTTCTGGGGATTGCCAGCAGAAAAAAGACAAATTTCCTCCTGGGATTCCCGGAAGATTTTTTTCCGGTAACGGAAGATATTCTGTTCCAGGAACTCCAGTGCAGGTGCATGGGAAAATCTGGAAGTCCCGCCCGGTGCAATTTTTATGGATTCTTCTATCTCTCTGGTAAGTTCTGCCAGATTGCAGACCATCTTGTGACTCATATAAAAAAGCTGATGGGGTTTTCCTCGAGAAAGTACCTCTTCCCTTACATCCATGGTAACTGTCACTGTCACTTTCCTGCACACAGCCAAAAGCTCCTGAATGACTTTGTGCTGTACAGGAGTAAAACCTGTATATCCGTCCAGCAACACTTCGCTGCCTTTCAACTTCTCTGAGAAAGGAATCTCTTTTACCAGAATCTCCAGTACTTCCTCTGAAGTCATATAATGCCCGGATAAATATTCCCGGAAAGCATCATACAGTACAGACACATCCTTCAGTTTCATATGCAGAAGAGGCTTGTCTTCTGCTTCCTGAAGCATTTTGCCCAGCTCTTCTTCTCTGATCTCATACTGCATAAATTCTGAGATCAGGGACTTTACTTCATCCAGATAACCTGCTTTTTTCATCTGATTTTTCAGATAGGTCAGATCTTTCTCTTTTCTCTGTACCAGTTTCTGCAAAACCATATTTTTGCCGGTTTCTTCCAGAAGCTGCCTGGTATCTCCACCGACTTCTCCCAGAACTCTGTAAGCCAGACGCTCAAAACTCAGCACATCAATATTCAGGATTCCTCCTCTGGGATGCATCTCCACCAGCGTTTTCTGCGTCTGCATGGTAAACTGCTCCGGTACAATCACATAATAACGTCTGTCCGGATGTTCTATTCCTTTGCGGATGATCTCTTCACAGGCTTTTACGGACTTACCGGCTCCTGAATTTCCTATAATAAACTGTAATGACATATAAACCTCCAAAAATCACTGCTTTTTTGCCTGCAGATCAGCATAAAACACCAGCTGCTCTAATAAGATATAAGGAGCAGTTACCCTGAAAAATAACTGGATCCGAAACAGAAAACCAAAACATCCATCAGGAGGCAAAAAAATGAGTTCCAAAACAAAAATCGTTGTATTACATATGAAAGAAGTGATCTATACAGCCATCTTTCTGGTTCTCCTGATCATTCTGGGAATACTGGTATTTTTTATGTTTGGTTCCGGAAAGAGCTCTCAGGTCTCTTCCATGGGTACATCCAGGTATACACCTGGTATTTATCGTTCTTCTCTTTCTCTGAACAACAATACCTTCGATGTGGAAGTAACTGTAGATGCAGACCGGATCAGTTCTATTCATCTTACCAATTTAAGTGAGACTACTGCCGCCATGTTTCCACTGATCGAACCTGCCCTGGATTCCTTGGCAAGCCAGATCTATTCCAGCCAGTCCCTGGAAAATCTGGATTATCCCAGCGACCAGAAATATACATCTGTCATGCTCATCGAAGCTATCAGAAAGGCAGTTGAAAAGGCGGAGGTTTCCTGACGGACCTCCGCTTTGAATCGTTACCTCAAATCTTAATTTTATCCAGTTCTCTCATCCACAGCTTCATGGAAGCATCACTTGGCATTCGTAAGTCACCTCTTGGTGATACTGCCACACTACCTACTTTCGGACCGTCCGGAAGACAGGAACGTTTAAACTGCTGTGTAAAAAATCTTCTGTAAAATGTTTTCAGCCACTTCAGGATCACTTCATCCTCATATTCTCCTGCAAAAGCATTCTGTGCCATACGGTAGATCTTTGCCGGTGGAAAAGTCCAGCGGAGCATATAGTAAAGGAAGAAATCATGAAGTTCATAAGGGCCAACCAGATCTTCTGTTTTCTGTGAGATCACGCCGTTCTTTGGTGGAAGAAGTTCCGGACTTACCGGTGTATCCAGAATATCCAGAAGAATTTCTCTCAGTTTCTTATCTTTACAGGTATCTGCATAGTATCTTACCAGATGCCGCACCAGAGTCTTTGGTACGGAAGCATTTACTGCATACATGGACATATGGTCACCATTGTATGTAGCCCATCCCAGTGCCAGTTCAGAAAGATCTCCTGTGCCGATAACAATACCGCCGGACTGATTGGCAATGTCCATAAGGATCTGGGTACGCTCTCTTGCCTGTCCGTTCTCATAGGTAACATCATGTACCTGTGGATCATGACCGATATCCCGGAAATGAAGGTTCACAGCCTCCCGGATATTCACTTCCTTCAAGGTAGCACCAAGGCAGTGGCTCAGCTGGCAGGCATTATTATAGGTTCTGTCTGTGGTACCGAAACATGGCATGGTAACTGCTGTGATCTTGCTTCTGTCCATTCCCAGCATATCAAAAGCACGTACTGTTACCAGAAGTGCCAGTGTGGAATCCAGCCCTCCGGAAAGACCAATCACTGCATTCTGGCAATGAATATGTGCCAGACGTTTTTTCAGTCCCATAGCCTGGATATTCAGGATTTCATCACAGCGGCGCTCTCTTTCTTCTTTCGCATCTGGTACAAATGGTCTGGAATCAAACTTACGGGCAAGTTCTGTTTCTTCCATCTCAAGAGAAAAGAATGCTTCATTATAATAAATGTTCTGTCCTTCCGGCGTGATATCCGGTGCAAACTGGCAGGTGGTCATTCTCCGTCTTTCGTTGTTCAGTCTGTTGATATCCAGATCTGCATAGATGACTCCATTGACAAAACGTCTGCTTTCTGCAAGGATAGTGCCATTTTCTGCGATCAGGTTATGGCCTCCGTATACCACATCCTGAGTAGACTCTCCCTCACCGGCATTGGCATAAATATATCCGCAGAGAAGTCTTGCTGACTGTGCGCTGACAAGACTTCTCCGGTAAGCATCCTTTCCAACCACTTCATCGCTGGCTGAAAGATTCACGATCAGGTTGGCTCCATGATAGGCATGCTGTACACTTGGAGGGTTGGGTACCCACAGATCCTCACAAATCTCTGCAGCAACCTGCAGTTTCGGTATTTCATTACAGGTAAAGACCAAATTGGGAGAAATGGACACATCGTATTCGTCCATGTCTTCTTCTTCGGAATCATCTTCTATATAATCCGGATTCTCCTCGTCTTCCATATCATACTCTTCATCCATATCGTCAAAGCCAAATTCGATGACCTTTCCTCCGGTAAGGATTCCTGCAAATTTCTCTGTGTCAAATTCCAGTTCCGGTGCTTCTTTCTTGATAGTAATGCTTCCATCTACCTTTTCCCCGGAAGTAAAATATCTTGCTTCATAAAACTCGTTATAGTTTGGCAGATTGATCTTCGGTACAAATCCAAGGATTTCTCCATGACTGAGACCTGCCGCCACGTTGTAGAGTTTGCCCTGATATTCCAGTGGCAGACCTACAAAAATCAGTGCATCTACCTCTTCGGTCTCTTCTGCAATACGGAGAAGCTGTGCTCTGGCTTCTTCCAGAAGAGTTTCCTGCCAGAACAGATCTCCACAGGTATATCCTGTAATACAAAGTTCCGGGAATACCATAACCTTTGCACCCTGTTTCTCCATTTCTTGAACCATTTCGATAATCTTGTCTGCATTAAATTCGCAGTCTGCCACCTGAACATCCGGAGTTCCTGCAGCCACTTTAATAAATCCGTCTTTCACCGTTTCCTCCTTGCCTCTTACAGCTTACCACTGTAAAGAATGGTGTATGGTTATTTACACTTTCTGAGAATCTCTTTTAACTCTTCCACACTGAACACATAATTGGTATTGCAAAAATGGCAGTTCAGCTCTACTTCTTTGCCTTCCTGGATCAGTTCGTTTAATTCTTTTCTTCCAATGCTGATCAAAGCTTTTTCTACTCTGTTTTTGTCGCAGTTACAGTAAAATTCTGTAGGTATGGTATCGTTAATCTCAATGTCAAATCCTTCCAGAACCTGCTCAAGAAGACTTTCCGGTGTATGTCCCTGTTCCAGCAGTGTGGTTACTGACTGGATCTTCTGCACGTTCTGTTCCAGTTTCGCAATGGTGGATTCCTCTGCAAAAGGCATTACCTGTACAATAAATCCACCTGCCTGGCGTACTGTATTGTCCTTGTTCATAAGAACTCCCAGACCCACTGCTGAAGGCACCTGTTCACTGACTGCAAAATAATAAGTAAGATCTTCTGCGATCTCTCCTGTCTGCAATGCCACCTGTCCGGAATAAGGCTCTTTCAGTCCCATATCTTTGATCACATTCAGGATACCGTTTCCTACTGCTCCGGATACATCCAGCTTGCCTTTGCTGTTGGCAGGGATCAGCACCTGGGGATTGCCTGCATATCCCTTAACTCTTCCTTTGGAATCAGCAGTTACCATGATTCCATTGATAGGTCCGTCTCCCTTGATCTGAAGCGTAAGGATGTCATTTTCCCCTTTCATCATTACGCCCATCATGGCTCCGCCTGTAAGGAGTCGTCCCAGTGCTGCGGTAGCTACCGGGCTGGTATTGTGATCCTTTCTGGCTGTTTCCACTGTTTCTGTGGTAACTGCTGCAAATGCTCTGATCTGGCTGTCAGCAGCCACTGCTCTTACAATATAATCATTCATTTCAAGTTGTTCCTCTCATACTTTTGTCAAATATTTTTGCCTTTTTCTCCTGCAACAAAAAACAGTCTCTCGCTTTCCTCTGTTGCAGGATTCATAGTATAGGCATCGTAAACTGCCAGAAGTTCCATTCCGGCTTCTTTTATGAGATCTTTGATCTCACTTTCCTCATAAGCTTTCTGACAGTGAAGCTCTTCACATTTCTCATAGAGACCATCCTCTCTTGGCAGAAACATGGCAAGTTCATAATAATTCAGGCTGTTTTCTTCGTCAAAGGTATTATCCCAGATAAAACTTCCCTCATCTCTGTTCTCTGCGATGGTTGTATCTCCCAGGATATCTCTGTATTTATGTATGGTATTCATATCAAAAAGGAATACCCCGCCCGGATCCAGATAATTATTCACCAGCCGGAATACCTGGAGAAGATCTTCTTTTTCTGTAAGATAATTCAGACTGTCACAGACGCTGACTACTGCTCGTACTGTTCCGTACAATTCAAACTCCTGCATATCCTGCAGAAGATAAAGAATATCCTGGCCGGATTCCATTTTCTTTTCCATGGCTTCTGCCAGCATCTCTTCGGAATTATCCACTCCAATCATATCATATCCTTTTTGTGCAAGCAATCCTGTCATGGTACCTGTACCACATCCAAGTTCCAGTACCAGACCATCCCGGATTCCCTGTTCTTCCAGATGTTTCTGTATATAATCTGCCCATTCCTCATAATCTATATTGTCCATGAAAAGATCATAAACCCTGGCAAATTTTCCATATGTTTCCAATGATTTTCCTCCCTGTAGATGAAAAGGCAGATGATCTCTCACCTGCCTTGTTTCACTTTACTGTTCTTATTATCGTACAGTCATATAATATACATCTGCTGCTTCTCCATGCCAGTAATAACTTTCGTCATTCTGATCATAAACGTCTGACTCACCGGTGAAACGATAAGTATTGCCATCAAAGTCACCCCAATTACCATTTCCATCTGGTGTAACAACAATCGGATGTCCGTCTGAGTTACGATAAATAGTTCTGGTCTCGTCTGTGTTGCTCAGCTGCTCATTGGTAAATCCTGCATATCCATCAGAGCTGTCATCACTGCTGCCAGAACTGCTGTCATTACTGTCGCTCTGGGAAGCATCTGCAGTGCTGCTGTCTGTGGTTGTTCCATCAGAAGCTGTTCCATCTGTAGTGGTTCCGTCTGTTGAGGTACCATCTGTGGAAGGTGTATCTGTTCCTGCTGTGCTGTCTGTGGAAGCAGTGTCTGTACCTGCCGGTGTAGTAGCGGCAGCTGTTGCAGGTGCTGCTTCTTTCAGGGAAGAATCACCAAGGATCTGGAAAGAATCTACGGCTGCTCTTACAGAGTCCAGTGCAGCTTTTGTCTTAACAGAAGCTGTGATATTATAATATTCGGTGTCGTTGGCAAATACCTTATGAATCACGTAACGGCTACCGCCACTCTTTTCTGTATTAAGCATCTTGGTTACGTAACTGTATACACCAATTCCGTTTACATCTTCTGACTTGTACTCATAAATATTAAAATCTGTTCCCTGAGTCTTGTCTCCGTCTGCCTGTTCCAGAGATACTGCCATATCTTCAGTGGTAGGAATCACTGTAGAAGACATGGTATCTGCCCCCTGTCCATGAAGGATCAGAATGCTTCCCTGCTCCGGTGATTCAAAACTGAGCATATCTGTTTCGTCGGACTTATTGGACCAGGTAGCATCCGGAAGGTTGATCGCCATTGTCTTGTCTGCAGAAGTATAAGTAGTACTCTGTACATTCGGTGCAATGGTCGGCTCCGGTGTAGGTGTCTCTGTAGCCACCGGTGTCGGTGTGACAGTCACTGCAACTGATTCTTCCGGTTCATCCCCTCCGAAAAAGCTACATGCTGACATAAACACTGATGCTGATATAGTAAGTGCTAAAAGCGCAAGTATTCTTTTGTTCTTCATAACATCCTCCTTAAAATAAATGTTTATGATATCCTGTGCTATATTTTACAGTTTTATTACAGGGCTGTCAATGTCATTTGTCCCTGCAACTGTGAAATAACTATGAAACTATTCCTAAATTTTTTTATAAAAAAATCTTTTCAGCTCTGAAAACTGTACATAAAAAGCTCATGAAGAGCTCTGGTAGCTGTTATATACCTGGCCTGTTTCTGTATGGAATCTGCACGGTCCTCCACCTCTTTACGAAACAGTCCGAAAACCTGATCAAACTCCAGTCCCTTTGCCAGATAAAAAGTAGTCACTGTAAGACCTTTGTGGAAAGTCTGGCTGTTGCGGTCCAGATAGGAAACAGAGACGGTTTCTTTATCTGTGTTCTCCGTAGCACTGTCTGCATTTATTTTTTCTTTCAGATAGGAAGCTGCATATCTGGCTTCTTTTTCTGTGAGAAAAACAAGGGCAGCAGTCTCAAATCTGGAACTGGCTTCTTTCCAGATCTCCAGTACCTGATCCAGTGCAGATTCTCGGTCTGGGAAAGAACTCTCTTCCACCGGTCTCCCATGACGTTCAAAAAGCTCCATGTCCTGGATTCCTGCCAGCTGGTTGGCATATTCTGCAATCTCCACAGTGTTGCGGTAGCTGCGGTTCATGATGATCCTGCGGATATCTTTCCCAAAGATCTTTGGTAAAAATCCCAGTACATCCTGCTGATGCTCTTCCATGGTCTGCGCCCGGTCTCCCAAGATGGTCATTCTGCATGGAAACAGTTTCTTAAGAAGAAGGTACTGGATCCATGAATAATCCTGCATCTCATCCACGACCAGATGCTTGATACCGTTGTTGGTACCGGCACGATAAAGAGAATATTTCAGATAAAGAACCGGGTACACATCTTCGTATTTCAGTTTTCTTTTCTCAAAAGCGACTCTTGGAAGCGGCTTCATGCCCTGTTCTTCCAGGAACCGGCTGTACAGAATATAACAGTCTCTTGTTTCGTACATCCTGAGGAATTTCTCGGTGATCTCTTCTTTTTCTTCTTCCGAAAGATCTCTGTCTCTCAGTGTCTCCACTTCGTCAATAAAATATTCTGCCACTGCCACCATACGGGACAGAAGGGGAATATCCATAAACTTAAAATAAAAAAAATCAATAATTTGGGATTCTTTCAGTTCATATCCCCTGTATTCTATATCCCGGAAATTCATCAGTTCATCTTCCAGTGCCATCATATAGCCATCCAGTCTGGCTGTAAATTCCCTGGACTGCTTTTCCCTGCAGAGCTTCTGGGACTGTGGATATAATACTGACCGTTCAATCTGGTCATACCTGTCCTCACAGTCAGAAACAATATCCTTCAACTCCTTATAAGCAAACAGATCAAAACTCATTTCCCGGATATTCTCTTCTCCCAGCTCCGGCAGAATATGAGAAATATAATCTGCAAACACACTGTTTGGTGACAAAACCAGAATGTTGGATGATTTCAGGTGTTCTCTGTCATGATACAGAAGATAGGCGATCCTGTGAAGTGCCACAGAAGTCTTGCCACTTCCTGCTGCCCCCTGAATAACCATGATCCGGTCATGCGTATTGCGGATGATGGCATTCTGCTCCTTCTGGATGGTACGGATGATATTTTTCAGCTGTACTTCTCCGTTGCTTCCAAGCTCCGCCTTCAGGATTTCATCGTCGATCTTTACATCACTTTCAAATTCGTAGACCAGATTTCCCTTACGGATCTTGTACTGCCACTTGGAAGTGATCTCTCCTTCAAAAATTCCGGAAGGTGCTTCATAAGAAGCAGGACCTCTGTCATAATCATAAAAAAGTCCGCTGACCGGTGCTCTCCAGTCATATACCAGCGGTCGGCTCCCTGCTTTCTCGGAAAGATTAGCAATACCGATATAAAAAGCCTCCGGCTCCTCATCTCCTTCATAAAGAAAATCTACTCTTCCAAAGAAAGGAGAATCCAGCATTTTGCGGAAACGTTTGCGAAGAAGAAACTGCTCTTCGTTGGCATTCACCTGTCGCTGCAGTGCCTGCCTGTTATCAAAATCCTCATACCCGTACTGATCCATCTCTGTATAATTTTCCCAGTAGTATTCGTGCATGTTCTCGATCTCTCTGGTTCCTTCCAGAATTGCTGTATCTGTTTCCTTCAGTCTTCTGTTCAGACATTCTATTACATATTGCAGATATTCTCTGCCATTGTTCACATCCAGCATAACCTTAACACATTTTCCTCCTTCTACTGTAATCGCAACTGTCCACCGTTCCCTGCAGTCACGTAATTTTCTTATTATACCCAAAAAGACAGTCTCTGACAAGAGTCGTTCTCCTGTCATAAGACTGTCTTTTCTCTGGCTTATATTCTGTTTTTTATTTCATACCGGTTTCTTTGCTCCGGTTCAGGAACAGAGTTCCTCAGAAGATCCTTTTTCAAACTGGCTGTTGTAAAGATCTGCATAGAAGCCTTTTTTTGCAAGAAGTTCTTCATGGTTACCCTGTTCAATGATATCACCGTCTTTCATTACCAGGATCAGATCTGCATCCTTGATAGTAGAAAGTCTGTGTGCAATCACAAAGCTGGTCCGGCCTTTCATCAGATTATCCATAGCCTTCTGGATCTGCATTTCTGTTCTGGTATCAACAGAAGAAGTAGCCTCATCCAGGATCAGGATCCTGTTATCTGCAAGGATGGCTCTGGCAATGGTCAGAAGCTGTTTCTGCCCCTGAGAAATATTGCTGGTCTCTTCATCAAGGACCGTCTGGTATCCACCCGGCTGCTGCATGATAAAGTTATGAATATGGGCTGCTTTGGCTGCTGCAATTACTTCTTCATCTGTAGCATCCAGTCTTCCGTAGCGGATATTTTCCATAATAGTTCCTGAAAACAGCCAGGTATCCTGCAGTACCATACCGAACATTTCATGAAGTTCACTTCTGTTAAAATTCTTTACATCATGACCATCCACTTTGATGGCACCTTTGTTTACATCATAGAAACGCATAAGAAGTTTCACCATGGTGGTTTTTCCTGCTCCTGTAGGTCCTACAATGGCAATCTTCTGACCATCATGAACATCTGCGGAAAAATCATGAATAATAATTTTATCCGGGTTATATCCAAACTCTACATGTTCAAACTGAACATTACCTTCCATTCCTTCAATGGAATCCGGATGGGCCGGCTGCTGTTCTTCTTCCTCTTCTTCCAGAAATTCAAATACACGCTCAGAAGCTGCTGCAGATGACTGAAGAAGGTTGGTAACCTGTGCAATCTGCTGGATAGGCTGTGTAAAATTACGGATATACTGGAAGAAGGACTGGATATCACCTACTTCGATAGTTCCTTTAATGGCAAAAACACCACCAAGAAGTGCCACCATAACATATCCAAGGTTTCCTACAAACTGCATGATCGGCATCATCATTCCGGAAAAGAACTGAGACTTCCATGCAGATTCATAAAGTTTTTTATTATCCTTTTCAAATTCATCCAGTACATCTTTTTCTTTGTTGAAAACTCTGACAACATCATGACCGCCAAAATTTTCTTCAATCTGACCATTTACTGTTCCAAGATAAGTCTGCTGATCCTGGAAATATTTCTGTGAATGTTTCATGACTGTCTGAATGATAAACATGGACACTGGAAGAATCAGCAGCGCCGCAAGAGTCATCCACACATTGATAGAAAGCATCATGATAAATACACCGATCAGTGTGGTCACTGAAGTGATCAGCTGTGTAAGACTCTGGTTCAGGCTCATCTGAAGAGTATCAACGTCATTGGTAACCCTGGAAAGTATTTCTCCGTTTGTTCTGCTTTCGAAATAATTCAGCGGCAGGTGATTGATCTTCTTCGAGATGTCTTTTCTCAGATTGTAAGTAACATCATTGGAAATTCCTGTCATGATCCATCCCTGGATAAAGGAGAAACATGCACTTGTCACATACAGTCCCAAAGTCCAGAGAAGGATGGTGCCAATCTTTGTAAAATCAATCCCACCTGTACCATTTACTTTGGCTACCAGACCTGTATAAAGTTCTGTGGTTGCTTTACCCAGAATCTTCGGTCCTGCAATATTAAAAACTGTACCTGCGATTGCAAAAACAAATACCATTACAAAACGGAATTTGTATCGTTCCATATACCGGAACAGTTTTGCCATGGAGCCTCGGAAGTCTTTTGCCTTCTCTGCAGGCTGCATGCCTCTGCCACCCATAGGGCCACGTCTTCTTCTCTGCTCACTCATGCCAATTCCTCCTCTGAAAGCTGACTCATGGCAATCTGCCGGTAAACTTCACAGTTCTTCATCAGTTCTTTGTGGGAACCGATACCGGCCATATGTCCGTCGTCCAGTACAATGATCTTGTCTGCATTAAGAATTGTACTGATACGCTGTGCCACGATGATGGTTGTTGCATCTTTTGTATGTTTCTTTAAAGCTTTACGAAGAGCGCTGTCTGTCTTGAAGTCCAGTGCGGAAAAACTGTCGTCAAAAATGAAGATCTCCGGTTTTTTTGCAATTGCTCTGGCAATGGAAAGTCTCTGTTTCTGACCGCCGGAAACGTTGGTTCCCCCTTGTGCGATCGGTGATTCATATCCCTGTGGCTTGGTATCAATAAACTCTGTTGCCTGTGCCACTTCAGCTGCTTCTTTCACTTCATCTGCTGAAATATCTGTCTTTCCATAACGGATGTTGGAATCGATAGTTCCGGAGAAAAGAATGCCTTTCTGTGGAACATAACCAAGTTTGGATCTGACTTCTTTCTGAGTCATATCCCGTACATCAATACCATCTACTTTCACAGAACCTTCAGTTACATCATAGAATCGTGGAATCAGGTTTACCAGTGTACTTTTACCGCTTCCTGTACTTCCGATCACTGCAACCGTCTCACCTTTTTCTGCCTTGAAAGAAATATCTGTCAGGACATTTTCACCGGCTTCCGGATAGGCAAAACTTACATGTTCAAATTCAACAGTTCCCTTTACATGATCGTAAGGTTTCACCGGTTCAGAAGGATCTTTGATGCTGACTTCTGTTGTCAGTACCTCATTAATACGAAGAGCCGCAACATTGGCTCTTGGAAGCATAATGGACATGGCAGTGATCATCAGAAAAGACATGATGATCTGCATGGAATACTGGATAAATGCCATTACATTACCTACCTGCATGGTTCCGCCATCTACAGCATAAGCTCCGCTGTAAATAATGAGAACTGATACTCCATTCATGATCAGCATCATAGTAGGCATCATAAAAGTCATACATCTGTTTACAAAAAGGTTCGTCTTTGTAAGCCTTGCATTAGCTTCTTCAAATCGTTCTTCTTCGTGTTTTTCCCGACTGAATGCCCGGATCACAGGAATACCGGTAAGGATTTCTCTTGTTACCAGGTTCAGTTTGTCTACCAGAGTCTGCAATACAGTAAACTTTGGCATAGCCACCTGGAACAGTACAAAGATCACCGCCAGGATCAGTATCACTGCCACACCAAGAATCCAGGTCATGGAAGCATCGGTATTCAGTACCCGGATTACACCTCCCAGGCCAAGGATCGGTGCGTAAAGTACAATACGGAATAACATTGCCATAACCTGCTGTACCTGCTGAATATCATTGGTACAGCGTGTGATCAGGGACGCAGTGGAAAATTTGTGGTATTCTCTGCTGGAAAAGGTGATAACCTTCCGGTAAACTGCATTCCTCAGATCATGACCAAGAGCTGCTGCCACTCTGGCAGAAAGAAATACTACGCAGATGGCACAAAGCATGGTGACAAGTGCCATTCCAAGCATTCTCACACCAGCAACCTTGATATAATGCATCTGCATGGCATCTACATCTTCACCTATGGCTTCGTATTCTGTCTTTACATAGGCAACACCTGCCTGTGTCACAATGGATTCCGGCATATCTTTAATTTTTTCTTCAAATTTGTCGGTGATAGATTTTCTTGCTTCCTGAGGCATCTGTGCCAGTACTTCCAGTGGATCTGCCCCCTCCGGAACACCCATCTTTGCAAAAGCAGCCTGCATTTCATCACTTCCTGAAGACACACTTGTCAGAACCATCATCGGTTCAGCCAATATAGTCCCCAGCTTGTCTCTGTCACTCGATGAGATATTCTTTTTCAGTACAAGATTTTCTCCATCTTCTTCATAATAAGAATCTACAATTTTCTGATCCTTTTCATCCATAAACAACTTCAGGCTTTCCATGGAAGTCTTACGTATCTTGTCAGGAACACTGTCTTCAATACCATTCTGCTGGATTCCTACATTCACGATCCTGGATGTGTAATCCGGCAGGGAAAGGTCGCAGTATGCCTGAAGAAACAGTAATGCTATAATCAAAACTACATAGCCGGCTGATTTTTTCAGGTATTTCATCAGTTTGATCAATGGTTCTTACCTTCCTTTTCTCTGTTTTCGATATTTTCTTTATTGATTTTCCCGGTTCCTCCAGGAATCTTGTCAATATTGGCTGTAATCTGCTCCAAAAATCTTCTTAAGAGACACAATTCTGTATCGCTCAGACCATCCAGAAGAATTTTTTCGTTTTCTGCTACCTTTTCCATGCCTTTTTCTTTGGCTTTATGTCCTTTTTCTGTAAGGTAGATTCTGGATATACGCTGATCTTTTTCATCTGCTTTTCTGTAAAGAAATCCGGCTTTTTCCAGGCGCTGAACGGTTACATTCACTGTAGGCGGTTTGATCCGAAGCCGCTCTGCAATTTCCTTCTGACTGAGTCCGTCCCTATGTGCCAGTAATCCAAGCACCGGAATCTGTCCCGGATAAATGCCCAACTCCTGCATCTGTCCAAAGCATTTGCCCATAAAGCGACGGTCAATCTGCATAAACATCCCAAAAAAAGATGCTTTAGATGCTTTGTTTGCTTCCGGGCAAAACTCTGGTTCTCCTTCTGTAAACAATGTTTCACCTCCGTTGACGTAAATTTGTTAGTCAACTATTAATTAGTCGTCTAATCATATATTATATACAATTACACAAAAAGCGCAACAGGCTTTTGTATATTTCACACTTTTTTAAGATTTACATGGAAGGTATGCTTGAGATTTTAGTTTGTCGGACTAAATATATTTTAAATAAAGTGTGAAGAAAGTAAAAAGACTCCGGCAGGGATCCTCATGATCATCCCCACCGGAGTCTGATTTTATTTTTTCCCGATTTCGCACCGGGAATTCTTTATACTAATATTTTATAGAAACTGGTTGGCTGACGGATCATACTGGTAATCAATAGACGCCATCTTCTCAACCAGCTCTTCTTTGTCAAGATCTTTGTCCTGACAGAGCTCATCCAGGGATTTGTAAAAATCCCTGAGCTGAGTATTTACATAACTTAATAACATAACCGGATCTTTCGGAATCATCTGATACCTCCTAATTATTTGGTATTGATCACAAACTCTCCGTCTTTCACATCCAGTACAAGAATATCTCCCGCATGTACATCACCAGAAAGAATCTTCTTGGCTGCCAGTGTCTCCACATAGTTCTGCAGATAACGCTTCAGAGGACGTGCACCATAAACAGGATCATAACCATTCTCAATAACCTGTGTTCTGGCAGCGTCTGTCAGTTCCAGAGAAAGTTCCTGATCAGCCAGACGATTGGAAAGTTCTTTGACCATCAGGTCTACTATGCCTCCAATGTTGTCTTTTGTCAATGGCTTGAACATAATGATCTCATCCAGACGGTTCAAAAATTCCGGACGGAAATGTCCTCTCAGGTCATTCATAACCTGTTCCTGCGCATCCGGTTTAATATCACCATTTTCGTCAATACCATCCAGAAGATATGGAGAACCAATATTGGATGTCATGATCAGAATGGTATTCTTAAAGTCTACCGTACGTCCCTGCGAATCTGTGATACGTCCGTCATCCAGTACCTGGAGAAGTACATTGAATACATCCGGATGTGCCTTTTCGATTTCATCAAAAAGAACAACACTGTATGGTTTACGACGAACAGCCTCTGTCAGCTGACCGCCTTCTTCATATCCTACATATCCCGGAGGCGCTCCGATCAGACGGGATACCGAATATTTCTCCATATACTCACTCATATCGATTCGTACCATATTCTGTTCATCATCAAACAGTGTAGCCGCTAGAGTCTTGGCAAGCTCTGTCTTACCTACACCTGTAGGTCCGAGGAATAAGAAAGATCCGATAGGCTTTGTAGGATCTTTGATACCGGCTTTGGATCTGAGGATAGCATCTGTTACCAGACGTACACCTTCATCCTGTCCGATGACACGTTTGTGCAGCTCATCTTCCAGACCCAGAAGTTTCGTTCTTTCTCCTTCTGTCAACTTGGTTACAGGAATGCCGGTCCACCGGGAAATAATCCTTGCGATCTCATCATCTGTAACAGCCTCATGTACCAGACTTCTGTCACTTTCTTTTACCTGGCGTTCCTCAATGTCCAGTTGCTGCTGAAGTCTTGGAAGTTCGCCATACTGCAGTTCTGCTGCTTTTTCCAGATCATAATTCTGTTTTGCTTTCTGGATCTGTTTATTGATATCTTCAATCTGCTCACGAAGCTTCTGGAGCTTTTCTACAGAATGTTTCTCATTATCC
The DNA here is from genome assembly GCA_900551715.1 of uncultured Blautia sp. GTDB lineage: Bacteria > Bacillota > Clostridia > Lachnospirales > Lachnospiraceae > Blautia_A. Next base: position 12,585 of record URXG01000005.1, on the reverse strand, counting down.
CACTGTGCCTTCTGTGTGTTAAACGCATCACGCATCTCAGCCAGTTCCTTCTGAAGATCAGCCAGTCGTTCCTTACTTAAGTTATCTGTTTCTTTCTTAAGAGCAGATTCCTCAATCTCCAGCTGCATGATCTTACGTCTCTGTTCATCCAGCTCTGTTGGCATGGAATCCAGTTCTGTCTTGATCAGTGCACAGGCCTCATCCACCAGGTCGATGGCTTTGTCCGGCAGGAACCGGTCTGTGATATATCTGTGAGAAAGTGTGGCTGCTGCTACCAGCGCACTGTCTGTGATCTTGACTCCATGGAACACTTCATATCTTTCTTTCAGACCACGAAGAATAGAAATAGTATCTTCTACTGTAGGTTCATCCACCATAACCGGCTGGAATCGACGGGCAAGGGCAGCATCTTTCTCGATATACTGACGATACTCATCCAATGTAGTAGCACCAATACAGTGGAGCTCACCCCTGGCAAGCATTGGTTTCAGCATATTGCCTGCATCCATGGCACCGTCTGTCTTGCCGGCACCTACGATCAGGTGAAGTTCATCGATGAAAAGGATGATCTCTCCTTCACTCTTTCTTACTTCTTCCAGAACTGCTTTCAGACGTTCCTCAAATTCACCACGATATTTGGCACCTGCAACCAGCGCACCCATATCCAGAGCAAAAATCTTTTTGTCTTTCAGACCTTCCGGTACATCCCCTGCCACAATTCTCTGTGCCAGGCCTTCAATGGCTGCAGTCTTACCAACACCAGGTTCACCAATAAGAACCGGGTTGTTCTTTGTCTTACGTGACAGGATACGAATGATGTTACGAATCTCCGCATCACGTCCGATCACCGGATCCAGCTTCTGGTTTCTGGCCTTTTCTACCAGATCCTCGCCATATTTATTCAAAGTATCATAAGTAGCTTCCGGGTTATCACTGACTACTCTCTGATTACCTCTGACTGTAGACAGTGCCTGAAGGAAACGTTCTCTGGTGATGCCAAACTCGCTGAGGATTTTTTTCATGCTGGGACTTGGCTGTTTCAGAATGGAAAGAAACAGGTGCTCAACAGAAACATATTCATCACCCATTGCTTTGGCTTCGTCTTCTGCATTAACCAGAGCCTTGTTCAGATACTGTCCAAATCTCAGGTCTCCACCGGATACTTTGACTTTTGCATCCAGTGCTTTCTTTACTACATCAATAAAGTAATCTTTGTTGATCTCCATCTTTTCGATCAACTTAAGGATCAGGCTGTCCTCCTGGGTAAGCAGTGCATAAAGAAGATGCTCCTGCTCCACTTCCTGATTGCCATATTCGTAAGCAACCTTCTCAAGGTCCTGAACAGCCTGTATGGATTTCTGTGTAAATTTACTGATATTCATAGGCTCTCCTCCTTCATATCATAAGAAAAGGATACAGAAACATTCCCATATCCTTAGGGTTATCTTTGTTATACTGGTAATATAACACTTGTTATTAGCACTGTCAAGAGGTGAGTGCTAATTATTTTGTGAACTCTTTGTGAATTTTAATTGAAAAAGTAAATGCAACCCTTAGATCTTTTTGTTCTCAAACGCAGACATAGGGGTTGCATTTACCTCTGCAATCATAGTAACATGAAATTACTCTCAGGCTCCAACATGAAAGGAGTTTCTATTTATGAATACTTTTATTGAATCCAACAAAGGCAAACACTTTACACTCTCTGACAGAATCTCTATCGAGACTGGCATCGAAAAAGGATGGAGCTTCAAAAAGATTGCTGACGAACTTGGCAAGAGCCCTTCCTCTGTTTCCAGGGAAGTTCGACGCCATCTGATCTTTTCCCCTCACTATTACGATGACCGCAGCCGCAGGAAAACCGAGTGCATTTATTTTTCTTCCTGCTCCAAACAGAGCGTCTGCGGCAATCTTTCCTGCTCCTCTCTTTGCTCTAAGTGTCGAAGCAGGAAATGCGCTTCTTTCTGTCCTTCTTTTACGACTGCTAAATGCGAGCTCTTAAAAAAACCTCCTTATGTCTGTAACGCTTGTCCTAAGCTGCGCCGTTGTTCCCATGATTTCTTTTTCTACCGCGCCAAACATTCCCATGATACCTCTTTGGAACTCCGTTCTTCCTCCCGCAGTGGCATCAATCTCTCCCCTGAAGAACTTGATCAGCTCGACAGGCTCGTTTCCCCACTTATAAAAAAGGGCCAGCCGCTTTCTCATATCTTTCTTTCTCATATGGAAGATATTCCCTGCTGTCAGCGTACTCTTTATTCCTACGTGGATAAGCAATATCTTTCTATTATCAACCTTGATCTTCCCAGAAAAGTCCGCTACAAAAAACGTAAAAAGAAACAGCTTGATACACCGGTTCCCGGATATCGAAAGAACCGTACTTACAGAGATCTCCTGGATTTTCTTGCTTCTTCCCCCGATTCTTCAATAGTAGAACTTGATGTAGTGGAAGGCGCCGGTGGTAAATCCGGTCCTGTCCTCCTTACTCTGTTCTTTCGGAACTGTTCTCTGATGCTTCTTTTTCTCTTGCCTGGTGACCGCAGGAAATATGTTCAGGATGTTTTTGATCTCCTGCTGTCTGAACTTGGCCCACAGACTTATTCACAGCTGTTTCCGATAATACTGACAGACAACGGGAGTTCTTTCCTGGATCCTTCATTATTTGAGATGCCGCACCGGCAGGATGTCCTTACAAAGGTCTTTTACTGCGACCCCATGTCCTCCTGGCAGAAAGGGCGCCTGGAAAAGAATCATGAGTTTATACGTTATATCCTCCCAAAAGGAACTTCTTTTGACTCTCTTACTGAACAGAAAGTAAACCTTATGATGAATCACATCAACAGTACGGCAAGAGCCAGCCTGAATGGCTGCACTCCATTCCAGCTGGCTCTTCTTCTGCTTGATGCAAAACTGATGAGTCTCATGGATCTTCGATCAGTTCCCGCTGACCAGATCCACCTCAAGCCTGATCTTATAAAATAACAAACGCCCAAATATAATGCCTGAGAGAAGCAGTTTTCATCTCTTCAGACGGGTTGCATTTAGTCCTGCAAGATTCATGCCAGCCGTCTTATTTTGATGTTAAAAAGCTTCTGGTTTTCATCTGCCTGCATTCTAAGTATAGCCTATTTCAACTGTAACTTCTATCTTATAATTGCATTTACTCTCTCAAAACACCTTATATTTAGCGTGATATACCCGGGTTGCAATAACTCTTGCATTCAACCTCTTCACATTTTTTGTGAACGCTACGAGGCGTGCAAAATGGTGAAAAAAGACGCCCTGCTAGTTTACTTGCAAAGGCGTCTTTTTTTGCTATTTTATAGGGCGACAGCCCTACAGCGAGGGAATTCTTTCCCGAGCTGTGCATGGCGTAACATTCTCTTTCGCACTCGATTTTCTTGGTTTGACCACATTTTTACGACAAATTCTTGGAAAAATATATTTGTCTGATTTTCTTACTACTCCTCATCTCTTTTATTATTAGATTTCAGGCATACTTGCTAATTTCTTCTATTCAGCCTTCCCCTCTGGGAAAATAATTTTAAACACAAAGAAAAAAATCACCATGGAAACTCCACCTGTAATAATTGTCACAAGCATGTTATAGACTGCCGGGGCCACATATGCAGATGCAACTGGCATCCACAGATTATTAAATCCATTACAAATCAGTGAAATTACCACCCATGCAACAAAATACCAGATTGCCTGATATACAGGATTTCCATGGCTTTTAAAAGTAATATTTCTTTGAAGTGGAAAATTGATACACTGTGCAAGAAATGACCCCAATTCATAACTGATAAAATAGCCAAGTCCACCACCGATCAATATATTTCCCGTTGCATCACGCAATACATTATACCCCAGCAAACTCCATGTAAATTTTACTCCAAACAGATTCATGGAAAACTTTGGCCACATAAATTCTGTACCAGCCAGACCAATTCCCAAAATCCCTGGTAAAAATGTAAATACAAGATACTGGAATACTGTCACGCCCATACTGAATATAACAAAATAGAATATCTGATAAAGCCATTTTGCAAAAGTAGTATGTTTCTCTTCAAAACATTTCCATATATTTTTTATATGATTCATCTGCACTTCACTCCGGCTCCTTTTAATAATTTTTCATATTTCTTATTATTTCTTCTGTTTCTGAAATATCCGCCAACTACTTTTTTTACTCCAATCATAAAGTGGCCATTCACAGCATCGACAATTCCATATACCATTTCCATACTGACTGCCCCGCCGGTCATCTTGGCAATCCCCCGGAACGGCATATTGTAAATAAAAAGAATATTCAGATCTGGTTTCCCCTGTTCTTCACTCTTCTTTTTCATTTTTGTGAGACATCTATATATCAGTCTTGCAAGTCTGCTTTTTGCATAATACATCTGACAGATTGCATCATTGATTTCCAGATTTCCACTCCATCTCCCGTTCGGTATCTCATGGCCAAGAAGTTCACGAAATTCCTCATCTGATATTTTCTGCACGATTCCTGTATAATAGTAAGGCATTTTTGCCGGATTATACGGATACCCTTTACTATTTCCTGTTCTCTCAGTCATACCTGTTAAACGAATATCTGCAACACTGGCTCCTACCATAATCTGATAAGTTCCTGTTTCTATTTCCCACTGTCCCGTTTTTATATTCCAATAACGAAATGTCTTATCATCAAAAGGAATCCTGAGCTGTCTGCTTTCTCCTGCCTTCAGATAAACTTTTGCAAAGCCTTTCAGTTCTTTTTCCGGTCGGAACACGATTGCATTGGGAAGTCCTACATACATCTGAACAACCTCAGCTCCGTCTCTGTCACCTGTATTGGTAACCGAAACTTTGATTCCATCCTCTTCTATGATAAGATCAGAATATGTAAATTCCGTATAGGAAAGCCCAAAACCAAATGGATATTGCACCCGGACTTTTGAAGTATCATAATAGCGATATCCTACATAAACACTCTCGCGGTATTCCGATGTTTTCTCATTACTTGGATAATATCGGAATGCCGGTGTCTGTTCATAAGTTATGGGATATGTTTCTGCCAGTCTTCCTGATGGATTCACTTTTCCGATCAGAATATCCAATGTTGCAGAAGCACCTGCCTGTCCATTCAGATAGCCATGCAAAATCGCTTTGCAGCAGGTGTGCCATGGCATTTCTACCGCAGATCCTGCACTCAGTATTCCAATAATATTTTCATTCACTTTACTTATATCCTGCAGAAGATCTATCTGATTCTGTGGAATACGCATATGTGTTCTGTCCAGTCCTTCTGATTCGCTGATCTCATCAAGACCAAAGCAGAAAATTACAATATCCGCGTTCATAGACAAATTTAACGCAAACTTTCTGTCATTCTCATCTACTTCTCCATTTCTCTGATAGCCTCTTGTCATCCCCAGAATATTCAGATCATATTGTTGCAGAATCGATGACATATCTTCTACTTTTGTTGGATTGACCATAGAAGATCCTGCCCCCTGATATCTGGGTGAAAAAGCAAAATCTCCAATAATAGCGATGGATTTTTTGGTATCCAGCGGAAGAATCTGTTTTTCATTTTTCAGAAGAATCATGCTTTCTGCTGCTGCTTTCCTTGCCAGTTGATGATGTGCGTTTCTGTCAAAGTTTTTATCTGAAGGCTTCTTCCCTGATGTCAGTTCCATCACTGCGTCCACCAGTTCTCCAACTCTTTCATCCAAATCCGCTTCCTTCAGCTTTCCATTTCGGACAGCAGCAATCACTTCTCTTGCAGAATCGTACCCACAGGACGGCATCTCCAGATTTGAGCCGGCAGCAACACCTTTCACATGGTCATTGCTTCCGCCCCAGTCTGTTACTACAATTCCATCAAATCCCCAGTCTTTGCGCAGGATATCTGTCAAAAGATGTTTGTCCTCATTAGCATAAATCCCATTAATCTGGTTGTAACTGCTCATGATTGCTTTTGCATGCCCTTCTTTAACAGCTATCTCAAAACCGGTCAGATAAATTTCTCTTAATGTCCGTTCGTCAACAACTGCGTCCATTGCCATTCTCCGGAGTTCCTGACTGTTAACCGCCAGATGCTTCGGGCAGGCATAAACGCCTTTACTCTGTATTCCACGAATATATGACGCTGCCATCTTTCCGGAAAGATATGGATCTTCTGAAAAATATTCAAAATTTCTTCCACATAATGGGCTTCTTTTAATATTTAATCCCGGACCAAGCAGGATATTTACATCCATACTTGCTGCTTCCTCTCCAAGAGCCTGTCCAATCTCTTCTCCCAGATCCTGATTCCAGCTGTTTGCTATCGTCGCTGCTGTGGGAAAACAAGTTGCATTCAAGGATGCATTCAGTCCCAGATGGTCTCCTGCTCCTGCCTGTTTTCTGATTCCATGCGGTCCATCTGAAAGAAAGATGGACGGGATGGAAAGCCTGTCAATTTCTCTGGTCTGCCAGACAGTTTTTCCACTGAGTATCGCTGCCTTTTCTTCTATTGTCATCTTTTCAACCAATTTTTGCTGTTTCATAACTGTTTTCCATCCCACTTTCATCCTTATTCAGCACTCTTTCTTTTCTTATATCCTTTGATTACCAGTACTTCCATTCCTGCCATGAAAAGTGCTATTACAATGTCGATACCAATTCCTGCTTTTTTCCAGTTTTCCATACCTGTTTCTTCGTGTTCTCCATCATAAGCCCAACTGCTTACAACTGTATACATGACATTTTTGCAGGCATTTCTCATCTGAAGTACAGATGTTGGATGTTCCGGATTGGCTACATTGTTCTCTTCTCCGTTGAATGTGGACAGCATTGCATCTACTCCATTCGCCAAAGCTGCATCTGCATTCATAAATCCATGACCATTGTTTCGGAAGAAGTCTGTAAGTGCCATTCCCCTGAATCCCCATTCATCTCTGAGAACTGTATTCATAAGGTTACTGCTTTCTCCAGTCCATTTATCTCCAAGGAAACTCCAGGAAACCATAACCGCATTTGCACCACCCTGTTTTACAGAAATTTCAAATGGTTTCAGATAAATTTCCCGGATTGCCTGCTCATTTGACCAGACACTTACCATCTTTGCATTTCCCTCATACAGAGCAAAATGTTTGATATAAGAATAAACTCCATATTTTCTTGCTCCTTCTACTGCTTTTGCTCCCATATTTCCTGCAAGAACTCCATCTTCTGAAAAGTATTCATAGTTTCTTGCTCCAAATGCAGTTCTATGAGTATTCATACCTGGTGCATACCAGCCTTCTGCACCCATTTCCTGACTGATCTTGCCCATGCATTCACCCCAGGCCTGTGCAAGTTGCTTATTCCATGTGGAAGCAACCACAACTTCAATTGGAAATCCAATAGAACCAACTCCTGTAAAGTTGTTATTAATTGCTGCTGGTCCATCGAAATCAAGTGTAGCCACTTTTCCCACAGAATCCATGGCTGCTGTCTGATAACCTGCCATTGCAATCATATTTGCCATTTCGTCAACAGTAAGCTGATCCAGAAGTTTTTCCCAACGAGGATTGTCATAATCAGCATCACGCATATCAGCTAATGTAAGTCCATTATCTGCTCCTGTTGTCGGCATTACATCCTCATCATTGAGATATGTAGTCTTATCAAAGTTGCTGTTCAGATGATATTCAGAAACATATGGCTCACCCAGCTCTGCAGATGCCGGCGCTTTTGTAGCCTCTTCATAATTTGCAAAATGATCTGCTCGTGATAAATATGTCACATCGCCTTTTGCATCTTCAAATACATTTGTTGCTGCAGTATCATCTGATGCTCTTTTATTTTCTCCCTTATATACTACATCTTTATCTGCAGTATAAGTTTTCTGATCCAGCACAGTATGTGAATCGCTGTTGATAGAAATCACATAATCGCCTTTTTCAAGAACATATGCTTTTGCATTATTCTCATCATAAGAAGCCATATCTTCTATACTGAATGTAACTGTAACAGTCTGAGATTCTCCCGGCTGAAGCAGATTTGTTTTTTCAAACTCAATCAGATTTGCAGAAGATTTCTCAATTCCGCCATTTGTATATGGCGGTTTATAATACACTTCTACTACATCTTTTCCTGCAACATCTCCTGTGTTGGTTACTTCTACATCTACAGAAATCTGTCCGTCTTTTTCCTCCAGTTCACCCATTTTCTGTTCAAATTCCGTGTAACTCAGACCATATCCAAATGGATACTGTACAGTCTTATCGTAATCAATCGCCCCTTCCTGTGCAGCAGTTTCATAGTACTTGTATCCTACATAAATACCTTCCACATAATTCGTAAATGCCGGAGCATACACCTGAGCGGTTCCTGCATTCATTCCTTCAACGGCCATATCTGCCAAGTTGGTATATTCAATCTTTTCCCCATTGTTCCACCATGGAGCAGTTGTCATGTCGTAAATAAATGTATCCGGTGTTTTTCCGGAAGGATTCACTTCACCTGAAAAAACTTTACCAAGTGCATCAAATCCCACATTTCCCGTTCCAGGGCACCATACAACGGATTTAATCTGTGGATATTCATCTACGAAACCAAGTTCAAACTGATTTGCCCCATTATAAATTACTATAACATCATCAAAGTTGGAGCAGACCATATCCACCATGTCTTTTTCCGTCTGAGATAGCTGTAAATAATGTTCTCCCTCCGGGAAATCGTCATATTTATCTGAATTATTATCATATGCCGCTTTACTTACATCCATCGGAATATCATTATGACCTTCACCTGCTTTTCTGGAAAGAACCACAACTGCCACATCAGAATACTCTTTCGCACTTTTAATAAGCCCATCACTGTAAGTATCTACAGGTGGCTCCGGTAATGTCCAGCTCTGTTTCTGAATAGACATTTCCGGATTATCTGCACCATAATTGTTATAAAAATCAACCAGTTCCTGGTTAATAGAAAATCCGGCATTTTCAAGTCCCTGATTCAGACTGACAATATCATACAGATCATTAATTCCACCGGAACCTGCTCCTCCGTAAGCCGGATTAATAGATTCCCAGCCAAAAATATTCAGTTTTTTTGTTTCATTTAAAGGAAGCAGGCTTTCATTCTTCAGAAGAACAATTCCGTCTTCCATAATTTCTTCTGCTGCTTCCGCAGCTTCTTCATTTGTTTCATCGCTTAAAGTTCCATTTCCCGTTGCCAGTCCAATCAACGTAGCCATTGGTCCAAAACAGATCATATTCACGCAGACAACAACTGCAAGAGCCATTGCGATCGCAGCTTCTCCCCTTATCAGAAATCTTTTGCCCCTGGACATCCTGCGGCATGCGATCATAATTACGATTCCAATTACAAGTGCAGCAATAATACCGATAATATACGGTTTGCACAACTGTAATACCGCCAGAACATCTTCCATTTCAACACTGATCATTCTCTTTTTTCCTCCTTTTTATCTGTCCCATAATTTCAGGAACTGTTTCCTGTTGACCTTACTATATCATATCTTTTTCATCGTGCCGGTTTTGGCACAACATGCAAAAATATGGCATGAAATGCAAAAAAACACCCAGAGCTTTACATTGCTCTGGGTAAAAGAATCTTTAATTCAAACCAGTTCTGATCCACTCCAAAATCCACAGAACCATTATATTTCTCCACAGCAGTACGAATGCTTTTTAATCCAAATCCATGGTTTTGTCGATCTACTTTTGTTGTTGTAATCAGATCATTTTCATTTTTCTGAATTTTATCTTCACAATAATTTTCTATTTTAATAAAAACAAAACTCTTTTTTGCAGATACCGTCAGATGAATCAGTCTTTTTTCCACTTCCGGTATCATAATTACATGTTCAATTGCATTATCCAATGCATTTCCAAAAATGGAACACAAATCTGTTACATGTATAAAATCCAGTAACTTACCATCCGCTACACAGGTAATCTGTATGTAATTTTTTCGACAATGAAAAATTTTAGCTGCAAGAATTGTATCCAGCACCTGATTACCTGTTTTGCTCATATTTTCAAAGGCAGAGACTTCTTCCTCCATTGCATCAATCCATTTTTTACGTTTTTCTTCGTCTGATTCTGCACGAAGTGCTGTGATCTGATGCTTCAAGTCATGATATTTCATCTGTATGAGATCCAGACTGTCCTGATAATTTCGATACTGCTCATATTGACTTTTCAGGATCACATTCATTGCTGAAAGTTCTTTTTCGGCAATATACTCACTAATCCTGCTCTGATAAGCATGCAGGATTGCAATTCCTCCAAAATCAATCAGGGTTCTTATAGAAAAAATGTCTGCACGTTCTTTGCTTGCAAATGGTACATTTTCACTCAAAAAACTCAGATTACTGAACGCAAAGATTGTAACTGCCATGATTGCTGCTGCTACAACTTCTTTTACAGTCATCTGCTGAAGATAATCCTGTTTCAGATAATCCCTTTCCAGATAAATATCAATGACAAAACAACCACCGAAAACTATAATCGTAATCAAAATTTCAGTCCAGAAACTTTGAATTCCTCTCACCTGTACAATAGATACAATCTGCCACTGCAGAGAAGCAACAAACTCTGCCAACACAAATGCTCTGGCACAGCAATAGCCTGCCCCAAGAGGTTTCATGCTTCCTCCAACTATAAGAAATACATACATTATAGCAACAGCAATAATCATACAGGGAATCCATAAAACCTCTGATACATTACCTGTCGCAACCAGAAAAGCACACTGCAATGCCAGCATAAGCAACACACCAATAAGAAAATGTGCAGATTTCATTTTTTCTCTTTTCAACATATAGAGATAAACCAGACACGCTCCCCACTCCGCAATTGCTGTATAAATTCTTGGAATATCCTGGTATAACATAACTTCCTCCGTTATCCGCCCAACAAAATTAATCCATGTTCAGATTTTGCAAAAGTTTATTCATAAATTCCTTTTTTCTAGTTCTGCTGACTGGTATATGTACACTATGAATCACACAGTCAGAACCAACAATGCCTTCTACATGATTCATATTTACCAGATACCCCTTGGCGCACCGGAAGAAATTATGAACTATCAATTTTTCTTCCAGTTCCTTTAACGTAACTCTGGAACTGTAATCCCCTCTTAAAGTATGAAAAACTGCATTATGTCCCTGTCCTTCAATAAAATAAATATCTGCTATATCTATCTTTATAACTCCTTCCCCAATCGGAATCGTAAGAAATTCTTTAACCTCAGAGCGCATACGTCCAACTGCTTTATCCAGTTTCTGCGAAAAAGAAAAATACTCAACTGGTTTTACTACATAATCCATTGCATCAACTTCATATCCACGTACTGCATATTGAATCATATTTGTAATAAACATAATAATTACTTTCTGATCCATCTGACGGATTTTTTCTGCTGCTGTCATACCGTCCATGAACCGCATCTGAATATCCATCAGAATAATGTCAAAACCGCCACTGTAATTCTCAGTAATATCTTCTCCATCACCAAATACCGTAACCTTTATTGATCTTCCCCTTTCCGTTTGATATTTCCGGATATACTCTGTTAATTGTTTTACGTAAATTTCTTCATCTTCCACAATTGCAATCTGTATCATCCTATATCCTCCACAAGAATTGCATTCTTTGTAACTGTTCAATCACACAATACAGTTCCAGGTTTTTATTATTTTATAAATACCTTTTGTTTCAGTATATCACTGGTTCTTTCTTGCATCAAGCGGATCTGATTTTACAAATTACAGCTGTATAATCTGGTTATCTTTTATCGTATATCCACAGTAAATCTCCTCATTCTTTAAATAGAAAGTAGAAATTCTGTTAAGTTTTCAATAGCATCTGGTTTTTCTGATAGTTCTTTCCCCATCAGTCCCTCTCCCATAATACCAGGATCCGCACTAAGAGATACAGCAACTCGACTTGAATCCCATACAGCTTCATACATCATTTCTTGATTTTCTTTAGTTACTCTATTGAGAACGTAATAAAATGGTTTTCGAATACTTTCCGATAATTCCCCGATTTTTTTGGAAAGCTGTAAGGATTCATAGGATGGATCTATGATTATCAATATCAAATCTACACCGTTATCAATTCCACGTCCAAAGTGTTCAATACCAGCCTCCATATCCATTAGTGCAAATTGGTCTTCTGCAAGCCTAAGATTTTGGATAAATTGAGTCATAACAGTTCCCATAGCACAAGAACACCCTTCATTTGCTTGATGGATTTTTCCACTGGTCATCAGTTTTACACCATCCTTCAGACTATAATAATCTCCCGGTATATCATCTATAGTCCAGGTTTCCTCAAAAAATTGATGAGTAAATTTTGATAACATCATATCATTTAAAACATTTTGCTTACCACCGAAATAGTCTGTAAAATCTCTGGGAAGCTTCATACCCAGCTGTCGGTGTAGACCATAATTAGATTCATCGGAATCAATTACCAGAATTTCTTTTCCTCGTCTGGCTAAAGCCTTAGCCAAAAGACTGGTTACTGTACTTTTTCCACATCCACCTTTTCCGCAAACTGCTATTTTCATCTCTATATTTACTCCTTTTCTTTT
>URXG01000004.1 GCA_900551715.1 uncultured Blautia sp. | reverse complement strand
TATATTTTCCATCCTTATATACGTTATATATATAATTATTATATAGTACATATAAGTGCCTGTAACATATCTACAGCTTCGCCGCCTCTGACCTCACCAACTACGATACGGTCCGGTCTCATCCTGAGGGCTGCTTTGATCAGATCCCTTATAGTAATGGAAGAAGCTCCTTCTACATTTGCCATCTTGGCTTCCAGCTGCACCAGATTGGGAATCCCCTGAATCTTCAGTTCTGCATTATCTTCAATAGTAATGATCCGTTCATCTGAAGGAATATATTCTGACAATGCACCCAGAAATGTAGTCTTGCCACTTCCGGTTCCGCCACCTATGACTATGGAATATCGTGCCTTTACAAGAACTGCAAGAAAATCCGCACATTCTCTGGGCAGACTTCCCAGAGAGATCAGCTTTTCCATGGTAACAGGTGTATCCGGAAATCTTCGGATGGTAAGTATGGGACCGTTCAGTGCAACCGGCTGAATCACCGCATTTACTCTGGCACCGTTCTCCAGACGGGCATCCGCAATAGGCATGGCTTCGTTGACCACCCGGTTGCACCTTCCTACGATCTGCTGGATCACATCTTCCAGTTTCTCCCTGGAAGTAAAACACTTGTCCCATTTTTTCAGTTTGCCTTTACGTTCTACAAAGATAGCATCCGGTCCGTTGACCATGATCTCCGTAACCGTTTCGTCTTCGATCAGTTCCTGAAGAACATCCAGCTTACGGACGGAATGAAACAGTTCTTGACGGAGTTCCACCTTCTCTTTCAGTGACAGACATACCTCCGGGGTTCCGGACAGTATCAGCTGATCGATTTCGTCCAGAATCTCCTGATCTGACAGTTCCCTGGCAAGATCCAGCCTGTCCATAAGATCCCTTCGAAGTGCCCGAAAAATCTCTTTATTCATATGCCGTCCTTTCTGAGCATGTCCCGTATGTAGTCACCTATAGGGCCATAGGGAAGCTGTTCCAGATAACCGCCCCCCGTATTTCCACCGAAATGAAAATTCAGATGCAGTTCCTCCAGTCTGGTGATCACCTGTCCGTAATCTCTTAATTTCAGCTGATTCTCAAACTGTCTCAGTTTACACTGGGACATTACGTCTGCACGGACAGGCATGTAAACCCGGCTGCACATATCCAGCATGGCAAAAACACCATCTGCTCCGTTTCCAATGTCCAGTATGATCACTTCGTAGGTACTGTGGATCATCAGTTCCCGGAGAAAATACTCCCAATCATCCCAGGAAATATCCCGGATGTCTTCTGCACAGTGTACAGGCGGAATAAAATCCAGTGCCCCCAAAGACTGGATCATACTGTTCAACTTGACTGTAAATCCGGTGTCACGCTGTCTCACATAATAAAGCAACTCTCCCAGCGTCCCGGCAAACTCCCGTCCCAGAAGTTCTTCAAAACCGGAATATTCTTCCAGATTCACGTACAGAACAGACTGCTTTCTGGCAAGTATCTGTCCCAGTGCCACTGCAAAGGAAGTCTTCATACATCGTCCAATGGGAGAATATACTCCCAATAATGTAGTTGTCTTTTTTAATACAGGAATCTGTGTGGCAAGAACAGACTTTTCCTCTCCATAGCACGCCATGACTTCCCGCACAACATCTGCTGATGACTGATATTTATACACTCCTTTGTAGGAGTCCCATTCTTCCGGATGATTCCCTTCTGTAAGAATCACAATCTTGCCTATATTAAGTTCTTTTACTTCCTTGCACATGGCTTCTGCTGAAATCAGCAAAAGCTCTATTGGGTTTTCTTTGCCATAAGCCAGTAGACTTTCTACGCTGGTAAACGCCTGTACTTCAAAGGGGATACTCTTTCGGGTATTCAGATAATCCATAAAATTACAGGCATATTCTGCTTCCAGATCACAGACTGCAAATATCTGTTTTTTCAATACATACCTCCCACATATAACATCACACTCATAAAGACAGGAACTGTGAAATGAATATTTTCCAGTGCAGCTCCCTTCTGGTAATAAGGTTTCTTTTTTCCGGTACGGATGTAATCTTCCAGATAATTCAGGAAATACAGAATTCTCTCCTGCATCAGCCTGCAGGTTATCAGGATCATCAGTGCAAATATGGCTCCAAAAAAGAAAGAAAGCCCGATACATTTCACTATATCTACTGGTCCCATAACACCTCCAAGGGCGCAGAAAAGCTTGATATCTCCGGAACCAAGCATCCGAAAATAGAACAATCCGCCAAGAATAACAAGCGGAACTGCTGCTCCTGCCACAAACAGGGGAATACCTCTGCATCCATTTCTCCCTATACAGATGAAAAATCCTGCCATAAGAGAGGTAACGATCCAGCTATTCTGTACCTTCATCTCATAAAGATCCATAAGTACTGAAACACCGGCAATGGTCAGCAGCATGATTCGGCCAACCGTAACAGCCATCCTCCTTTCATATTTGAATAAAATGATTTGGGATTATCCGTCTGAACTGACGGTAAGGAACACCAGATGATTTCTGGTAAGTCTTATTATAGAGCAGAAGTTCTCCATCTGTAAAGAAAATTCGTTCGTCAAATTCCTGCAAAAACCGACACAGGAACATTGCACATTGTTTCTCTCTTCTGTATAATAAAAAAACAGGCTCCCATAAAGCAGGGAGCTATCTGAGGAGGCTTTTTATGGAAAAAAACATCAAAAAAATCGAAGATATGTCGCTGAATGCATGGCCATCCCACAAAATGGAACTGTACGATGGCTGGATTCTACGTTTTTCTTACTTTTACACACACAGGACCAACAGTGTAGAACAATTTGGCACATCAACACTTCCCTGGAGGGAAAAAGTCTCCTACTGCGAAGATGTCTACAAACGTCTGGGATCACCGGCTGTCTTTAAGATCAGTCCCCTTGTTTCTCCGGATTTTGATTACACACTGGAAAACAGAGGTTATGAGATCCAACATACAACTGAGGTTATGACTGTACATCTTACAGATCCTGCACCTGAATCTGCATATTCTGAAGTAACACTCACAGATAAAATACCGGATATCTGGATCACCAGTCTTTTTGACCTGAAAGGTATGACCAACCCTATCCACCGGGCTGTCGTTCCTTCCATGTATCGGGCAATCCCCAAGGAAACGATCTGTGCCTCTATCTGGAAAGAAGGCAAGATCATTGCCACAGGTCTTGGCATCCTTGACCGGGATTATATCGGGATCTATGCGATCCATGTAAAAGAAAAATACAGAGGCAGGGGTTATGCCCGCCAGATCTGTACCGGACTTCTCAGCGAAGGTCAGCAAAAAGGTGCCCAGAATGCCTATCTCCAGGTAGTACAGGGAAATACCGGTGCCAAACATCTTTATACCTCTCTGGGATTTCAGGATATCTACACTTACTGGTTCCGGGTTCAGCCTGATCCTGAAAAACAGCAACACTATTACCACCACGAAGGAGTACTATGAAATTTTTACCTGTTTTTTGTACCTGTACCGCAATTATTCTTATTTTTTCAGGATGCACGCCCAAAACCACCGCCCAGCGTCTTGTTTCTGAAGAAAAAGAAACAACCATCACTCCCGGAACTGACAACGAACGTGTTTATATGGATGAGCTGCAGGGCACCCTCACCAATTTTACAGGCAATCAGATCACTGTTTTTCGTGATCCTGACAGTTATACCTTTGATATCTCCCAGGCAACGGTGGAATGTACCTCCGGTATCATGTGGGGCGAAAATATCTCTGTAATTTATGAAGGACAGCTGACAGACACCGACACCAGTACTGTACGCGCCCTGAAAGTAGTAGACGACTACCATCAGGACAAAGAAATAAAAGAAACTCTTCTGAAAGGCAAACTTAAGAGCCTGACTAACAATGCGCTCATCCTGCAGACAAAAGATAACAAAACAGTCACCTGTCCAATAACTGGTGCAGAGCAATATTTTCAATCTGGTATAAAGGCCAAAAAAAAGGTCTATATTCACTACAAGGGAGAGCTGAAACCTTCTGCTGACGATCCCAACTCACTTTATGGAACCTACGCAAAAGTCCTGAGTGTATCCGACACGGAACCATTGCAAGTCCCGGATCCTACACCTACTCCGACTCCCAACGATGAAAAAAATTCCAAAAAGCAAAAACAGATGCGTGCTATCATCCAGAATCTCCAAACCAATACGCTTACTGTAACTGCTGAAAATACAGATGTGGCACTGAATCTTAATTTACAGAAAATCCCCTGCTATTTTGAAGGGGGCGCTGCTGTCGGTTCTCATGTAACAATCACTTATACCGGCGATTTTAACGGAAACACAACCGATGGAATGAAAATTCTGGGCGTCACCGGCGAATCTACCAGAAACCGCAGAGACAGAGGCATTTCTTTTACAGTTTCCGGCGAAATCCTTGCCTCTACTGCCAACACCCTGACTCTGGCAACTTATGACGGTGTTTACATTACCTGTAATATAGAAAAAGCCTCCAATAGTTCTACCGGAGGCCTTCTTACCGGAAGTGCAGTCAGAATCACCTTTAACCCTGCTGACTGCCGGACTACTAATGTTTATACTGCTCTTAAGATCGAGGATGCCTGAAACGTCTGTTTATCTCTGTTTCACCATCCTTCAGCCAGGTTCTCACCTCATCCGTATCTCCCAGGATTTTCAGAAATGCCTGATATTCCTGGCAGATACCGGTGCCATGCATAACCCGGTAGGCACCTGCATCACTTCCAAGTGCCACTTTTGCTTTTCTCTGAAATGCTATTCTCAGATTTTCTTCTGCACTGCGGATTACCGGACCGACAGTGTCATCTCCGTATCTTCCATCACCCAGAAGATTACGAATAGTCACCAGTGTAGGAACCCATACCGTATTACTGTCAGCCAGCATGGACACTGTTTCTTTATCCATATAATTCCCATGTTCCACACTGTCTGCACCTGCTTCTACAGCAGCCTGTACTCCATAGACCCCATTAGTATGACTCATGACTGCAAACCCTTCTTCATGAGCAATATGTACCATTTCTTTTACTTCTTTTCGATTAAGCGGTGTGCCTGTAATCTGTCCATGATTTTTGAAATCCAGAAGTCCGGTAGTCATGATCTTGATAAAATCAGCACCCTCTTCTGCCGCCTCCAGTACTCTTTTGTGAAATTCTTTCATAGTAGAAAATCCTCTTCCTACAATAGAACCATAATGCCCTTCCTTATGAATGGCAAATACCGGACTGCGATAATCAATCCCATATTCCGGGGCGAGATTCTTTGCCAGATGGGACACTCCATATGGATCTCCCCCTTCTCTTACAAAAGAAACGCCATGATTCTGATAAGCCTTAAGACTCTGACGGACAAGTTTCTCATCTGCCCTTTCTCTGTGAGCATTCACTGCTTTTCGATAATCATATCCATTCATAAAAATATGTGCATGACACTCTCCAAACATTTTATCTCACCTCGCTGTTACTGCTGAAAAAACTGACGTATCTCTTCTTCGGATGCTTTTACAGAACCCTGTACAAAGAAGGGCTTACCACCACCTCTTCCGTTAAGCGCAGCGTTCATATTTTTTGTAAACTGACGGAGATCTCCATTCAGCTCACCCATTGCATACTTGTAACTTCCATCTTCATTTCTGGAAAATACTGCGCAGCATCCTGCACATTTCTGCATCACTGCATCTGCCATTTTCCGTACCTGATCTGCTTCCAGACCCTCATGGAAAATCAGTACACTTCCTGCATCTTCATAACGCTGTGCTTCTGTTTCGCTAAGTTCATTGATCATATGCAGAAGTCTACCTTTCAGACGGAAATTCTCATCCTGAAGTCGTTCTACAGCAGCTGCTGTTTCTTCTGTTTTGGCAGAAAGCTTCACTGAAATCTGATGATTCTGTTCATTAACTATGGAAAGATAGTCCATAACTCTTTTTCCGCAGATCATTGTGACTCTTACACCTTCCCGGAAATTTTCTACGGTGAGGATTTTTACTGCACCGATCTCTCCTGTATGTGTCACATGGGTTCCACAACAGGCACAGAGATCTGAACCAGGAAAACGAACCAGACGAACCTGACCTGTCAGTTCTTTTTTGCTTCGGTAAGATAATTTTTCCAGTTCTTCTTTTGGTGGGTAAAAAATCTCCACAGCTGTATTTTCCCAGATTTTCTTATTGGTCTCATCCTCTATCTCTTTCAACTGTTTTTCATCCAGAACACCACTGAAATCTACAGTGATCACATCGCTGCTCATATGAAAACCAACATTATCATATCCATATGCCTTGTGAACAAGGCCACTTACAATATGTTCTCCGGAATGCTGCTGCATCAGGTCAAACCGACGTTCCCAGTCTATTTTTCCACTTACTTCTGTACCTGCCTCTACAGGTGTGTCAGTGTAATGGACGATCCGATTTCCCTCTTCCTGTACATCATAAACAGAGATATCATTCAGAGTACCAATATCACAGGGCTGTCCTCCTCCTTCCGGATAGAAAGCAGTCTGATCAAGAATGATCCCATAGCCTTTTTCAAGTTTCTTACATTCCTGTACAATAGCAGTAAATTCTTTCTGATAAACATCTTCATAATATAATTTTTTTGTCTCGCTCATAATGATGCCTTTCTTCATTTATTACTGAAAATAATTTCTATCTTCTGTTACTTAATATTCACTGTACCAGTATAGCACAGCTTTTCTTTTCTGAACAGAAAAAGACAGACATGCGAGGGGTGCAATGTCTGCCTTCTTTATTTTTAATTATTAAAAAATCAAATCGTATTTTTCAATACTTATCTCTGCTTTTCCTTCTGCCTGGAATGTGATTTCATCTGCTTCCTGTGGAGTAAAGATCACCATAGTTGCTGTCTGGCTCCCATCGTTGATAAAAATCTCCATGCTGAATCTGTCCATCAGGATTCTTAAAGTTACTTTACCATCTACAGGACTTACCTGGATATCTCTGCTGTGAAGGATGTCGTAAAGATATCCACTTCTGCTTCTGTCTATAGTGAGAACTTCCTTTTTCGCGTCATATGATATAAAGGATGCATATTTCTCGTCCGCTGCTGCCTTTATAGTGAAACTTTTCAGCTCATCTATAACATTCAGTTTCACAGTCATATCCAGAACACGTCCACGGATTCCTTCCAGTGTTGTTTCTTTTGTTATTTCCACATTCTCATGCAGTACACATTCGCCTCGATAATTCTCCAGTTCTCTTACAGGCTGCTGGATCAGTTTACCATTTCTGTAATTAATTTCTCTCGGCACTGTCATCTGTCCAAAATACTTCACTCCATCAGGAACAAATTTGGAATTCGGCCATGCCTGCATCCATGCGATCATTACACGTCTTCCATCTGGAGTAAGCATGCTCTGAGGTGCATAGAAGTCAATTCCACTGTCCAGAGGTTGTACATCTTCTCTCACAAAAGTGTGAGTTGTTTTATCATAAGATCCTGTCAGATATATAACACTATGTCCTACATGGAATTTCAGACCTTCAGGCAGCATGGCCATAGGACTCACCACCAGAATCTGCTTGCCGTCCACTTCATAGAAGTCCGGACATTCCCACATTTTGCCAAGCTTTTCATCACTGTGATCGATCACTGTCACATATTCCCATTTGAAACCATCTTTACTTCTGTAAAGAAGAATACGGCTATTTCCATCTTCTGTCATATTAGTTATAACAGAATAATAGAAACCATCCTCTTCTTTCCAGATTTTGGGATCACGGAAGTCTACTTTGCTTCCACCTTCCGGAACATCACTTCCTGTGATTACAGGATTCTTTTCATATTTCACATAATCTGTTCCATCGCCCACCGCCATACACTGGGTCTGATGAGTTATCGGATCGCCATTTTCATTAACTCCGGCTCCTTTCACAATTCCAACACCCGTATACATCAGAAGATGACGTCCATCTTCCATCTCAATGGCACTTCCGGAAAAACATCCTGCATTGTCGTAAGATTCTTCCGGTGCCATGATCACCGGAAGACGTTTCCAGCTGATAAGATCTTTGCTGGTCAAATGTCCCCAGTGCATAGGCCCCCACTGATTGGAATATGGATGATACTGATAGAACAAATGATATTCATCTTTGTAATAGGAAAAACCATTTGGATCATTAATCCATCCTACACTACCTGTTACATGATAGAAAGGACGTTCTTCCGAAGAAATTTTTTTCATCTGTTCCTGTTCAAATTCTCTTGCTTTTTGTAATTTCTCTGTATTCATTTTACTATTCTCTCCTCTGTAAGATAATCAACTGTGCAGGATAATGTGCAATTTTTATCCCTTAATACCTGAAGATGCAATACCTTCAAATATTCTTTACAATTATCGTTTCGTCAAAATATTAATCAATTTTTCGTCAGTTATCCCCCACAGGTATGGTATAATTGTATCATAAATTTTGAAAAAGGGGTTTTTATTTATGTTAGGAATTGGAATTGATACCGGCGGTACCTGCACAGATGCTGTCATATATGATCTGAATACCAGAGAAATTCTCGGATCCGGAAAAGCTCTCACTACAAAATCACATCTGGAAACAGGTATTGCAAACGCACTGGATTGTCTGCCGGAAAACCTGGTAAAACAAGCTGATTTTCTTGCGCTTTCCACTACTCTTGCTACCAACGCTTGTGTAGAAAACAAGGGTGCCCGGGCTAAACTTCTGATGATTGGTTTTGATCAGTCAATGATTGAGCACCTGAAAAACATCTATGCCTCCTACGGCTTTCGTGACCTGACCCAGTTCATTATTCTGGATGCCAAAGTGGAAAATCTGTTCCCGGATGCATTTGATCCGGACTGGGATGATCTGCGCAAAAAAGCTCCTGAATATTTTTCTGACTGTGACAGTGTGGGGATTGTACAGAAACATCCCCTTGCCAATGGTGGCAGATTTGAACTGACTGCCCGGCAGATTTTGAAAGATACCCTCTCTGTTCCTGTTACCATTGCCTACGATATTTCCAATGAAGTGGATATCCTGAAGACCTGTGCCGGCACCATGCTGAATGCCCGTCTGATTCCTCTGATCTCAGAATTTATGGAAGCAGTTCATCATGTTATGACGGACCGATCCTTAAATATTCCACTTTCTATTGTCCGCAGTGACGGAACTCTGATGTCAGAAGAAATGGCAAAGACTTATCCTGTAGAAACATTGCTGTGTGGTCCTGCTGCCAGTGTCATCGGCGGCAGTGAACTTTCTCATGAAGACAGTGGCATTGTTGTAGATATGGGCGGTACCACTACTGATATCGCCCTGGTACACTTCCGGGAACCGGTACTTGCCAAAGATGGAATCCACATTGGACAATGGAAAACCATGGTCCAGGGGCTTTATGTGGATACTTTTGGTCTTGGAGGAGATACTGCTGTCCGGTATAAAAATAATCATGTTTATCTGGATACCATACGGGTTATCCCTATCTCCATTCTGGCATCCCAGTATGAACATATACTCCCCACTCTCCGGAATCTGGCAGAGAATCAGATATCCCATTCCCGCTGGATCCATGAATTTTATGTTTTGCAGAAAGACATTTCTGAAAAAAAAGGCTACACCGATGAGGAACAGAAATTATGCGTTCTCTTAAAAGAGGGTCCTCTGATCACACTGGACCTGGCTGCCAAAATGAAAATAGATCCCTATCATCTTCCCAGCCAGCGTCTGGAACAGGACGGAATTGTAATGAAAAGTGGCCTGACCCCCACCGATATGATGATTTTAAAGGGAGATTTCCAGAAATATGACTCCGCTGCTGCCAGTGTTGCTTTACAATGTCTTGCACCTAATGTCAGCGACGCCCTGGAGCTGATTCCGGATCTGGTCTACGAAATGGTTATCAGGCGTATGTACCAAAACCTTGGAAGGATCATTCTGCAACAACAGTATCCGGAAAAAAAGATGTTTTTCCAGAATGAATATTTAACTCCCATGCTGGATTGTTTTTATACACAGGCAAAAGCTTCCATAGAACATCCGGAATCCATATCCAGAGATGCTACCCTTTCCCTTTCAACACCACTTCCGTTAATTGGAGTCGGCGCGCCCATTCATGTCTTTTTACCACGGGTGGCAAAACTTTTGCACACCAGAGCTATTGTACCGGAATACGCCGGTGTGGCAAATGCTCTGGGAGCCGCTACCAGTCGTAAAGTAACAAGATGTGATCTGACTGTGAAAGTCGAGTATGATGGTCTGACTTTTATGGGCTATTCTGTTTTTGAAAATGGAAAAAAACATCTGTCCAAAAATCGTGACAAAATGGTGGCACTTGGAAAAGAAATACTCACTCACAATATCCGGAAACGTGCTTTGCTGCAGGGGCTGGGAGACAACCCACATATTGAAATATCCATGGTAGAAAACCGCATCGGACATACCTCCGATGGTATTCTTCTGGAAATAAATCTCCATGGTACAGCAGCTACTTTTTAACTGCATAATTTTTTTCTACATAACAAAGAGGGAAATGTTCCAACCTGGAGTATTTCCCTCTTATATCTGTTATTTCAAATTTTAAACTTTTGATTCTGATATTATTTCAGATCTTTTGTAACACGAAGTCTTGTCATAGCTCTTGCAAGTGCCATCTGACTTCTGTGATATTCCACAATACTCTGCTTCTGACGAAGCTGCTCCTCTGCCCGGTCTCTTGCCTCTTCTGCTCTTCGAGTATCAATTTCTTCCGGACGCTCTACTGTAAGGCAGAATAACTTGGCACGATTATTGATCATCTCCACAAAGCCGGAGCTAACAGCTACCTTCTGCCAGTTCCCTTCCGAATCTTCAAAACGCATTTCTCCCGGAACAATGGCACAGATCATATCCACATGATGTGCAAGGAATTCCTTCTGTCCATCCTCTGCCGGAATAATCAGAGATTTGGCTCTGCCAGTAAAAAAACGTCTGTTGGCAGCATAGATTTCAAGACCAAATGTACTACTTTCCATCTGCTTCACTCCTTACTGCTCAAGAGTTTTGGCTTTTTCAACAACTTCATCAATTGTTCCTACATTAAAGAAAGCATTTTCCGGATACTGATCCATTTCACCGTTGATGATCATCTTGAATCCTCTGATTGTCTCTTTCAGCGGAACATATTTACCAGGAATACCTGTGAAATTCTCAGCTACATGGAAAGGCTGAGACAGGAATTTCTGGATCTTTCTGGCGCGAAATACGGTATTTTTGTCTTCATCTGAAAGCTCTTCCATACCAAGGATGGAAATAATGTCCTGAAGTTCTTTGTATTTCTGAAGAATCTCCTGTACTTTACGAGCTACTTCATAATGTTCCTCACCTACAACATCTGCTTCCAGAATACGTGATGTGGATTCCAGCGGGTCTACTGCCGGATAAATACCCTGTTCTACAATCTTTCTGGATAATACAGTGGTTGCATCCAGATGAGCAAATGTGGTAGCCGGAGCTGGGTCAGTCAGGTCATCGGCAGGTACATAAACAGCCTGTACGGATGTTACAGATCCTGATCTGGTAGATGCGATACGCTCCTGAAGCTCACCCATTTCATTAGCCAGAGTAGGCTGATATCCTACTGCTGAAGGCATACGTCCAAGAAGCGCGGAAACTTCTGAACCAGCCTGTACAAAACGGAAGATATTATCAATGAAAAGAAGCACATCTCTGTGTTCTGTATCACGAAAATACTCTGCCATTGTCAGACCTGTCTCAGCAACACGCATACGAGATCCCGGCGGTTCGTTCATCTGTCCGAACACCAGGGCTGTTTTTTCCAGAACTCCGGATTCTTTCATTTCGCTCCAGAGGTCATTACCTTCTCGGGAACGCTCTCCAACACCTGTGAAAATAGAGTATCCGCCATGTTCTGTAGCTACGTTCTGAATTAATTCCTGGATCAGAACAGTTTTACCTACACCGGCACCACCAAACAGACCAATCTTACCACCTTTTGCATATGGAGCAAGAAGGTCAATAACTTTGATTCCTGTTTCCAGGATCTCTACTGCAGGTTTCTGATCTTCAAAGGATGGAGGATCTCTGTGGATTACCCAGTGTTCTGCGTCATCCAGATTCTCTCCACCATCTACTGTATCTCCAAGAACATTAAACAGTCTTCCAAGAGTACAGTCTCCAACAGGAACCTTGATACCGCTTCCTGTTGCGGTGACCTCCCGGTCACGCTGAAGCCCCTCACTGGCACTTAACATAATACAACGTACTACATTATTTCCCAGATGCTGTGAGACTTCCATTACACATCTTTTTCCGTTGTTTTCTACTTCCAGGGCATCCTTGATATCCGGAAGCTGGCCATCTTCAAAAACAACATCTACAACAGGCCCCATGACCTGTACAATCTTACCTTTATTCATCATCGTCACTTCCTTCTCTGAGCCTTCGCACCACTGCAGACCTCTGTGATCTCCTGTGTGATTGCTGCCTGACGTGCTCTGTTGTACTGTATGGACAGTTCCTGGAGCATTTTTTTTGCGCTGTCTGTAGAAGCCTGCATAGCTGTCATTCTGGCATTGTTCTCACTGGCATAAGCTTCTACCAGACATCCGTAGATAACACCTGTCAGGTAATTGGGAATCATAATATCCAGCACTCCATCTGCTGACGGAAACATTTCGATTTCTTCCTGATGAACCTCTGCTGGAATCTGAAGTGGTGAAAAACTTGTTTTCTTCAGAGGAAGCAGCTGCATATTTACCGGTTCCATCACAACTGCATTCTGCATCTGCGTATAGATGATATGAACTTCATCTACTTCTCTTTCAAGAAAACTTCTTACAATTTCCTCACTGATCAGTCTTGCACGATGCATGGTCGGTTTCTGCACTGTATAGCGGAAACTGCCATCCATGTCCACATCTTTTTTATCAAAATACTGTCTGCCTACCATACCAAGAACATAGAGCTTATGATGACCTGGAGTCTTTGCTATAAACTCTTCTGTCATTTTGGTGATGTTATGGTTGTAGGCTCCTGCCATTCCCTTATCTCCGGTAACTACAATAGTCGCAACCTTACGTTCTTCCTGAGGGATCAGGTGACGTACACTGAAGAAGGGATGTTTCGTATCCGGAATATGCCTTAAGATCCTGGCTATGGCACCCTGCATATTGTAGAAATACGGTTCGGTGTCAGACAGTATTTTTTTGGCTTTTTTCATCTTGGAAGAGGAAATCATGTACATGGCATTGGTGATCTTCATAGTGTCCTGGACACTGTTTATTCTGCTTTTTATTTCTCTTGCATTTGCCATAAGTTCCTCCTGCTATTCTTCACAGCTTATTTTGCAGCTGCGCGGTCTTTAAATTCATCTGCAACCTGAAGAATTTTTTCTCCAAGTTCATCGCTGAGCTGTTTGGTCTCCTCAATCTCTTTACCGATCTCCGGATATACATTATCAAAATATTCCAGCATATCCATCTGATATTTCTTCACATTTTTTTTGTCTACGTGAATCATCTTCTTGTGGGTGGCAGTCCACAAAGTGATCACCTGCTGATGAAGGGCAAGAGGATGACACAGTGGCTGTTTCAGAAGTTCCATCAAACAGCCGCCATATGCAAGCTGTGCCTTGGTGGCATCATCAAGATCTGAACTGAACTGGGTAAATACTTCCATTTCACGATACTGTGCCAGATCGATACGTACACTTCCGGATGCCTTTTTCATTGCTTTTGTCTGGGCCGCACCACCAACTCGTGATACAGAAAGACCTACATTGACTGCCGGACGCATACCTGAGAAGAAAAGATCACTTTCCAGGAAAATCTGTCCGTCTGTAATGGAAATAACATTGGTAGGAATATATGCAGATACATCCCCCGCCTGTGTTTCGATGATCGGAAGTGCTGTGATAGAACCACCGCCAGCTTCTTCATTAAGACGACTGGAACGCTCCAGAAGTCTGGAGTGCAGATAGAATACATCTCCAGGATAAGCTTCACGTCCTGGTGAACGTTCCAGAAGCAGTGACAGTGCACGGTATGCCACTGCGTGTTTGGAAAGATCGTCATACACGATCAGCACATCCTTACCCTGATACATGAAAAACTCTGCAAGAGCAGTTCCTGAATAAGGAGCAATATACTGTAATGGTGCACAGTCACTGGCTGTGGAGGAAAATACAGTTGTATATTCCATTGCACCATATTTTTCAAGGTTGGATACTACTTTGGCTACTGTAGAAGCCTTCTGTCCAACAGCTACATAAATACAGATAACATCCTTACCCTTCTGGTTCAGGATAGTATCAATAGCAAGAGAAGTCTTACCGGTCTGTCTGTCACCGATGATCAGTTCTCGCTGTCCACGTCCTATTGGGAACATGGAATCCAGGGAAAGGATTCCTGTTTCCAGAGGTACTGTTACGGATTTACGGTCAATGATTCCGGGAGCAGGATTTTCTACAGGACGATATCCTTCTTCTTTAATATCGCCTTTACCATCAATAGGGGCTCCAAGGGCATCTACAATTCTGCCGATAAATCCTGATCCTACAGGAATACCTGCCTGTTTGCCTGTCCTTGTTACTTTTGTACCTTCTCGGATTCCTGTATCTTTACCAAACAGAATACATCCCATGCTGTTGGTACGGATATCCTGAACCATTCCCTTAAGTCCGTTTTCAAATATTACAACCTCACCATACATAGCATGATCGATTCCATAGACAGTTGCAATTCCATCTCCTACGGAAATGACCGTTCCTACTTCCTGGTTCTGGCTGATCTCGTCATAATTTGTTATTTCTTCTTTCAGAATAGAAATAATCTCATCTGGATTGATTGCGCTCAACCTGTTCACCTCCGGGTCAATTTCTGTTCCAGCTTGCGGTAACGTCCCCGCAGGCTCCAGTCATATTCACGTCCACCTGCCTGAAGGATAAATCCTCCGATCAGGCTTCTGTCTTCTTTCATTTCTATTTCGGCTTTCCGAGCCTGAAATTCCCGGCACAAAAATGCTTTGATACCTTCCAGCTGCGCATCTGCAGGTGGAGTTACATAATGCATGACAGCTCTTATAACTCCTGCATCTTCTCTGCACAGCTCATCATAATCTCTGAAAATCTCTTCAAAAAGTTCAACTTTATGATGTCTGCAGACTACTTTGACAAAGTTCTTCATTTTCTCTGGAATCACTCTGTCTATGATTCTGCTTTTGGTCTCAAATGGCACCAGCGGATTCTCCAGACTCTCCCCGAGTCTGGGAACCTCCCGGAATATTTCTCTTGTATCCTGAATCGCTTCTTCTGAAATGGAAAGTTCTTTCAGGACTTTTGCATAATTAACGGCGGTCACTGTCATGGGGATCACCTGCTTCTTCTAAAAATTGGTCATATAAGGATAAATCCTGATCTGCACCATTGTTTTTGCCAATGATTTTGGCGGCAGCCTCCATAGCAAGAGAAGCCACATCACTTTCCATCTGACGCATGGCATTTTCACGCTCATTGCGGATATCTTCCTGAGCCTTTGCAAGCATTGCATCCACTCTTGCTGCAGTATCTTCTACTGTACGTTCTGACTGGATCTTTGCTTCTTTTCTTGCCTGTTCCATGATCTGGTAAGATTCTTCCTTTGCAGACTTCAGAGCATCTTCGTATTTGCTCTGAAGTTCCCTGGCATTATCTTCCATTTCTTTTGCTCCTGCAAACTGCTGATCGATCATAGCCTTTCTTTCGTCCATCACTTTAATGATCGGTCCGAACAAAAACCTCTTCATCAATACATAAAGAACCAACAGGTTAATGATCGTAAAGACAAGGTTGATGTCAATTTTTATCACCTGGTCCACCTGCCTCTCTTAATAGGTGCTGTACATGTTCTCCACAGCAGCCTGATATATTAACCTTGTTCTCTTAGCCCAGCATAATGATGATCAGAAGTCCGATTACGAAACCATAAATAGCTGTTGCCTCGGCAAGAGCACAACCTAACAGCAGGTTTTTGCTGATCTTGCTTTCTGCCTCAGGCTGTCTTGCGATAGCTTCAACTGCTTTGGAAGTTGCCATTCCAATACCGATACCTGCTCCAATACCTGTAAGAACTGCGATAGCTGCACCAATTGCGATTAACATAATTTTTTCCTCCTGTAATAACAAGTCTAATTTGGATTTTGTAAGTTTGTTCTCATTCGATTGCTTCTTTGATGAACAGAGATGTCAGGAATACAAATACATATGCCTGGATAAATCCGTCAAAGAAATCAAAGTAAAGACTGAATGGTATAGGCAAGATTGCCGGACAGATAAATTCCAGAAGTTTCATTACAACGAAACTTCCCAGGACATTACCAAACAGTCGCATACAAAGTGAAGTAGGTCTGATGGCAAGCTCCAGAATATTGATCGGAAGCATGATCGGAACCGGCTCTGCAAAACTGTGCAGAAAGCCTTTCAGACCTCTTTTGTGGAATCCTGAATACTCGATCAGAATAATGCTCATCAATGCAAGTGCAATGGTTACGTTCATATCCTTGGTAGGCGGCGTAAAACCAAATACACCGGCAATATTCGCTATTCCGATATAGACAACGGTGGACATCAGATAGGGAACATAACATTTCCCCTCTTCTCCCAGAATTCCCATAAAGAAATTCTGAAGGAAACCGACTCCGGATTCCAGAAGAAGTTGCTTCTTTCCTGGATTCTCAACGCTTAAGTTCCGGACCAGTATCAGAGAAAGGATTACCAGAACCGCCATGATCACCCAGGTCACAACTACACTCTCAGCAACAGGTATCCCGCCAAACACCGGGATGGTAAACGCTGTTTTACTTTCGAGTTCTTCTGCCAATGTGGCTGATAAATTTCCCGTCTTTCTCCCTCCTTTTTTTTGACCAGTTATCAAAATTGGTAAGACCGGTCTGTCATTTGTTAATTTATTTTGTCACTTCGTCAAAAAAAAGTCAATATCTATTCTTACCATATTGTCCAAAAATGAAAGACTAAATTATGCATTTTCCACAATTATATTTAATATAACTTCTTATTATAACAAGGCTAAAATTATCTATAAGAGGATCGAAACTTCGCCATAAGACAGTAATGAAACTGTTCCATCCTTCTCCCTTACTTTCAGTCTGCCATCAGGACAGATCTCCAGTGCTTCTGCCTTTCGGATATCCTGCCCGTTCCGAATCTCGATCTTCCTTCCAGGCACCATATTATGCTCAATATATTCCTCTGGGAGCCTCAGTTCTTCGGTTTCTTTCAGAAGATGATTAATGATAGAAGCAGCCAGACGGTTCCTGTCAACATTCACTGCTGCCTTCTGATCCGGATATAAGGCTCCTGCAATACCCTTAAGATCTTCCGGAAAGCCCCCGGACTG
The DNA here is from genome assembly GCA_900551715.1 of uncultured Blautia sp. Classification (GTDB taxonomy): domain Bacteria; phylum Bacillota; class Clostridia; order Lachnospirales; family Lachnospiraceae; genus Blautia_A. The sequence goes on along the minus strand of URXG01000004.1, from coordinate 48,206 downwards.
TTCATAAAGATTCAGCCCGATCCCTACTACTGCAAACTCAATATTTCCACTTTCAAAGTCTGTAACCGCTTCTGTAAGAATCCCACAGACCTTCTTTTCGTGGTGATAAAGGTCATTGACCCATTTAATATCCAGTTCTATACCGGTCACTTCTCTCACTGCCTTGTAGACTGCCACTGCCGCTTCTGCTGTAAGAAGAAGGTTCTCCTGAAGATTTCCTCCTGGCTCTAGAATCACGCTGAGATAAAGGCCTGATTCTTCCGGTGAATAAAACTTCCTGCCCCGGCGTCCTCTGCCTGCACTCTGGCTGGCTGCCAGTACAAAACTGCCATGATGTGCCTTACCTGTAACAGCTGCTTCCTTGGCTGCTCTGTTGGTAGAATCTACCTGCTGGCAGACTTCCATGTACACTTCCGGAGTAAATAAAAAAGGCTGTATTGCCTCCTGTGAAAGATGATGGCAGTCTTCCACCAGCATATAGCCTTTATTTGGTCCTGCTTCTATGATGTATCCTTCTTCCCGGAGAGACTTTACTGCTTTCCAGATTGCTGCTCTTGTACAGTTCAGCTCTTCTGCAAGCTTCTCTCCGGATAGTACCTTGCCTTTCTGCTGCTCCAAAACTCCTAATAATTTAGATTTTACCGTCATATTTATCTCCATAATTCTTTAATGTCTTTTTCAGAAATGAGATATATTCCTTGCGGATATTTTCGGGAGATACAATAACTGCACCTGTCCCCAGACCTGCCACCCAGCCAAAAAACTGCTGACTTACCCGGATACGGGCCTGTACGGAAAAATGCTCATCATCTCTGGGAATCAGCATAACATCCTGTCCGAAACGGTCCAGGACTACACCTACAAATCTGTTCTCAAATTCCATCCGGACAGACTGCTCATTCCCACCAAACATACCAAAAGTACCAGTGGAAAATTTACCCATATCAAAATCCCGGAAAATAGCTTCCCCATTTCTTTTCTGTTTTTCTACCATAACATGCATCATCTTATCTACGTGATAGTGTTTCACGATTCCGGACTTTTCATCCAGACCAAGGAGATAATAATTTTCATTTTTCCAGAGCATCTTCCATGGACTGACTCTGTAGCGCTCTCCGTTACGCTTCTGCTTCAGTTCTCTTGAAAGAGTCCATTCGTAATAATGAAAAGTGATCTGCTGATTCCCTGATATGGCATCATAGATCTCCTCAATATTATTATAAATCTCTTCGTTTAAGGTCTTGATCCCCGGTTCCATAAAGGTCTGGCTCTGGAGCTTACGGGCTTCGCTGGTACTGGTGAGTTTCTCCAGTTTGCGAAGGAGCTCCCGGCTCTGCTTCTGGGTAACAAATCTGGAAGACTGAACAGCATCCATCAGAAACTTCAGCTCAGGAACCTGGAATTCCCGTTCTGCAAGATAATAGCCTGAAATCTTACCTCTGCGGTTCTTAATCTTAAGTCCGAACAGACGCAAAGCATCAATATCATCATAAACGGTCTTTCGTTCCACACTGATTCCATATCCATGCAGATAGAGGATCAGATCCTTTACCGACATGGGATGGTCTCTGTCAGTTCGCTCCTGCAGTGCTTTCATCAGATATAAGATTTTCATTTTCTGGTTGAAAGATTTTGGCATAATGTACCCCTCTTATTTATCTGTCAAAGCAGCTACAACACCTGAATATAATACCATGAAAGCCAGTACAAGAGCAATCCTGTCTGCGGAGTGAAAGTCTATATTCAAAAACATCGCTCCCATTACCATGATCTCCAGCGTCACAAGTACCCCCATGATCATCGCCATTACACTTGAAAATTTCCTGGTTTCTTTCTTCCTGGTCTGCATTGCATTTATCATTGTATATACCCTCCTGATATCGAACACATTTTCCGAACGTTTCTTTTTGATAAAACAAGTATCTCACAAACTATGTCCAATAAAACGGAATATATAAAATTATTCGAATATTTGTTCTGTGTTGTATGTTTTACAGCAAACCAACAATATAATGATGTTAAAGATAACCCCTCCGTCTGTCAAGACTGAAGGACTATTTTCTCAATCTGATAAGTTTCTTTTTCTACAGTCATGACTGCCATGGTCACTTCTCCGCCAAACCTGCTGTAGCCGCAGCTTCCCGGGTTCAGCCACAGTCTTCCGTCTATGATTTTTTCCAGATATTTATGACTGTGACCGAACACGACCACCTGCGTATTCTCCAGATCCCATGCCACATCTTTCCTGTTGTGTGTCATAAAAAACTCCACGCCTTCGATCCTGAACCGAAGAGCCGGTGAAAGATTCTCCGCCCATCCTCTGTCATTATTTCCCCGGACTGCATAGATGCTTCCCAGATATCTGAGCTGTTCCAGGATCTCCGGTCTGTCAAAATCTCCTGCATGAAGAATACAGTCGCAGTTTTGTAGGATATCCAGTACTTCCTGTCTCAAAAGTCCATGGGTGTCTGAGATAATGCCTATTTTCTTTGCCATTTTAAAATCCTTCTTTATGTCTCTGTTTTCGCAGGGCATAGCGTTTCTCTCCGCCTTCCCATTCTGCTTTTTCGGATTCTGTTTCTACAATAAGTCCCGGTACTTCTACTTTATTGTTATCTCTGTCCAGAGCCACCATGACTTCATAAGCCCGATTAACAACTTTACGTTTGCCCTCTGAATCTTCCACATAGGTATCAATCCGGACTTCCATGGAAGTTCTCCCTACATGAGTTACCTTTCCAATAAGAACAAGAGTATCACCCAGATACACTGCCTCTTTAAAATTAAGATTGTCCACACAGGCTGTTGTAACAATCGTCCCTGAATGGCGGTGTGCCACGATTCCAGCCATTTCATCGATCCACTGCATCAGCATTCCGCCAAAAAGGCGCCCATAGCTGTTGATGTGTTTATTCATGATCAGATATGTGTTTTCTGTTCTGGAATCCTCCACCCGTTTCATTTTACGCATTTTTACCCCCACTTTCTGTATCACTGTAATACCTTTATTTTTCCAAATTCTCCATCGTATCCTGGAATACGTGTTACTCTGCCTTCCCGAAGGCGGTGTATTCCCTCCGCGATCTCTGCGCTGGCACTTTCTGCAATCTCTGAAACCGGAACAGAACGGAGGATATCAAATTCACTGCCAAATTCCCCCAGCATTTTTTCATAAATTACCGTAACTTTTTTACTGGCAGGAGACACTTTCACTACCTCTGAAATAATCTCCGGCAATGGAACCAGACTTTCAAAATAATCTTTTCTGTGTCCGGATTCTTTTGTTCTGTCTGCCAGCTCATGTATCCTGTGGTTGACTCCCATGGTCATTTTCTTCCCACAGACAGGACAGATATTATGAAGTCTTACCGCCTCCTCCGGGTCTGCACAAAATCCACATTTCCGATGACCATCGTCGAAATATTTCCCCTCTTCCGGATAGAATTCTATTGTCCCTGTAAGACCCTCTCCGGTCTCAATAGCTTTACGCAGACCTTCGTAACAAAAATCACCGTCCAGAAGTGTGGCTTCCCGCCCCAGCTTCGATGGAGAATGTGCGTCGGAACTGGATACCATCTGATAATCATCCAGTGCCGACCATTTCCTGTTCATAGCAGGATCTGAAGAAAGTCCTGTCTCCAGAGCATGGATATAAGGTGTCATGTCTTCAAAACACTCTTCCAGCGAATCAAATCCTGATTTTTGTCCAAATACTGAAAAATGGGGTGTCCAAATATGCGCCGGGATCACCATTCCTCTGTCGCAGCTATCTTTTACCATTTCTGCCAGATCTCTGCAGTCCAGTTTCAGGATGGGTCTGCCATCTGCATGGATATTGCCAATTTTTTCCAATCTGGAAGCCAGACGATCTGCTGATTCCAGATCAGGAAATACTACCACATTATGAACTTTCCGGGTTTTTCCGTTTTTCTTATAAACAGAACTGATTTCCCCTGTTACCACAAATTCAGGACTTAGATCAGCCCATTTGCCAGCCCCGGCTTCCCTGTATTCTTCTTTCAGACGATAGAATCCGTCTCCTGCCTCTGTAAGTTTTTCCCTTAATTCTTTTCTCCATCCTTCATGGGTCAGATCACCGGTCCCTACCAGAGAAATTCCTTTTTTGCGAGCCCAGAGATCCAGTTTTTCCGGAACCAGGTCTTTGCTGGTAGCCATGGAATAATGCGAATGGATATGAAGATCTGCTATATACTTCACTGTTTCAGATTCTCCCTGAAATATTCTGCTGCTTTCTCATACTGGGGCATGGAAACTCCATATTTTTTTCCCATACGAACCACCTCAAATACCAGACCGTCCATTTCTGACTGCCGGAGTGCAAGTACGTCTCTCTGCATGGATGTGGTAGTTTCCGGTGGAAGGTCCGACAAAATCTTCAGATTGCGTTCTACAAGATCTTCCTGGAACTGAATTCCCATAGCATGGGAAAGCTCTACAATCTCCCTGATCAGAGCCTTGAATACTTCTCTGGCTTCTCCTTCTTTCTGAAAATCTCCTGCTACTGCATTACAGAATAATCCTGCTGTTCCTGCCGGAGAAACATAAGAAAATTTGGTCATTGCATCTCTTCGGATATCATCTGAAAGAATCACATGAATATCTTCTGTTTTCATATCTTCCGCAATATCGCACATTTTGGGTGTCAGCTCTGAAGGTGTGCGTGCCCCATAGACAACCCTCAGTATTTTTCCATGCTGGAGGAGCACTCCTGGTTCTTTGATATTGGCAGAAACATAAATACATCCATCCGGAACAGTCAGTTCCGGAAATTCTTTCTGTAATCTGCCACCGGTTCCATAAATATTCAGTATGGGAATTACTACGGTATCCTTTCCTGCAATCTTACGGATCAGCGGAATGACAGAGTCTACGGAATAACCTTTTACACACAGAAGAATCACATCCGGTGTCTCTTTATAGTCATTTTCCAGACAGGCTTTTACCGATATGGTCTCTGTACTGTTATCCCACAGGCGTTCCATGGTAAGTCCCTTCTGCTGCATTCTGGCAAGATGTTCACCTCTTGCGATCAAAGTCACATCCCTGCCTGCTTTTGTAAGATAAAATCCAAGTGTTCCGCCGGTTCCTCCGGCTCCTATGATTGCGTATTTCATAATTTTCAGCCTTCTCTCTATAGCAGTCAGCTCCCCGTCAGATAACGGAGAGCTGTTATTATTATATATTCTTCTTACAGATATCTTCCAGACAGCATCTGTCACAATATGGCTTTGTTCTGGCTGTGCAGACTTCTCGTCCATGATATACCAGACGATGACAGAGATCACTGCCTTCTTCCGGTGGTATGATCTTCCATAATTCCATCTCTACCTTCCTGGGATCTTTAATATTATCTACAAGGCCGATCCTGTTGCTGAGACGGATACAATGAGTATCTGTAACAATGGCAGGCTTGCCAAAAACGTCTCCCATGATCAGATTGGCACTTTTGCGTCCTACTCCGGGAAGTTTCAGAAGTTCCTCAAAAGTTGTGGGAATGTTGTCCTGATACTGTTCATGAAGGATCCGCATACATGCACTGATATCTCTGGCTTTGCTTTTGCCAAGTCCACATGGTCTTACAATGGCTTCGATCTCTTCCGGCTCTGCTGCTGCAAGTGCTGCCACATCAGGATATTTTGCATAAAGATCTTCTACTACCACATTTACTCTTGCATCTGTACACTGGGCAGCCAGACGGACACTGACCAAAAGCTTCCATGCCTGATCATAATCCAGTGTGCAACCGGCATCCGGATATTCTTCTTTCAATCTCCGGATTACTTCCAGTGCCAGTTCTTTCTTTGTCATTGGTGTGTTCATCTCCGTTCCAGATCAGATTGTTCCGAAGATACGGTCTCCTGCATCTCCAAGTCCCGGGCAGATATAAGCGTCCTGGTTCAGTTCACGATCCAGATGTCCTACATAGATCTGTACATCTGGATGAGCTTTACAAAGTCTTTCCAGACCTTCCGGAGCAGCAATGATAAACATACATTTGATATTTTTGCCGCCATGCTGTTTGATAAAATCAACAGCTGCAACAGCAGATCCGCCTGTAGCAAGCATCGGGTCTGTCATTACTACCAGACGCTGGTCAATAGGATCCGGAAGTTTACAGTAATATTCGTGTGGTTCATGTGTTACAGGATCTCTGTAAAGTCCGATATGACCAATCTTTGCAGATGGCACCAGTGTTGTGATTCCGTTTACCATTCCAAGTCCTGCACGAAGAACCGGAACAACAGCAAGTTTCTTTCCGGAGATCATTGGAGACATGCAGGTCTCGATAGGTGTCTCTACTTCCACATCTTCCAACGGCAGATCTCTCAGTGCTTCGTATCCCATAAGAATTGCAATCTCTTCGATGAGTTTACGGAATTCATTGGTTCCTGTATCTTTGTTGCGAAGCATTGAAATTTTGTGCTGGATCAGCGGATGATCCATAATAAATACATTTTCCATTTTACCCTCCATTAATTCGATAGTTTTAGTCAGATTCTGTTTAATTGTTACTGTTCGCGACCTTCACAGTAACGTTTAATTTCTACGATGATTATACATTATTTCTCTTTTATTGACAACCATTGTGAAAATGATACTATAAAAGGTGTTATTGTGCACAACCTTTAACTAAAAGGTAACTAAAAAGAAGGAGGTTCTCCCATGCCAGCAAAATTCCGACTTCGTCCAACTGTCCTGCAACTGATACGACAGGGTGATCTCCCTCAGATAAAAGAACTCTGTGCCAGGGAACATCCTTCCCTCCAGCTTCTGGATGTTTTTATCAGAGAAGCCTCCCGCCTTCAGCAGACAGAGATTCTCGTTTATTTTATGAATCAAAAACAGGGCATGGACCTGGCAAGACCGGCAGTCCATCTCACCAGACCCGACCTTTGTCTCCAGATCTGGAATCTGACCAGGGAACAGCTTTCTGTAAAATATCCTTTTCTTAGAAGTTTCCTCTGGTATTTTACTTTCAGAACTTCCACCGAGACAACCACGGCCGGCACCGATGGCTCTGTAATATATTTTTCCCATGATTTTCTTTTACATACTTTCCGGGAAACGCCCCACCAGCTGGAACATTTTCTTCTTCATACTGTGGGGCACTGCCTCCTCCTTCATACCATACAGGAACAGACAGAAGATTCTGCCACACGTAAAAAAAACAGTGACAGTGCTGTAGAAGCTTTTTTCAAAGAGCCTTATCCTGCCCCCTTCTGGGACGATCATCATTTCTGGAATACCGCTGTCAACCAGGATTTTCTTTCCAGGATTGCACTGACCCTCAGCAGCCTGACAGGAGTCTCCGGAACAGGCAGCTATGGCAATGGAAGCAAAGGCAATTCTTCAGGTGAACTTTCTGAAGAGCTGACCATAAGAAATACCGGAACCTACGACTTCACACATTTTCTGAAACAGTTTGCCAGGCAAGGAGAAGAAATAAAAACAGACATTGAAAGTTTCGATTATATTCCCTATCTTTATGGCCTGGAACATTATGGCAATATTCCACTGATCGAACATCTGGAATACCAGGAAGTAAACCGTCTGGAAGAACTGGTGATCGCCATTGACACATCCGGTTCCTGCTCCCTGGACACTGTTCGCAAATTTATGGAAGAAACTTACAGTATCCTCAGTAATCACGAAAATTTTTTCCGTAAAATGAATGTCTATGTAATCCAGTGTGACAGTTTCATACAAGATATGGCACATATCACCAGCGAACAGGACTGGCAGGACTATCTGAAAAATCTTACCATCCATGGCAGAGGCGGTACTGATTTCCGCCCTGTCTTTGAATATGTGGAGGAACTTCGTGCAAAAAAAGAACTGAAAGATCTAAAGGGACTTCTGTATTTTACAGACGGAGACGGCATTTATCCGGAAATTCCCACTGATTACAAAACTGCATTTGTATTTTATAAAGAAAAAGAACAACACCAGAAAGTCCCTGCCTGGGCTGCGTGCCTGACACTTGATACAGAAAGGTCGAACGAAAAATGAATATAAAAGAAGCCAAAACAGAGATTATGAGAACGATCCGTATTTATACCCAGAAAGACTCCCGGGGACATTATCTCCTTCCTGCTGCCAGACAGCGTCCTGTCCTTCTTATCGGACCTCCGGGAATCGGAAAAACTGCCATTATGGAACAAATTGCCTCAGAATGTGGCATCGGACTTGTAGCATATACTATTACCCACCATACCCGCCAGAGTGCAGTAGGGCTTCCTGTGATCAGCCACCAGATCTTTCAGAATCAGGAATATTCGGTTACAGAGTACACTATGAGTGAAATCATTGCTTCCGTTTACAAAAACATGGAAAAAACTTCCTACACTGAAGGTATCCTTTTTATTGATGAGATCAACTGTGTTTCTGAAACTCTGGTTCCTACCATGCTCCAGTTTCTCCAGAACAAAACTTTTGGCACACATGCGGTACCAGAAGGCTGGATCATTGTGGCTGCCGGCAATCCTCCGGAATATAACCCATCTGCAAGAGAATTTGACATTGTAACTCTGGATCGTGTAAAAAAGGTCTGTGTGGATCCGGATCTGAATGTATGGAAAGAATATGCCTATGACAAAGGGCTACATCCTGCTGTTCTTTCTTATCTCAGTCTGAAACCACAGAATTTTTATCATATCAAAAATCAGACTGCCGGACTTACTTTTGCCACAGCCAGAGGATGGGAAGATCTTTCTGTGATTTTATACGGTTACGAAAATATGGAATATCCTGTAGAAAAATCTCTGATTCTTCAGTACATCCAGGATTCTGAAATAGCCGCTGATTTTGCAGATTATTATAAATTATATGCAGGATACCGACAGGATTACCATATTTCAGAACTGCTTTCCGGTAAGCTGGACTTTGCTTCGCTTCATGATAGTACCATTATGGCTCAAAAAGCCTCTTCAGAAGAAAAGCTTACTGTTTGCGGACTTTTGCTGGAGGGATGGAATCAGCACTTCACAGAATACAATCAGACAGAACTGTTTATATCCAGATTCAGAGAAATCCTGACACAGATTAAAACCTGGACAGACAATGGAGAAAGTCTGGAAGATTTTATTGCCAATTATAAAAATGCTCTTCGGATACAACAGGAAAACAGTCTGATCTCTTCCTCAGAGGCTGATCTCCGAAATCAGATTATTTATATACTGAATGAAGCTTCCCTCAGGAGTCGTCAACAGCATGAACAGGATCCTGAAAGTATTCAAGGCTTTCTTCAGAAACAACTGAACCGTTTCCTTTCTTCTCAGAAAGAACAACAAAAAAAGACCTCCCTCGCTCTGAAATATGGATTCCATTTTGCGGAAGAGGCCTTCACTGACGGGCCGGAACTTCTTTTTCTTACTGCTGACCTTTCCAGAAATCAAAAGGCAGTTCAGTTTATCAGTACTTTTGGTTGTGACGGTTATTTCCGACACAGCCAGAAACTTCAGTTTCAGGAACGGCGGGAAGAACTTCTGAAACAGTTGGACAATACTCAGAAATAAAATCTGCTTCTTGCATAACCGTTCTTCTTCGCCAGGATTTCTCTGAACTGGGACATATACATCATAAAGGACATAACCATACATACTGCGCAGGCACCGATCAGGATATTCCCTGTAGAATAGGGAAGTCTGGAGCCTGCTGTCAGGATCAGCACCACAATATAGGAAACTGCGGTGTTCAGCTTCCCATGCCACTGAGCTTCCTGATCCTTTTCTGTTTCCATTACAACCTTCCAGCCAACTACCAGCGTAGTAAACTCTTTCACAAGGAAAAGAATGAGCACCAGCTCTACCAGTGGATAAGAGGACATCAGGCAGGCAAGCATCACGCCCTGCATGGCTTTGTCTGCAACAGGATCCAGCACTCTGCCTACCCTGCTTACCTGATGGAAAGAACGGGCGATCCTTCCATCCAGAAAGTCTGTTGCAGCTGCCAGAATAATGATCATCACAAGAAAACTTCTGTTTGCCCTGAATCCATGTCTTTCACAGACACCAAGAAACAGGATCGCCAGACAGAGACGAAGAGCGCTGAGAAGATTCGGTACAGTAAAAATTTCTTTTCTGGTAAAAATCTTTGCAAGCTGATCCTGTCTTGCCGGAATAATCTTATAAAACAACTGATAACACAGGATGTTCAGTATCAGTGCTGTCATAACGTCTGCCACACTGTGCTGTTTCAGGAACATGGTTGACAGTATAATAGACACTGTAAGAACGATCTGCGCCATTGTAAACGGTCTGTTCTTACGACATTTTTCGTTCTGATAAAGTGCGATGCAACTGGCTGTTGCATTAAATACATGCATACTCGGAAAAATATTCGTAGGTGTATCAATTTTATAAAGGAACCGGACTGCACTGATAAATGCTCCGTCTCCTGTCAATTCTGATCTCAGCTGCTGTCCGTTGGGATATACATAAGAGATCAGCAGAAAGAGCGTCATACCTACACCAAGTGTGGCCAGATATTGATAATATTCTTTTTTGCTTGGACAGGACAATGCAAAATACATCACTGTTCCTATCAGGAAAAAATACCACAGAACATATGGGATAATAAAATATTCGCAAAAAGGAATCCTGTCATCTGCAAGAGAATGAATGATATGTATCTTTACGTCGCTTCTCTCCACCAGCATAAATGATACCATATAAAAAATCCCATAAGCAGGAATAATCCATAAATGTTTTGATTTCTTCAGATAATCCAAAATATCACCTTTCCATATATCTGGACCTGCCAGAATAATCTGTTGATGTTACAATACGTTACCATGAACGGAGTAAGCAGTAACTGCTGTGTTTTTCTGTCCCCTATAATATACCTTATTCTATAAGATAATCAATCCACAAATTGCCGAAAATATCCCATTTTACAGAAATTTCACATTTTCTTTTCACATAAGTTATAAACAAAAAAAGAAGCGCTTTTTATGCTGCGCTTCCTTTTCTTCTTCTCTGATCTTTCTGATAAATCTGCTGGAATTCTCTTAGTTTGGCTTTTGCTTCCATACTCAGATCTGTCGGTATCTGAATCTGAACAGTTACGTACTGATCTCCATGTACAGACGAATTCTGCATGGAAACAATACCTTTGCCTCTCAGACGGATCTTCTTTCCGGCCCTGGTTCCCTCCGGTATCTTTACAACAACATCCCCATACAACGTAGACACTTTTGCCTCGCCACCAAAGATAGCTGTAGTAAATGGAATTTCTGTTGTTGTATAAACATCCATGCCTTTTCGTTCAAATCCCTGCTTCTCTTCTACATGAATCTGAAGGAACAGATCTCCTGCCGGACCTCCGTTAAATCCAGGATTGCCCTTGCCCTTCAGACGGATACTCTTACCATCCTCAATGCCTGCCGGCACATGTACTTTCAGGGTCTGAACACTGCCCTTACCAGAAGGATCTGAAAGCCTCATCATCCTGTCACATCCAAAAGCAGCTTCCTCAAAACTGACTGTTACTTCTGAATGCAGATCACTACCCTTCATGCTGGTTCTGCCGCCTCCAAATCCATTGGTTCTGCCGCCAAATCCACTGCCTTTCTGACCATGGAACATATTTCCAAAAATGTCCCCGAAAATATCTCCCATATCATCCATATTGCCGCCTTCAAAATGATATTCATGGAATCCACCATTATTGCCGCCAAATCCTCCATGAAAACCACTGAAGCCGCCCTGACCACCGGCGTTCTGACCACCAGCACCAAAGCCTTCTTCAAAAGCTGCAAATCCATACTGATCATAAAGTTTCTTCTTTTCTGTATCACTGAGTACATTATATGCCTCTGTGACTTCTTTGAATTTCTGTTCTGCCACTTTATCACCAGGGTTCATATCCGGATGATATTTCTTGGCAAGTTTCCTGTATGCTTTCTTGATCTCTTTTGCGTCAGCGTTTCTTCCGACTCCAAGGACCTCATAATAATCTCTTTTAGCCATAATGCCACCTCCGCTTTTTTATTATGAAAAAGAGATGCAGTATCATTACCGCATCCCTCCGCCTTTGTTCTAGTTGTAATATAACACCAACATCTGTGATTGTCAAGGACTGATTAATTTTTTTTAGAAATAATCTGATATATAAGGTGTTTGCTGTTCAATGGCATCTTCCAGCATATCAATGGTCCATTCAGCTGCATGGATTCTTCCAATCCTTGCCAGATACTCCGGGCGCTTATAACCCATCAACATAGTAGTCATAGTCTGAATGCTGATCTTATCCTCACATGGTTCCATAATATGCATGACCTGCCCCCGACCTTCTCTGGAAATTGTAAGATGGAAGCTTCCCTGATTACATTCCATTACCGGATCGATCAGCGTAAACTTCCATTCTCTGTCAAGAACGCTTGGTTTGAACGGATATTTTTCCACAAAGGAAACAAAATCTACAATCCTTCCCATATAATATGGGGAAATCACTTCTTTGATACTGGCATCCTCCAGAAGAAACGCCAGCGGCTCATCAGTGTAAGTATCTCCTTCCACCTGATTGATCATGGAAAAATGAGCAGACACAAAATTCCACAGTCCGGTACGTGCATCCTCATTATTAAAGATCATGTCTTTAATGTGAAAAACTTCGTTGGCGATCCAGTAGATCACATAACCATCCGGTTCGTTTTTTTCGTTATAATACACTGCTGCCATAATATCATCGGAATCCCACAGCCAATATTCATTCCACGCCAGATCATCACGAAGGATCGCTCCATGTGTTCTCATGGCATATCGCTCATAAGTTTCTTTCAACTCCTCACTGTCTGTCTTGACTCTTCGCACATCACCTGGAACCTGATGATTCCTTGGCAACTGATAATCCTTGATCTCATAGGAAATCTTGTCAGATATAATCTCCCATCCCTTTCTTCTGTAGTAAGGAATGGAATATGGATAAAGATAACAGACATCCTGTCCTCTTTCTTTCATATTTTTGAGAGCCTGCTCCAGAAGTTTGTGCATCAGCCCCATATTGGAATATTCCGGATAGGTACCTACACCGGTAAGACCACCCATGTCATAAGTTCTGTTGAAGATACAGACTTTCATGGGATAAACTGCAACCTGGGAAACCAGTGTATCATTATCAAACCATCCGATAACATCTGCTTTTTCCATAGTTGGAAACTTGGCCCGGATAATTTCTCTCTCCTGCCATCCGATAGAACTGAGTTCCTGCTCCGTTACCTGAAATACATAGCGGAGAAGAGCATTATATTGTTCCATATATTCACTGCCTACGGGTTTCATTTTGAGATTTTTTTTATTATTCATGGTAAATTTCCTTTTTGAAGGTACAAATCCCACTCTTCTAAAGAAGAGCGGGATTTAAACTGCTACAATCTCGATTCAGATTTGAAATCAAAATTCCGGTTCAATTAAACCATATGTGTTTCCTTTACGTTTATATACTACATTGACCTGTTCTGTCTCTGCATTAAAGAATACAAAGAAGTTATGTCCAAGAAGTTCCATCTGTACACATGCATCTTCCGGATACATTGGTTTGATACCAAATTTCTTGGTACGGATGATCTTTACTTCTTCATCTTCTTCGTAATCCTTCTCAATGTATTCTTTCTGGAAGTTGGCTGCTGCCTGTTTCTTGTCTATAATTTTATTTTTGTATTTCCGAAGCTGACGTTCGATTACTTCTTCTACCAGATCGATGGATACATACATGTCATTGCTGACCTGTTCAGATCGGATAATACTTCCCTTCATCGGGATCGTTACTTCGATTTTCTGTCTTTCTTTTTCCACACTTAAAGTTACTACAACTTCGGTGTCAGGAGTGAAATACCTTTCCAGTTTTCCGAGCTTGTCCTCAACTGCTGTTTTAAGTCCCTCAGAAACTGTGATGTTTTTTCCGCTAATTATAAATTTCATACATCCATCCCCTTTGCTGTTTATTTGGGTATTCTTGGACAACGCTGCTGCAATCCAGCCATGTTCGTTGTTCATGAGTCCATTATAGCACATATTTCTGGATTTTAACATAACTTTACAGAATTTTTATACAAAAATATGTGAACTGACTGTGAACATAAGAAAATATAGCCAATTCAGGAGTTATTCCTATTATTCTACTCCTGTGATACACATCTGAAGGCTCCGTCTCTCTCCTCTTTCATCATCTTTCGGTGAAACAAGGGCCTCCTCCCCTTTTGAGGTGGTGACACAATAAAGACCAATACCGGAGTTCTCCGGTGCGTCACTGGTGATCTCCAGCTGATAGATTTTTCCCGGATCTACTTTAACAGAATGTCGGAGATAGGAATACAGTGCCGTATTTTCTGTGAGGTTATAGGTATCTCCCTCACTTTCATAGATAACCTGTCCTGATTCTTTTTCCCGGATGGTCACTTTCATGTTGTAAAGATCAACACCTGTCTCTACACAAGTGCGGATCTTGATATCGGAAATTTCTTTTCCCTCTGCCTTAAATTCTTCTACGATAGGCTGGTCACGTTCCAGCATCACAACATTTTCCATTTCCATATTCTGACGGCTGTTGTCCATAAATACGATTTTTCCCTGAAGGACACCAGCTGCACAGATGGACATTGGAACTGCAAAAGCTGCTACTCCAAAAAGAAAAGCTGCCCTGATCTGCCATACCAGACCTCTGGATATCATGCTGCCTTTCTTTTTGTGATATCTGGGATGTCCGAACACCACATAGAGAAGAAGAACGATCCACATGGCTGTACAGAGAAGTTCCTCATCATGGAACCGGTACAGGTCCCACATACGCACAGCAAAAGTTCGGTCTTTTAAAACATATTTCAGGATTCCGCCGTTCAGGACTCTTTCGTCCACCATGTTCTGACTGCAAAAAATATACATTGCCAGCATAAAGATATTGGTGATCATCAGGAGAAGATTGCCATTTTCATTCATGAAAATATTCAGCACCAGGAAAGGAACCATCAGAAGAACCCACTGTGGATTCCAGGTGGAAAATCCAAAAATGGAAAAACTTACCGCCACGCAGAAAAATACTGCCCAGGAACCTAAAGATTCCGCTTCTTCTGCTTTCTTCTGATAAGCCCATACCAGCACAAAGGCAGCTACTGCTGCCAGAAGATTAATACCACTGAAAAATCCCAGTGCAAAAGGTTTTTTTACATAATCCAGTGCTCCAAATCCAAAGACATTCCGCCGAAAAGCCTCAGATCCAATATTAGGAAGAATCTCCACCATAAGAGGAACTGCCATGATCACTGCATAACGAATCAGGTTGCGGATTTTCTTTTCCCGAAGGAGAATCAGCACCAGGAAATACAGCACTGCATGGTATTTGAAAGTAGCAGCCATACCGAAAGCCAGGGCAAACTGCCACAGCTTTCCTTCCAGGTAAAGATACAGCCCCAGAACTATAAAAAAAACTGTAAAAATATCATACTGGCTGAAAATGAACTGACTGAAAACCCCCATTGGAAATACAAGAAAAGCAAACTTGCAGAGAAGAGATTTTTTCTCCCCGAAGCCAAGTTTCATACCAATCCTGTACATCAGCTGTGCTGTAACAAAATAAAGGATTACCGGAAGGAGCTTGTACCACATAAGGTTCACAAAACTGTTGGTAAGAATGGCTTCCGGTGCATGTCCAGTCAGATACAGCGGCAGATTCCATATGGCATAGGCAATAAATGTACTTGGAAGGTAATTGGCCCAGTATCCTCCGGACTGCTGATAACTGGCATCATAAAAATCCGAAAAATGCTTATACATCAGGAAAGAACGGTTTCCTGTAAGTTTTACATCGGAATGGACGCAGGTAACAAAAAGCACTGCAAGGATCAGAAAACTCAGAATCCAGTCCAGTCTGCAAAGATTCTCCCCACTCCAGAATTTCATGGAGCTCCAGTTATTTTTTGTTCTCTGGAAAAAGCCGGTTTTTTTTGTATCTGCTCTTTTACTCATGCTTCTTTCCCCTGCTCTTTCTTTTCACTTTTCGGAGCATCATCTGCCGGATCTTCTGTTGAATCTTCCTCAAAATTCAGACGTTCTTCTTCCACAACAAGAGGGCGATCCAGCACCCGGGTATTAATGCTCAACACATATTCTCCGAGAAATCCAATAAAGAACAGCTGTAACGCTCCCAGGAAAAACATGCCGATCACCATCGGTGCCACACCTGCGGAAAAACGGTTCCAGTACATTAGTTTCAGTACAAGATAAACCACTGCGGCTACAAGGCTTAAGCCTCCGATGATAAATCCTGCAAAAGTTGCCAGACGCATCACTACTTTAGAATATGAAGTAATACCGATCATAGCATAGTCATACAGGCTGTAAAAATTATTTTTACTTTTACCTGCCCGGCGTTTGGGCTGTGTATACTCGATAGCTGTATAATCAAATCCAAGTTCTGCTATGATTCCACGAAGATAAGGCATAGGATCATGAAGGTCTCTTACTACGTCTACAAATTTCTTATCGTAAAGGCCAAATCCTGTAAACTGTTCTATATGGTCAATATCCGTGATCTTGTTGATCATCTTGTAATAACAGGAACGTACCCAGTACATGCCTTTCTTTTCTTTGCTGGCACTTTTAATACCAATGACAATCCTGTGTCCTTCTTCCCATTCTTTTACAAATCTGGGAATCATCTCTACAGGATCCTGGAAATCTGCGCACATTCTCACTACACAGTCTCCATAAGCCTGTTTCATTCCGTAAACCGGAGATCTGGCCTGTCCGAAATTCTTGGCATTAAAGATTGCTTTGATCTTTTTGTTGTTGGCACAGAGCCCCCGAAGCAGTGCCTGGGTATTGTCTTTGGAATGGTTGTCTATAAAAAGTATCTCATAATCGTAATTACCAAGGTCTCTTTCCATCACTTCAATAATGGCTTTGGAAAGAGGCACTACATTTGCTTCTTCATTATAGGTGGGAATGACCACCGAAATCTTCTTTTTCATTATTTCTCTCCTGCTGCCTGACTTTGCAGCCAGTCAATTGTTTCTTTAATTCCCTTTTCAAAACTATATTCCGGCACAAATCCGGTATCTCTTTGAAGAGATTCTGTATCTGCGCAGAGATTCATCACAGCCCCTGTCGGATAGGGTCTGGCACCGATTCCCGGATCAGAAGTACCTGTAAGCTCCGCCATTTTCATAATGTAATCTTTAAGTGGTCTTGCCTTGCCGCTTCCAACACAGTATATTGCACCGTCCCTGCCTTTCTCTCCAATAAGATAATAGGCTCTGCCTGCATCTTTACTGTAGAGATAATCCCAACGCTGCATGGCTGGTGTGAATTCTGTAGGAATCCCTGCAAGCATTTTGCGAAGACCGGAAGCAATCATTGTGGTTTCTTTTTCGTAAATTCCATAAACGCTGAAAATCCTTGGCCAGATACACTCCATACCAAGCTCTTTACATAACATAGAGGCAAGATGTCCAGATGCCAGTTTGCTTGCCCCATAAGGTGTGGTAGGATTAACAGGGCTGTCCGGCGAAATCCGTTCCAGGTCTTTCGGGCCATACTCTGCCTGAGAACCTGCACCGATAAAGCGTCTGCAGCCAAGTTTCTCCGCTGCTTTTACAGCTTCCAGAGTGTAGGTGATATTTCTGCTCTGAAGTTCCGAACTCCGGTTTCGGTTCTCTCCTGTATTTCCCCATGCAATATGATAAAAAGTATCGCACTTCTCTGAAATTCTGCCTGGAAGCATGGACAGGTCCTCCAGACTGCCATCTATAAGATGTACTCTTTTATCTCTTGGCAGTCGATCTTTCTTGCTGGAATCAGCACGAACTACTGCATAAACTTCCACATCATGTCTGAGACATTCTTCAATAAGAGCCGTACCAATCATACTGGTGGCTCCCGTTACAACAATTCTTTTCATAAAAGTTCTCCTGTTACATCCGCTTCGGAAGAGGAATATACATATTTTCCTTTAATTCTTCCTCTGATAAAAACGGATACATGTCTTCCAAAGGTGCAGACACCATTCTTCCATCAGGAAGTTTCTTTGCAGAAGTCTTAGGTTCTGTTTTCTGGGTTTTGGTCACAAACACCTCACATACAAAAGCGCCCTCTGCTTCCAGTGTTTCTCCGATACCTTCAGCCAGCTCCCTTGAACTGTGGATGGCTCTGTAAGGGAATCCATAAGCAGGTGCCAGTTTGCCAAGATCCGGAAAACTTAAGTCCCCACTTTCTGCTCCAACACCTACCAGCGGCGGCTGAAAATAATTCTGCTGTGTCTGGCGTATGGAATGATACCCCTGATTATTGATCACAAAAAGCTTCACAGGCAGTCTGTTTTGGATGATCGTCTGAAGTTCCTGAATGTTCATCTGAAGACTTCCCTCACCGGTAACACAGACTACAGGTTTCCTGTCTGCTGCCACACAGATCCCTGTTGCTGCCGGAAGGCAGAATCCCATAGATGCAGTATTTGGATTGGTAATAAAACGCTGTCCTTTTTTTACACGAAAAGCCTGACTTCCAGCCACTCTGGAAGTACCTACGCTTACTATAAGAAGATCATCCTCTTTCATTGCTTTGGAAAGTTCTTCATAAAAAGCATAGATATTGGTGCATCCTTCTTCTGCAGTCTCATAATGTTTCTCAGCAACTACCGGATATTTCTTTTTCCAGAGAGCACACTGTTCTCTCCAGTCATTTCCCCTGAAAAGAGGATATGTCCGGTTTGCACCCCTTTTTTCTGCCTCCTGGATCAGTTTACGGATCAGATTTCCGGCATCTCCACATACCGGAAGGCTGACATGAAGATTCGGCTTACGAAGTTCCTCCGGATCTATATCGTTCAATATGGTATAACTTTCCCTTGCCCAATCCTGATATTGAAATCCGGTCTGTGCAAATCCCTGACGGTTCCCTATGGAAAGAAGCACATCACTGTTTTGAACTGCAAAATTACCGGCTCTGTTTCCTGTACCGCCACTTCTTCCTGCAAAATAAGGATGATCCGATTCCAGTGCGTCTACACTGCTCATACCTGTAACTACAGGTACTCCCAGAAGCTCCACCAGTCTGTGAAAATCATCGATGGCTCCTGCAAGACGCACACCGTTTCCGGGAATGATCACCGGACGATGGGAATTCTCAATTTTGTCCAGAATTGTTTTTATGATTTCTGAAGATATCTCCGCCGGTGTTTCCTCCGGATTCTCAGAAGGATCATAGCCTTTCAGATCCTCAGTCTCGATCATGGCTCCCTGTACATCCAGCGGAATATCCAGCCATACAGGCCCCGGTCTGCCATTGGTTGCCAGATAAAGAGCTTTTTCCAGATAATATCTTATATTTTCCGGATGGACCACCATATGTGCAAATTTGGTCAGTGGTGTTACTACCGGAACAATATTGCATTCCTGCACTCCCATACTGCGAAGCCGCAGTCCGGAAGCTGGTACTGTAGTGGCATATCGTGCCTGACCGGAAAAAACAATCATAGGAATCGAGTCCATCCATCCTCCCAGGATTCCGGTAATGGCATTGGTAGCCCCGGGTCCTGTAGTGACACATACCGCTGCCATACGATTATCTACTCTGGCATAGGCCTCTGCTGCCATGGCACATGCCTGTTCATGATGCTGGTAGGTACAGTGAAGCCCCGAATGGTGTCCAAAAGCATCGTTCATATGCATGGCACCGCCACCAGTAACTGTAAATACATCCCGGATTCCCCATTGTACAATACGGTCTGCTATATATTCAGATACTTTCTGTTTCATTTGTTTTCTCCATCCTGTTCTTTCTGTACTTCTGCTCCTGGCTGCGCCAGATATTCAGGACACTTCTGCTCACAGACAAGACGTTTGCCTGATGCTTCAATCGGAATTTCATCTACATAAGTTACATCAATCTGCGCTTCTGCACCCAGATATTTCCGATAGGAATCCACAACTTCTTTTTCGTTGATCTTACTGCGGTCTGCATTCAGGAAAAGCTGATAACGTTTCTTTTCCCACTGGATGCATTTTGCCTGATGTACGATTCCTTCCAGATTAATAAGAACATTCATAAATACATGAATCGAAAGTGGTTCCCCTGCACAGTTGTACATCATGGACCCTCTGCGGCCGTAAATTTCTGTGAAATACCCATGCTTTCTGCTGTTTTCATCAATCACTTCCTGGTAGATTCCGGTATCTCCTGTATCATAACGGATCATAGGAAAAGCTTTATTATAAAAATCTGTTACCACGATTCTGCCCAGTTCTCCTGGTTTTACAGGTTTGTCAGAATCCAGCTCCAACATCTCTATATAGAAGTTGTAAAGGTCTACAGTATAACGGTCTTCTTCTCCTACCTGGCAGGCAAGGAAACCATTTTCGTTATTTCCGTAAGAACGGACCGGTGAAAATCCGAAGATTTTTTTCACCAGATCATAAGTAGCCTGTGGCAGAGCCTCACCCATGGCAAAAACCATTTCCACATCCCATTTGCTGATGTCTACTTTCTTACGTTCCAGATAATTTACCAGTACAGTCAGTGCACTGGAATACACTACCAGCACCTGGATTTTTTCTCTGCGAATTTTTTCACAGATTTCTGCCAGTGCTTCATCTCCCATATTGGAAATATCGATCATGATCAGATTGTTTTTAAAAGATTTCCATTTGGAGATTACATTTTTGCCTGGAATCCATACACGAAATTCACCTCTCTTCATTCCCATACGAAAACCATTCAACTCCATAAAGGAAATAAAGTTCATGTTAACTCTGTTCATTTTGTCCCCATCACAGAGTACAGTAAAAGGAGCTCCTGTAGAACCGCTTGTACTGAGGCGGAACAAACTGTCTTTTTTGTCCTGATAATTCTCACAGAGGATACGGTCTTTGTTCTGATTGTATTTCATTTTGGACATCACAGGAAATTCTGTAATGTCCGTTGTATCTGCATATTCTTTATAATAAGCGGAATGTTTTCTGGCATAATCAAGAAGAGCATCAATGCGTCTCTGGACATAGTCTTCTGTTACACCTTCCATAATCTCTCGCTTGTTTACTTTTTTTATCATTTCCAGCTTTCCACCCTGAAGTTTATCCAGAGTATTAAACGCTGTCCGTCTTAAAATCTCTCCTGCCTGCATTTTTTCTTCCTTTCATACGATCACAGGTTTTTAGATGTTGTTTTCTGCCTGCTGATTTTTGCCGGCCTTTATGATTCCCAGCAGGATCACTGCTGCCACACGCAGGGTATTGGCAATCAGCACAGCTTCTGCAAATCCCATTATGCCACCCCTGCCTGTGAAAATCAATACAAGGGCTACGATCACCACCAAATGGAAAATCTGAAGAAGAAGCTGCCATTTTTCTTCTGTAAAAGTCAGTACCACAATAAACAAATAAGCTGACAGCACTCCAAGGATCTGACTTAAATTTACAACAGTGATCATTTCTTTTACAGAATCATAAAGGTCTCCATAGAAAAGTCTGACAAATATAGGTGTACCAATCTGTGCACAGATAAAAAATACAAAGCTGACTGCTACACCGATTCCTGTAAACATCAGGAACTGTCTGCGGTTCATTCTCTCCTGTTTACGGGTAAGATAAGATATGATGATGGTATTTACCGGTGCAACCAGAAGTACCAGTGTTTTGCCAATAAGGGATGTCACATAATACTGGGTAACTGCAAGATGACCAATCAGGTTTTCAAGTACAAGTCGGTCTATGTTCAGAGTCAGGTTAGTGATCAGATAGGAAAATACCAGAAATCCACCTCGTCTCAGAGCCTGTCCGAACCACTGACTTTTCCGGAAAAAATTTTTGAATACTGTTCCTGTCAGAACAAGATAAAGGATAGCTGCTGCTTCTCCTGTTACAAATACCAGAAACCAGTTTCCGGTAAGAAAATACAGACCAAAACCGACCAAATAACCTACAGTCAGTACACTGTAGTAAATAAAATATTTCTGATAATTCAGATTCAGACGATATTCCACATCTCCGTAATAACGGAAAATAGTTGTCATCAGAAGAAGTACTGTCCAGAAAATCACCATGGGTGATGTCATGGAAGACCTGGCTGCCAGAATGGAGATCAGTGTACCAATACCTCCAAAAGCAAGAAGAAGAATATTGTAGTCTCCGTTTGTTACCTGATAATCCCTTCGGACAACAAGGCGGCTGGTATTCAGCGCCTGTCCCACAGAAGGACAGAGGATTGCCACCAGCCCCATAAGATAAAGCAGCTCACCAAGCTGGTCGCTGCCCATGATACGGTTCAGCAGAGGATATACAATAACCTGCAGAACTCCGTTCATCAGCAGTGCTCCACCTATGGTGTATGCTGTATTCGATACGATTCTTTTTTGTTTGGAATTATTTTTTATTATATTTCTCACACCTGTTCTCAAATGATTTACGTTTGCCGGAATTCAGTACCGGAATTTCGTCAACATATTCTACTGTGATCTGCGCTTCTTCTCCGAAATATGGAGAAATAAAATCCAGAATTGCTTTTTCATCAATTTCGTTCTTGTTTCCATTCAGCCACAATGTATATCTGGCTACATCTTCCTGAATAAAACGATACTGATTGATTCCTTTTGCCATGGAAAGACCATTCAGCAGAACAAAAGGTGACACAATTCTTCCTTTACAGTCATAAATCATATCTCCCCTGCGGCCATAAAGTTCTTTCAGATAGTATTTCACTCTGCCGTTTTTTTCGGTTTTTTCGTATACACCCAGATCTCCGTTATCGTAACGGATCAGCGGGATTGCATAGTTATAAAGGTCTGTAATAACAATACGTCCCAATTCGCCTGGTTCTGCCGGTTCATCACTGTCCAGTTTCAGGATCTCATAATAATAGCTTTCGGTATCTATACGATAACTTTCATCTTCTTCTCTCTGGATTCCCATGATTCCGTTTTCTTCGTTGGAATACCAGGAACGTACCGTACAGTTGAACTGTTTTTCCAGTTTGCGTCGTACTTCACTTGGCATACTCTCTGAAATGGGAAGAATAGCTTTTACGCAGAAATCACTGGTATCCAGATGATGTTCTTCGATAAAACGTCCGATTTCACCTAATGCTGCGGAATAACCAATAAGAACTTTTACTTTTTTGTTGCGGATCACAGATACCATCTCAGCCAGCTTCTTGTCATCCAGATTGGAGCAGTCCATCATGATCAGGTTCTCTGCAATCTGGGAAAATTTACTCTTTTTGGCATGATCGCCTACCCACATACGGATAAAAGCATTCTTCATGCCGATATAATAACCTCCTGCAGCACCCAGAAAAATACTTGCAGCAGTATTGTGCAGAATCTTGTTACGGTTTTGGATCATGGCAAATGGGGTGCCTGTAGAACCACTTGTATACATAATACGATTGTCAGAAGCCTCTTTATAAATTCTGGACTGGCAGGCCTCGTAGTTGCTGCGATATGTATCTTTGGTCATTACCGGCATTTTTTCCAGAGGGATATCTGCCGGATAATCTTTATAAAATTCGGTTGTCCGTACTGCATGAATGATCAGCTTGCGAATTTTTTCCTGTGTATGCTCTACAGGTGTTCCCTTGCGATAGCTGTCTCGGATCTCATCGTAGTATCTGCGGATCTTGCCGCCTTCCAGACGGTCTTTGGTCCAGAATCCATACCAGCGTAATTTTTCATCAAATTCCATGTGGTTTCTCCTCCCTTTTCGGAATGTACTCTACTGACGGACAGCCTGGCGGATGACTTTTGCCATATAGTCGATCTTCTCATCGGTCATTCCCGGGTAAAGTCCTACCCAGAAGGTATCTTTCATGATGCGGTCTGTATTTTCCAGGCTTCCTGCAATGCGGTAGCCTTTGCCTGTTGCACGCATCTGGTCAAAACATGGATGTTTGGTAAGGTTTCCTGCAAAAAGCATTCGGGTCTGTACACCTTTGCTTTCGATATATGGAACTACTTTATTACGGTCAACGCCATCTTTACAGGTAAGAAGAAAACCAAACCAGCTGGGATCTGAGGACGGACATGGTTCCGGAAGAATATAAAATTCTTCCATGCCTTCCAGTCCTTTGCGGAGGCGGGCATAATTATAACGTCTTCTTTCAACAAATCCCGGGAATTTTTCAAGCTGTGCACATCCGATAGCAGCCTGCATATCTGTAGCTTTCAGATTGTATCCAAAGTGGGAATATACGTACTTGTGATCGTATCCCAGTGGGAGTTCACCATACTGTCTGTCAAAGCGGTGTCCGCAAAGGTTGTCTTTACCAGATGGACAGCTACAATCGCGTCCCCAGTCTCTCAGGGAACGGACAATCTTGTGAAGGAGTGGGTTGTCTGTGTAAACAGCTCCACCTTCTCCCATTGTCATGTGATGTGGCGGATAGAAGCTGGATGTTCCGATATCTCCAATGGTTCCGGTAAGTTTCTTTTCTCCGTCGATCTCGTATTCTGACCCCAGTGCGTCGCAGTTGTCTTCAATGAGCCACAGGTTATGTTTCTGGCAGAATTCTTTGACTTTTTTGAGGTCAAATGGATT
The DNA here is from genome assembly GCA_900551715.1 of uncultured Blautia sp. Lineage (GTDB taxonomy): Bacteria > Bacillota > Clostridia > Lachnospirales > Lachnospiraceae > Blautia_A. The sequence continues at coordinate 23,668 of URXG01000004.1, read as the reverse complement.
GCCCAAGGTATGGGCGATCATGACTGCCTTGGTTTTCGGGGAAAGTGCTTCTTCCAATTTGTCAGCGTCGATGTTGTACTGTGGAATGGTCACATCTATGAATACTGGTTCTGCACCGTACTGGATCATTGGTGCTACGGTTGTAGGGAATCCTGCTGCTACGGTGATCACTTCATCTCCTGGGAGTAACTGGCGCTCTTTCAAAAGTGGGGATGTCAGTGCCATGAATGCCAGAAGGTTGGCGGATGAGCCTGAGTTTACCAGGGAGCAGAAACGGATTCCCAGATATCTGGCGAAGTTTTTTTCAAACTGATCTGCATATCTGCCTGCGGTAAGCCAGAATTCCAGGGCGCTGTCTACCAGGTTGGTCATTTCTTTGGAGTCGTAGACTCTGGATGCGTAAGGAATGCGGTCTCCTTCCTGGAAGGGTTTCTGCTGGTTGTGGTATTTCTGACAGTAGGTATCTACCATTTCCAGGATCTGGTCTTTTGCCTGCTGTTCGGTCATATTTTCAAACATGTGGGTTCTCCTTTATTTTATTGGTTCGTTATCGCTTCGAGAAAGTCATGAATCTGGGTGGACATAACTTTATTTACGTCTTCTCCTGCCTGCCAGGATTTGGTCCAGGATACGGTCTGCTGAATGGCTTTCGCTACACCCCAGGCTGGTTTCCAGCAGAAAGTCTGGCGAAGTCGTGAACAATCCAGTTTCAGGAAGTTAGCTTCATGGGGACCGCCTGCGAAATGATTTTCCCAGGTCTGACCTTCTCCCCATGACTGGCAGAACAATTCGGTAAGTTCTCCGGTAGTAACGCAGTCTTCATCACCAGGTCCTACATTATAGTAGCCCTCAAAGGTGGAGTCTTCATACTGACAGGCTGCGATCATAAGATATGCATACAGAGGCTCCAGTACATGCTGATACGGTCTGGTGGAATGTGGATTCCTCACCTGGATCGGAGTACCGGATAATGCTGCACGAATGCAGTCCGGTACAATACGGTCTGTAGCAAAATCTCCACCACCAATCACGTTTCCTGCTCTTGCTGTAGATATGGTCACATCTCTGTCAGCAAAGAAAGAATTCTTATAGCTGTGTGTAACCAGCTCAGAGCAGGACTTACTGTTGGAATACGGATCAAAGCCATCCAGCGGATCATTTTCACGATATCCCCATTCCCACTCTCTGTTGTGGTAAACCTTGTCTGTAGTTACATTCAGGAAAGACCTTACAGAATCTGTCTGACGAATGCATTCCAGGACATTTACAGTTCCCATTACGTTGGTTTCGTATGTGTATACAGGGTTTTTGTAAGATTCTCTTACAATCGGCTGCGCCGCCAGATGAAGTACGATCTCCGGCTTTGTGGTCCGGAATACTTTCATAAGGCTTTCCAGATCCCGTATATCGCCAATTACAGAATGCATCTGGCTTCCCAGATCTGCCAGCCTGAAAAGTGACGGATCTGTAGGTGGCTCCAGGGAATATCCGGTTACGTCTGCCCCAAGATCCAAAAGCATCCGGCAGAGCCAGGAACCCTTGAATCCTGTATGTCCTGTTATCAGAACTTTTTTATTTTTGTAGAAATTAAGATCAAAATGACTCATTTTCGTTTTTGACTCCTGTGTTTTCATTAATTATCATTGTAGTCAGGTAGATTATACGCTTTTTAACCGTCTCTTTTCAATCATATTTTCCCAAAGTTTCCGGCAATCTTTACCAGAATCTCAGAAATCTTCTTCATATCCTGAATACAGATATATTCATATCGTCCATGGAAATTATAACCGCCGGTACATAAGTTTGGACAGGGCAGTCCCTCATAAGAAAGTCTGGCACCGTCTGTTCCACCTCTGATCGGCAAAACTATCGGCTCTACACCGAGTTCTCTCATTACTTCCTGCGCAATTTCTATAAGATATTTATGCGGTTCTATTTTTTCTTTCATATTGTAATAAGAATCTTTTAGAATCAGATCTACCGTTCCCTCTCCATACTTCTGATTCATATAAGAGGCTATAGAGGTGACCAGCGATTTCTTATCCTGAAATTTTTGCCAGTCGTGATCTCTGATGATATAGTCCAGGACGGTCTCTTCCACATCACCCTTCATGGAATCCAGGTGAAAAAATCCCTCATATCCATCTGTACAGGCAGGATTAGCGAATACCGGCAACATCTGATGAAATTCCATTCCCAGAAGAAGAGAATTCTTCATCTGTCCTCTGGCTGATCCCGGATGTATATTGATTCCATGAATCAGGACTTTGGCTGAGGCTGCATTAAAATTCTCGTATTCAAGTTCTCCAAGTCCACCTCCATCTACTGTATAGGCAACATCTGCACCAAACCCTTTCAGGTCAAAAAAGTCTGCACCTCTGCCAACTTCTTCATCTGGTGTGAAACCGATACAGACCTCCCCATGCTTCACTTCCGGATGCTCCAGCAGATACTCTGCCATGGTCATGATCTCTGCAAGTCCAGCCTTGTCATCTGCTCCAAGAAGAGTGGTCCCATCAGATGTGATAATATCCTTTCCTTTGTGAAGCAAAAGTTCCGGAAACTGTTCCGGCGTCAGCTGAATCTGCTTTTCTTTATTGAGGATCAAAGTTCCACCGTCATAATTTCTGTGAATCTGAGGTCGAACGTCTGTACCTGAACAGGAAGGTGCTGTGTCCATATGGGAAATAAATCCTACTGCCGGAATCTTCTTCTCTGTGTCAGCTTTCATGTTAGAAGGAATTCTGGCATAAACATAACCATATTCATCCATCCGTACATCGGAAGCGCCCATTTCCTCAAGCTCGCCCTTCAGAATCACTGCCAGATTCTTCTGTTTCTCAGTGCTTGGAAACTGTTCCTGTTCATCTTCTGACTGTGTGTCTGTTTTTACATAACGCAAAAAACGCTCTACTATATCTGTCATTTATTTTCTCCTGTAATCTGTTATACTATCTGCCATCACCGAAGGTGATTTGGAATGCATTTTGACTCGTAACTGTGAGGGTACTGAACAGTTACGATATTCTATTTGTTTCCCAGCTGCCAGAATGCAACTGCACTTGCTGCTGCCACATTCAGGGAATCTACTCCATGGGACATGGGAATCTTTACTGTATAATCGCAGTTTGCCATAGTTTCTGCTGCCAAACCGTCTCCTTCTGCTCCCATAATCACCGCCAGCTTTTGTTCACTCAGAAGTATCGGATCGTCTATGCTTACAGAGTCATTGCGAAGGGCAAATGCCACTGTCTTGAAGCCCATTTCCTTCAAAATATGAATGCCTGGTTTCGGCCATGAGATCTCTTTGTCCACATAAGTCCATGGAATCTGAAAAACTGTCCCCATGCTGACCCTGGCAGAACGACGGTAAAGTGGATCACTGCATCCCTTTGTCAGTATAATGCCATCCATATTCAGTGCCGCCGCCGAACGGAAAATCGCCCCCACATTAGTAGGATTCATGACATTTTCCAGAATAACTATTCTTCTGGCATCCCGGCAGATCTCTCTCATGGAAGGAAGTGCCGGTCTCTTCATGGCACAGAGCATTCCTCTGGTCAGCTTGTAACCGGTCAGCTGGGCAAGTACCTGAAAAGGTGCGGTATATACCGGAATATCTCCACATTTCGCCAGTGCTTCCATGGCTTCTCCCTTTATATCCTTATCCTCTGCCAGCACAGAAACAGGCTCACAACCTGCGCCCAATGCCCTGGTTACCACCTTGGGGCTTTCTGCAATAAAAAGCCCACCATTTGGCTCATAATAATGCAGAAGCTGACTCTCTGTAAGTCTGGCATAGATATCCAGTTCCGGTATATTAAGATCTGTGATCTTTATGATGTTATTCATTCTCTGTAGCTGTCCTCCATGTTTATGCCCTGTTTCCCAGTGCTTTCTTTCTGTATGTTCATCTTTATACAAGCATACCATACCTTAAGGGAGATTTACAGGACTATGTAAAAAGTTCCTGGTCTGTCTATACGTTTTATGAAAAAAGGACTTTATAAAAAGCTCTCTCTATTGCATATAGCTATTGAATGTTTTATATGTTCATGATAGCATATCTATTGAGAATAAATTGTAAGGATATTGAACAGTTATGAAATTTTAATTTGTATAATTTCACAAAGGAGGATGTATGAATCAAGAAAATAATTCTGTGCCAGTCACAGAAAACAAGATGGGAACCATGCCTGTAGATAAACTGCTTTTTAACATGTCTCTGCCTATGATGATCTCTATGCTTGTACAGGCACTCTACAATATTGTAGACAGTATCTTTGTAGCAAAGCTTTCCGAAAATGCACTGACTGCAGTGTCCATGGCATTTCCTATTCAGACACTATTGATCGCAGTAGGCACCGGTACAGGTGTAGGTATGAATGCCCTTCTTTCCAAATCACTGGGAGAAAAAGACTTCAAAAAAGCCAATCAGACTGCCAATAATACCGCTCTTTTATATGTACTGAGTTATCTGGTATTTCTCATTCTCGGTTTTACAATAGTAAAACCATTTTACGCAAGTCAGATTGGATCGGCTGACATTGAAATTATGGATATGGGAATTGATTATTTGAGTACAGTTATGATCTTTTCCTTTGGCATCTTTACACAGGTTTTCTTTGAACGTCTGCTTACTTCTACAGGAAAGACCATTTTCAGTATGACTTCTCAGTTATGTGGAGCTATCACCAATATCATTCTGGATCCAATCCTGATCTTCGGTCTCCTGGGGGCTCCACGCATGGGTGTTACCGGTGCGGCTGCCGCCACCGTAATCGGACAGTGTGTTGCCGGAATCGTAGCAGGAGTCTGCAACCATAAATATAATCATGAAGTACATTTAAGTTTACATAATTTCAAACCAGATTTCAAAATCATTGGAACAGTTTACGCAGTTGGAATTCCTTCCATCATCATGCAGTCTATTGGTTCTATCATGACATATTCCATGAATCGTATCCTGATTGAATTCTCTTCCACTGCAACCGCTGTTTTTGGTGTATACTTCAAACTGCAAAGCTTTTTCTTTATGCCACTTTTTGGGCTCAACAATGGTATTACGCCAATCATCGCCTATAATTACGGAGCAAAAAAGCGCAAACGTATGTTGAAAACCATCAAATTAAGTATGATCGTAGCTTTTTGCCTTACTTTCATCGGTTTTGTGGCATTTGAAGGAATCCCACAGATACTTCTGGGTATGTTCAGTGCTTCTGAGGATATGCTGACCATCGGAATTCCTGCACTTCGTATCATCGGCATTCATTATCTTATTGCATGGTTCTGCATCGTTGCCGGAACTATATTCCAGGCACTGGGAAAAGCAGTTTTCAGTATGATCGTATCTATTATGCGTCAGCTGTGTGCTCTGATACCTGCAGCCTATATACTGGCAAAATTTTGTGGCCTTAGTGCAGTATGGTGGGCACTTCCTATTGCAGAAGTGATTTCTCTGATATTCTCTCTGAGCTTTCTGGTGGTTGTCAATCGTTCTATCATCCAGAAGATTCCTGAAGAATAATATTTTAAAAAGGCCCTGTATGTTAACAAGTACATAATGTAACTATCAACATACAGGGTTCTTTTGTGGTTTACTGTATCAATCAATTCCTGTTTCGCTGATTCTTCCCAGCTGACAATCAAATTTTCTCAAAACAACTCTCAGATCCTCTGAAATGCGATTCCTGCATTCTGTCTTTAATGCATCCGGCACTCCATAAAATGCCTCTGCAATACTACCTGTAATAGCTGTCAGAGTATCTGCGTCACCACCAAGAGAAACTCCGTTCCTGATAGCATCCTCAAAATCTCCAGATTCCAGAAATGCAGTGATTGCCTCCGGTACTGTCTCCTGGCAACTCTCTACATGATGATAACCAGGTCTGATCTGGTCCAGCGTCCTTGTAAGGTCATAATGGAATTCTCTTGTTACATATTCTCTGATCTTATCTTTGGAAGCGCCGGTTCTTGCAAGAAAAATACAACTGGCCGTTGCTTCTGCACCTTTTATTCCTTCCGGATGATCATGAGTGACTACTGCTGTAGCTCTTGCCACTTCTCTGGTTCTCTCCAGTGTATCATATAACCATCCTGCTGCTGATACCCGCATAGCTGAGCCATTACCAAAACTTCCATAAGGCTTTGGATCTTTTGCAGCAAGCCAGTTCAGAAATCGCAGTCCATAACCGGCATTGGGGTATCTCTTTCCCCATTTCTGCATCTGCTGAACAACTACCTTCTCAATTGTGTCAGTATCTGCATCAACGCCTGCTTTCAGTAACGCCTCTGCCACTGCAACAGTCATTACTGAATCGTCTGTAAATCCACATCCTCTGGTAAAAAGGTCAAAATTCTTTGTCTTGCTTCCTCTGTCAAATTCAAATGGACTTCCAATAATATCCCCTAAAATTGCTCCGTACATAGCTTTCTCCTGCCTTTCCTCTGTAAATTATCACATCATATATCAGTTATCTCATATTATTCAAGAATGCCTCTGCATTCTTGCTGCGAGATGCGCGTCATGCAATGCATGACATACTTATATAATGGCACAGGATTTATTCATATTTGTTTTTGCGATTCACAATGTAAATTCCAGCGCACACCAGAAGCAACGCTACAAGACTTCCTGCGTTAAATGCCTGCTGCACTTCTCCCAGTAATACTGCTGATAAAATCACACTGCACAATGGGTTTACGAATCCGAAAATTGCCACTTTGGAGACATCATTGTATGCAAGCAACACAGACCAGAGTGTGTATGCAACTGCAGAAACCATTGCCAGATAAAAAATCAGTACTGCTCCACCTGCCGTAACATGTTCCAGATGACCGCCCATTCCTGCTCCAAGCAACATCAGAACGACTCCGCCCATGGTAAACTGTGTCCCGCTTAAAACTACTGGAGATACCTTTCTGGAAAAAATATTAATCAGGACAGTAGACAATCCATAAGAAAGCTGTGCAATCAGAACAAATCCCTCTCCAATGAGTGTAAATCCCATATCCAGAGAACTTCCCATCAGATTAATCACCACAACCCCTGCGAAGCCCAGAACGCATCCTGTAATTTTTCTTCCGGTCATCCGTTCCTTCCGGAATATCAGGCAGGACATCAGAATGGCAATAAAATTACCAAGACCTGTGATAATTCCGCCTTTCACTCCTGACGTATGCGCAACACCTATATAAAAGAAGAAATACTGTCCCACAGTCTGTGCAAGGCATACCGGTGCTGCATATTTCAGGATCTCCCCATCGGGAATCCTGATCTTTTTTTCTTTAATTGAAGCAAACAAAAGAACCAGAAGTCCCGCCAGCGTAAAACGTATTCCTGCAAAAACAATCTGGCTTGCTGTATCTGCCGAATCTACCTGCATCAATCGATACCCTGTTTTGATCACAGGAATCGCACTGCCCCACAAAAGACAACAGACACAGGCAAGTGCTGCCACTGCCCAGGTTTTTGTCAACATTGTTTTTGATTGTTTCATTTATTTATTTCTCTCTTTCCTGTAAAACTGTGCTTCATAGACATTTGCTTTCTTTTCGTCTTTATCTGTTTGTTCTTTTATCGACTGATATTATATTATGAACTTATTGTTCTTCTTCAGTATAATATAATTGAGATCCGAGAACAAGTGTTTTTATTAATTTTATATAGATTTCAGAGAGCATATCTGGTTACCTATTATACGGTTTCGTTTGATGAATCAACATCTGTGTAGTATAATAGGCTGTGCTATTTCGATAACTATAACATACGAGACGGCTTTTCAGTTCATCTCGTTATTATCTATACGGAGGTAAATCCCCTTGAACAATATCAAAAATCCTGCCCGACAATGGTCCAGATATATCTTCTATTTTCTGATGATCGCAATTTTAGGATGGTTTGTTTTCATGCAGCTTTTTGGAGCTGATGAACGTGCTTTCGACAACTCTTCTTCCTCTGTTTTCTATTCCGGTACTTTCACCTGAAAAAAATCAGATGGCACCACACAGAAGATTTCCGTTCCCGGTACTTATAATGTTCCTGCCGGTGAAACTATGGTGATCACCACAATTCTTCCAAAGGATTTTGATGCCAGCACAATCGCCATTCGTTCCTCCTTACAGGACGTAAATTTTTATGTTGATGGATCTCTTCGGATGCAATATACCACCAGAGATACCCGTCTGGTTGGAAAGAATTCTGCCAGCCGTTATATTTTCTGTCCCACTTCACAGAATGATGCAGGCAAAGAACTTCGTATTGAACTGACTACCTACACTTCCAACTATTCTGGTATTGTTAATCAGGTTTTCTGTGGCGATAAGGCAGATATCTGGCAGGAAATTTACAGTCATTACGGATCTACGACTTATATAGCCATCTTTATCCTGTTAGCCGGACTTATCAGTATACTGTTCAGTTTAACCTTTGAGATTGTGTATCATACTCATTTTGATATGGAATATCTGAGCTGGTGTATGGTCATGGGTGCTATCTGGATGTTGGGTGAATCCAAGTTCAGACAAGTTCTGGTTCCAAATGCTTCGGCTCTGGGATCTCTTTGTTTCGTGATGATCCTTCTTGGCCCCATCCCACTTCTTCTTTACGCAGACAATGTACAGAACGGACTACATCGTCAGCTCTACCGTTGGATTATCGGTATCACTCTGCTAAATTTTATGATCAGCTCTGTTTTGACAGTAACAAATGTCGCAGATTACATCGAAACCCTCCCTGTTGGACAGCTGATTCTGATCGGAACCTTTTTCATGATTTTTATACATCTTTGTATGTATACCCGCGCCAACAAGAACCGGTCAGATCATATTCTTCTTCTGGGGCTACTGATTTCCATGGTTTGTGTTTCTGCCGAATCTATTTCTGTATATTTCGTTACCTCTCTATCAGGTCTTTTTTTGGGTATCGGCATGCTGATCCTGCTCTTTGTCAATCTGCTCCGAACCATTCGGAATATAATAGATATTGAAACATCACGTCAACAACAGGAGCTGGAAAAAAAACAGAAACAGACTGAAGAAATGTCCCTGCAAATGATGGAGACACTCTCCACAACCATTGAAGCCAAAAATGAATATACCTGCGGACATTCCCACAGAGTTGCAGAATATGCAGCGCTGATCGCAGCAGAACTTGGCTGGTCCTCGGAAAACATTCAGAATCTCAAATATGCAGCTTATCTTCATGATATTGGAAAAATCGGTATTCCAGAGATGCTCTTGAACAAGCCCTCCCAGCTTACGGATGAGGAATGCGATCTGATCAGAAATCACACCATTATCGGTGCAGAAATTTTAAAGGATGTTGCTTTTGCCCCATACATTGCGGAAGTTTCCCGCAGCCACCATGAACGCTATGACGGATGTGGCTACCCAGACGGATTGAAAGGAACAGATATTCCAATCCATGCCCGCATTATTACCGTAGCTGACAGCTATGATGCCATGAATTCCCGTCGTATTTACAGAAATGCTCTGCCTCCTGAAATGATCAGAAATGAATTTGAAAAAAACCGCGGCAAACAGTTTGATCCTCAAATCACAGATATATTTCTGAAACTGTTGGATGAAGATCATATTGTTCTCAAGAATACCCATACTCAGAAAGCAACTGTCTCATCAGAGCCTGATAATACCATTAACAAGTTCATTTCAGAAGTAGTCAACACTATAAAAAGCCAGGAAGATTTAAAAGACTATGATTTCCTGACAGGCCTTCCTATGCGAAATCTAGGAGAACGGCTTATTGCAGAATTTATGCAGGAGCATGATGGCTGTCTTATTTTCCTTGATATGGATAATCTGAAAAAAATCAATGATATCCATGGTCACACGGCCGGTGACCGCGCCTTAAAGAATCTGGGAACCCTGCTTTCCCACTATATGGCAAATGGTATCGCCAGCCGTCTTGGAGGAGATGAGTTTCTTCTTTTCCTGCCTGATATAACTGTAGAAACCGTTTCTGAAATAATGAGACAGCTTTTCCACCACTTCCAGTCCATTGTGGAAGCTGATCCAGAAATCAAAGATGCTGCTCTGTCTGCAGGACTGTGCGTAACCAGCACCAGTGAAACTTTTGCAGATTGTTATTCCAAAGCGGACAAGGCTTTATACGATGTAAAACAAAATGGTAAGAATCATTTTTCCTTTTATCATCAAATCGACAGTTTTTCTTCAGACTCATCCAGTACCGCCAAAGACCTGAAACAGGTGGCAGCTTCCCTTCACAAAAGCGGGAACTATGCTGGTGCTCTTAGTCTGAATTATCGGGATTTTTGCAGGCAGTTTGAATATATGCACCAGCTCGTTATACACAGCAGCAACCGCTGCTATCTGGTAATGGTCACTCTGGAAAACACTGCCAGTTATCCACCTCAGGTTGAGGAAATTGAGCAAACACTTTCCTATATGGAACAGGCTATACGCAGTACCACCCGGTGTGTCGATGTCTGTACCAGATACAGTTCCATGCAATATCTGATCATGCTGTTCCAGCTAACTGAAATACAGATTCCACATGTTATGGAACGTATTTTCACACAATATTATGCCCTCTCAAAAAAAGAGGACTTTCTGGCAACGTATGAATATCAGGCTATAACCGACGACAACGTGGACATAATATCTTAATGCAGTGCTTCAGCCGCAGGCATTTACCGTACAAGCTTTATCACTGCTGTATTTGCATAAGTTAATGGCTCATTATGGATAAAAAAGATCCTGTTATATCCTTCGTCCATTAAACGGATGTGCGAAACAAAATTACCAGGCATATACTATAGTACATATCGCTGCAAAAAGAAAAACGGCTACAATACCCATATTTACTGGGTTTGTAGCCGTTTCGTCACCTTACAACTGTCAAAGATAACTATTATTTAATTACTGAATATAATTTTTCCACAGACTGCTGAATAGATTTTTCCGGATCCATCAGATATCTTCCATCTGTGATTTCCAGTGAAAGACTGTGTTTATATCCATATTCATCAAACTGTTTAAGGTATCCTTCCATATCAAGAATTCCGTCTCCCCATGCCAGATGACCTCTGGGAGTACCGTCAATAAAATGAACATGTATCAGCTTATCTCCAAATTCTCTAAGATAATCTGACGGAGATTTGTTTTCCAGAATCATTGGACAGGTATCCAGCATTGCACCTATATGGTCATGATTTAATTCATCCATCATCTTTTTTAATGATCCAAGATTGTTAATCAGATTACTTTCATCTTCTCTCCATGCTTCCAGTGCAAGTGTAATTCCATAATGTTCAGCCAGATCTCCCAGCTGCATCAGTCCTTCTTTTCCATATTTCCATGCTTCTTCATAATCACTTCCATCAAAGTATCCTGTTCCGGCAGTCACCAGAACTTTATCTGTACCCAATTCGGAAGCAACTCTTACAGCATCTTCAAAAAACTTAAGACTTCTTCGTCTTTCAGACTCATAAGGTGCTGCCAGATTAATAGGATAGATACATTGTTCCGGTGTATAACAGATGAGTTTAAGTCCTCTTCGTTCAATTTCATGGCGAACCGCAACTATATCACGGTAAGTCATATCTTCCGGATGAAAATGTGGTGCCGCTCCCCATAATTCAACCGCCTGAACCTGATTTTTCACAGCGTCATCCAGAAATTTAGTCAGTGGAAAGAATTTATACTGAATATTCATAACTGCCACCTGACTGCGTTTTAAATTAACCATCTGTCATTACCTCCTCATATTGAATCATTATCCTGCAATGTGAACTTAAGCTCAAAATAGTCTGCATTAAAGACATCTTTGGAGAAAAAAACCGGTTTTTTATTCTGATCATAAAACATATTTTTCATGAACAAGAGTGCACTGCCTCTTTCTACATTCAACAGTTCAGCCTCTTCTTTTGTTGCATTGCAAATAGCAAAACTTTTTTGTGCTGCTTTGAGCTTTACCCCATGTTCCTGAAGCAAAGAATGTATGGACCCTGTCAGATCCTCCATAAGAAGATACAGGTACTCTCTGGAAAAGTGCATTTCTTCAATTGTCAGCGGAATTCCATCCACATATCTCAGCCTTTTTATAGAAAGCACCATATTATCATTCAGTTCCAGTCTCTGCAAATCAGCAGCTTCTGCCTTCTTCAGCTCTGCTCCCAGAAGTTCTGTTTTCACCACACGGCCTTCTGCTTCATAAGTTTTGCTGAAACTGAATATATTTCCCGGATTCCAGGGAATTCTTCGTGGTGCAACAAAAGTCCCCATTCTTCGCTTTCGGATCAGAATCTCTTCCCCCACCAGTATCTCCATTGCTTTTCTTACAGTAATCCTGCTCACTCCATAGATCTTTTCCAGCTCTGTTTCTGTAGGTATCCGTTCATTTTCTTTATATTCGCCTGTCTGGATTTTCTTTTTAATATCTTCTGCAATCTGCTGATACATTGGTTCTGATGCTGTCTTTCCCATCTTATCCTCCATTAACTTATGCATGTTATATCGTTAATATATAACATAATATAACATATGCATCCTTAAATTGACATATTTTTATCTGTAAATTTTATAATAAGATGACAGCCTGTTCCTGCAGACATCTACATTTTTGTCTGCTTTAGTATTATTATCTGAACCACATGATACATTCTATTTCTATATTTCCCCCAACAATTAACTGCAGGCTCTGATTTTTAGGATTCTGTCGTTGTTGGCTACTCACCCATTACTTCTATATAGTATGTTCTCATCTGTGGTCCATCAAATTCTGCAAAATAAATATCCTGTGCAAAACGGATAAGTGCCTTTCCTTCAATTACAGGGAACATTACTTCATATCCCGTAAGCATCTGTTTCAGATGGCCAGGCGCATTTCCACCAGTTGCTCCATAACTTGGCAGATAATGGCTGTGTGCGTAATCAGCAACTACCGGAGCCATCTTATCAAGAGTTGCTTCAATATCCGTATGTAAACATGTCAGATCTTCATTAACCATTACACCTGCTGTAGTATGAGCACTCATTACAAGTACAAATCCATTCTGAATACCACTTTCTTCTACTGCTTTAATCACTTCATCTCTGATAGAAATCAGCTGAAACTCTGTTTCGCTGAGCACTTTTTTTGTTGTAAGTTTTACCATGTTATTTTACCTCCAGACCAAGGAATTTTTCTGCGTTTCCGCCAAGGATTTTTTCAAGTGTTTCAGGACGGATATCAAGAGATTCCAGTCCTCGTTTGATGCGTGCTGTACGGAATCTGGGATTATTGGAGCCAAACATAATCTTGTCACCAAAATCATTATCCAGCCACAGACGACCAAACTGATTCATAAACACATCTTTCATAAACTGTTCTGGAGAATCCATATACAACATGGAAGTATCTGCATAAACATTCGGATATTTAAGAATCATGGCAGCTGTTTCATAAATAAACGGCCAGCCCATATGTCCGATACATATACGGAGTTCCGGATATTTTATTGCTACCGGTTCAAAATTAAGTGGTTTTCCATATTTCATCAGGCAATCATCACAGAATGACATACCCGCTGAAAAAATAATAGGTTTGTTATATTCAACACATTTTTCATAAATTTTGTCCATCATAGGGTCATCCGGGAAAAACGCCTGTTTTGAAGGATTCAGATACAGACCCATCAATCCCTGTTCTTTAAATGCTTTTTCCAGAACTTCAAGTGCATCTTCACGATACGGATCCACACTTGCAAATCCAAAGAAGAGATCCGGTGCTTCTTGTACCATTGTGCATACCTGCTCATTGGACACTACCCATCCTCCTGCACTGGTAGTAAGATCCATTGGAAGAAGTACCAGTTTATCTACCTGCGCAAATTTCATCTGTGTTCTTGTAAGTTCTACCGGAAATGGGGACATCAGATCCCAGTGCGCCTGTTTTTTTCTGAATTCCAGTTCCTCTTTGTCACCGCTAATTTTTTCATAAAATCCTGGATGAACATGTACATCAATTACCATACTCATGTCTTTCTCTCCTTTGTAAGTTAAAAATTTTAATTGTTTACCCTTTTACTGAACCGGCTGTAAGACCTTCAACAATATATTTCTGCATGAAAATAAACAGAATGATAACAGGTGCAGCAACTATTGTTCCAAAAGCCATTGCCTGACTCCATGCAGTTCCATATCTTCCAATAGCATTATAAATTCCCACTGTTACCGGCCATTTTGTAGAATCATTAATATATGTCAGTGAATATACCAGGTCACTGTATGCAAACAGGAAAGAAAAAACAAATGATACAGCAACTCCACCAGAACACATTGGAAGTACTACTTTTATAAACGACTGAAGTGAATTGCAGCCATCAATGCGGGCAGCTTCGTCAATTTCCTTCGGTATACTTATAAAATAGGTTCTGAGCATTAATATACAAAATGGTATTCCCAATGTTGCATCTGCAAATATCGGAGCCAGATATGTATTATAAATAGACAATTTCTGAAAAATGATAAAGTTAGGAACCAATGTTGAAATCTGCGGCAGCATCTGTGATACCATAAACAGCAACAATATGATTCTTTTTCCCTTTAATTTAAATCTGGCCATTCCATAAGCTGCCGGAATCGACAGTACCACCGAAATAACCATAGCAAAGAAAGAAATGATCATACTGTTTTTCAGGCCCTGAAGAATATTAAATACTGTAGACGTAAACTGTATGACATATGCAGATATTGTTGGTTTTAATGGAAAAAGCTGAGGCGGTGTAGCAAATACCATCTTTTCTTCTTTAAAAGAAGTGATGATCATCCAGTATAATGGAAACATCATTGCTACGAATAAAACAACTGCAATAACCGTCATGAGGGTGTTTTTTATTTTCTTTTTCTTTTTAGCACTCTTCATAATCACATCTCCTCATCATCTCTCATCATACGAATATAAAATACACCTACTATTAATAAAATAAACATCAGAATATTTGAAATTGTACTGCCTACTGAAAAATCAAATTTAGTAAATGAATTTTTATAAGAATATAATGTCAGCAATTCCGTTCCATTGACAGGTCCGCCGCCAGTCATAACATAAATCAATTCAAAAGCTCTGAAAGTATATACAATTCCAAGAACGAGAGAAGCCTGAATTGATGCTTTTACACTTGGTACGGTTATATAAACAAACTGCTGCCATGCAGTTGCCCCATCTATTCTCGCACTTTCATAAAAATCCATAGGGATATTTGCCAGGCCCGTAGAAAGAAGTATCATAAAGAATGGGATACCACACCATATATTGGCTACAATTACGGAAAACATCGCTGTCCACGGATGTTGGAGCCATTCAATCCCATGATCCATAATTCCAAGTCCAACCAGAATTTCATTGATAAATCCACCATTGGTAGCAAAAAAGAATTTCCAGAGGATTGCGTTTACCGTAACAGGTATGATATAAGGGATAAGCATCAGAGATTTCATAACCCTAAATGCTGCACCGCTTTTTTTAAACACCATAGCAAGTGCAAAACCACCTACAAACTGAAAGAAAATACAGACTACTGTAAACACACAGTTCAAAAACAATGCATTCCAGAATTCTCCCTGTTTAAAAATATCAATGTAATTTTTCAGTCCGACAAATTCTTTGTGCGGTGAAAGCAATGTGATAACCGTTACATCCTGAAGACTAAGAATCAGATTATATATAATAGGATAAAATATAAACACCAGCATAAACAGCAGTGCCGGTAATATATATATATATCCCTCTCCTTTTCTGAGAAATCGTTTCATAATCATCTCCCTTTCTATAATATCAGCAGTATTTAAAATACTGCTGATATTATTATCATGTAACCGTTAGCTTGTTATTCTTTTGCTGCATCGATCAGTGCCTGACCATCTGCAAGCGCCTGATCTACTGGCTGCTGTCCTGAAAGTGCTTCCTGAATTGCCTGCTGGTATCCTTCGGATACGCTTGGCCAGTATGTTACAACATCTCTTGCACGAGAATTTGGAACCATATCAATAAAAGGTTTCATTTCTTCTGTCTGGAAACGTTCATCTGCCACTGCTTCATCACATGCTGTGAAATGGTCGATGGCCTTATCCCATTCACTGATTCTGTCATAATCTTCCATCCACTCAAGGAATTCAAGAGCATTCTCAGTATTCTTTCCTTTGATTACACAAAGGTTCTCACCACCATACACTGTAGCTTTTTCGCCGCCTTCTGTTGCTGATGGAATTTCTACAACACCATAGTTCAGATCATGATCTTTATAAGGTGTAATATTCCAACATCCCATTACATGCATTGCAATATTTCCGCTTTCAAACTGAGATGCAAGTTCTGACTGTGTCCATGTAATACAATCCTTCGGCATATAGCCTTCAGCAATCATGTCTGACCAGAGAGAAAGTGCTGTTTTTCCAGCATCACTATTAAGGTTCATGGTTTCTCCACCTGCTGTCCAGAAGAAAGGCAGAAACTGATATGTAGATTCTTCACTCTGTACTCCTGATACTGCAAATCCTTTATATTTGTCTGTCGTAGTTTTTTCTGCCAGCTCTTTCAGATCATCAAATGTCCAGTCATTTGTCGGATACTCTACACCCAGTTCATCAAAAATATCTTTGTTATAAATAATCTCAAGGTTATTAGATTCTAAAGGCATACCATATACCTTATCTTCATATTTACATGTATTCAGAATTTCCGGGAAATAATTCTGATAAGATTCCCAGTTTTCTACTTTATCAGTAATGTCTTCAAGGATTCCCATTGCTGCATAAGATACAGTGTCACAGTTATCAATCATAGCCAGATCTGGTAATGATGATGCCGCTGCCCCTACTGTCAGCTGTTTCTTGAAATCTGCAAAAGGAAGAACTGTTACCTTAACTTCTGTTTTGTCTGACTGTGCATTAAATTCATCTACATATTTCTGAAATGTCTGCTGAGATCCCTCGGTTGAAAAATAATGCCATAAGGTAATTTCTGTTTTTGCGTCTGCCTGTGCTGTATTAACTCCGGCAAACACCCCTGTTAACACCATCCCGCTCATTAAAAGTGCCATCATCTGTTTTTTTCTCATTTTGTACTTCTCCTTTCATTATATTGATTCGCTCATTTGTTATGCATTTATAATACATATTCCATTTCATTATGTCAATACTATTATTAATTTTCCACATTTGTCACAATTTATTCTACATTTATTTATGCATTATGTCTTATTTTTGTATTATTTAAGCTATTCCATATTTCACTTTAAGTTATTCTTTATATTTTAATTGACATATCTTTTTGTTTATGTTAGCATTTCAAATATAACAAACAAAGAGAGTCTATGTAAATAATTTTATGTAAAGGAGCGATCATTAATGAAAGTTGCAGCTATTGGTTTTTCTTGTATAGATGTTTATCAGAATCTCGACAAACGATATGCTACCGGAAACGGAATTGACTGCATTGTTAATCTGGCAAAACGTGGAATCCAGACCTCTGCAATAACAACTGTAGGTACCGACTTATACGGAAAAGAAATGCTGGATTTATGCAAGGAATATGAGATTGATTCTTCTCATATACAGGTAAATGAAGGTGATACTTCTGTTTTTTACATGACATTAAAAAACGGGACTGACAGATTTCATATCAAAAATGTTCCAGGCGTAATGGAAAATTATACTCCAACCAGAGAAGATATTGAATTCACCAAAACACATGATTATGTTCATACTGATATGTTTGGTCATGTACTTCATCTTCTCCCCGAATTTCGCGAAGCAGGATGTAAAATAATTCTGGATTTTTCTCTTAATAAAGATTTTGATGTCCTTGGGCCCGTCCTCAGGAATACCAATTATGGGTTCTTTTCTTTTGAAAAATACGATGACAATATCCAGGATTTTCTCAAAAAAGCATATTCCTATGGGCCTGACATTGTAACCGCCACATTTGGAGAAGAAGGCAGTATGAGTTATGACGGCAGCACTTTCTATAGACAGGGGATTTACCCTGCTGCTGAAATTGTCAACACTGTAGGTGCCGGAGACTCCTTTATATCTGGTTTTGTGTATGGTTTGATCCAGGGAATGGACATTCCGGGATGTCTTGACTGTGGTGCGCGCACTTCATCTGAAATCGTGCAGAAATTTAATCCATATTGATCAGTATTATGTAGTGTAACTGTTATAAAAAACGGGGCTGTGAAAAAAGAATAGTCCCGAAAAAAAAGAAAGACCAAGAGTTTATAATGAACTCAAGGTCTTTCTTTCTGTTATAATTAACTTGCAATGAAAATTAATAACATAAAAACTCACCTGCAATGGATACCAGTTCTTCCTTTTTATTATCTGCATTTCAGGCTGACATCTCCGCTGTTGGTCCTGATCACCAGGTTACCACCCTTTCCTTTCTGGGTGTAAGAAATATCGCCGTCTTCCTCTTCTTCCACTACTTTGCCGCTTAACGCATCATCTGCATTGATATTTCCCATATCCATATCTATCTGCACGTTCCATGCACACATCACCGCTTCCTTGCCAATAAAACAAAGATTTCCCATATCTGTATTCACTTTAAGATCATCGAAATCACAATTTTTAAAGAATATATCTCCTGAATCCGTCTGAACATTGCCCTTTTTAAACTTACAGTCATTCAGCAATACATTGCCCAGATCTGATTTGATATTTGCTGTCTTCCATTTCTGACCTTCCGGGACATAAAGTGTTACTACATTTTCATCCGTAGTAAGAAGATTTCCACCAAAAAATCCTGATAAAAATCCGATATCAACATGATAATAACTCTTACTATCATTGCTATTTTCATGAATCGTTAATTTACTATCCCTTACCAGATAACTGATCGGCTCTTCCTTCTGGTCAGATGCCTGATAAGAAATATAACAGGACTGGTCATCTGAACTTACCACCTGCAGATTCATATCTGACATGGAAATATCTACGGAATCGAAGTCCTCCAGCTTTGTCTTCTCAAGGACTGCCTCATTATCGCTTCTTTTTGCAGATCCTTCCATCCGGTTCAAATCTGCTTCCTTCACATATTTACTTCCACCGCTCGCAGCACCGATTCCCAGCAGAACTGCACCACATACGCAGCATCCGACGCCTGCTGCAAGCCATGCCTTTACCCATCTTTTCATCGCTCTAACCTCTCTTTCTGCCTGCAATCCATCGCACCAGCTTTGCGATCAGCATGCCGCTCCATTTACACAGATATATGCACAGCAGTACACCAAGAATGCCTGCTCCCACAGCCAGCAGTCCGCTTCCTGTAAGCATTGCAAAGCCGCTCATGGAGAACGGAACTGCCAGTATGCCGCGAACAAAAACCTTTCCACCAACCATCAGCAGTGCTGCTGCAAACAACACCACACATAACAAAACTGCAAATACACACACAATCAATGACATAACAACTGCTGCAAGAGTTGCCAGAAGCGGAACTCCCACCGGTGCTGCAAATAAAACCAGTAATGCGATCCACACCACATGCTTGCCAGAGCCTTTCTGTTCAGCTCTGGTCTGTCCATCTACTTTATAGTTCTGGTGATCTTCAATCTTCTTATCCAAAAGATTAACCATCAAGTCTCTGGCGGCCTCCTTCGCCGTGCCAAGTTCCTTCATCAGTTCTTCTGCGCCTTCCTCATCTGTCTCCTGAAAATATTCGGTAAAATATTCCATCGCGTCCTCATATTCCTGTCTCGGAAGCTTGCGCAGATATTTATGCAATTGATTCAGATATTCTTCTCTGCTCAACCTCTTATCCTCCCTTCAATGATCCCATCTACCGTATCTTTATAAATTTTCCATTCATTACTCAGATATGCGATCTGTGCCTTTCCTTCTTCTGTAATCGAGTAGTATTTTCGTTTTCTTCCCTGATACTCCTGCGAATAAGTAGTCAGATATCCTGCATTCTGTAATTTTTTTAATATCGGATAGAGCGTAGATTCTTTAATGTCAGCAGCCTTCTTTACTGTCTGACTGATCTCATAACCATAGGAATCCCTGCTTTCTACCACCGTCAGGATTATGTATTCGATCAGTAAAGCTGATACTGGAAAATACATTGAATCACCTCCCAAAGTATATGTAAAATATTTATATATATAAATTTTATATATAATATATCTCAGCAATAGTTAAATGTCAATACATATATAAAAATTTTATATATTACTTTTTCCCAGATGAATAGAGAAAAAGAACAGTCTGTCATGACAGAAATTAATTCCATCAAAACAGACTGTTCTGTATTTATCTGGCCTTAGCATATGTCCTTTTGTTTTATAATTCAGCTCCATTTGTCTCTATCACATGTTTATACCAAAATGCTGAATCTTTCATAATTCTCTGCTGGTTCCTGTAATCCACATACACAAGTCCAAATCTGTCTGAGTAACCTTTGGCCCATTCGGAATTATCCATTAAAGACCACTGGAAATATCCTCTGATATCCACCTCTTCTGCTGCTTTTCTCAGCTCTCGTAAATATCTTGCAAGAAAATCAATCCTGTTTGGATCATGCACTTTTCCATCTAATGAAATCACATCGTGACAGGATAATCCATTCTCTGTGATGTAAATCGGCTTATGATATCTTTCATACAAAAACTTCGGTCCCCACTGTAAACATTCCGGTGTTACCGGCCATTGAATCGCAGTCTTAGGAAATCCTTCATACCGGCAAACCTCCTGTGGTTTCCCGTCTTCTCCCATTCGGATACATCTTCCATTATAAATATTCTGTCCATAGACATCAATTGGTTCTGAAATCAGACGCAATAGCTTTCACTTTTTCTGAGGCATTTCCCATTGCAATCCCTCTTCCAACTGATAGCAACATTTCACAAAAGGATGCGCCACGGTAACTTCTCCCGTTACCTTGACGCATCTTTTAATATTATTATTCTTGCTATTCTTCTTAATGACAGCTATGGCTTCCGCATCCATGCTCTCCACATGTATGTCCTTCCCCGTGGTTATGCTCATGGTGAGAACACTTAACATCTGGATTATACTCAAGTGTTTCATTGATAAAGGCTTCTACTGCTTCATCCGCATCTCCGGAAACTCCTCCGAAAAGCTTAATACCGGCTGCCGCTAACGCTGTCTGTGCACCGCCTCCGATTCCGCCACAGATCAAAACATCTGCGTTCAATGCATTAAGAACTCCTGCCAATGCGCCATGTCCGCTTCCATTCGTATCTACTACTTCTGAATGTACTACTTTTCCTTCCTCTACATCGTAAATCTTAAATGTCTCTGTGTGTCCAAAGTGCTGGAAAATCTGTCCATTTTCATATGTTACTGCTATTCTCATAATACCCTCTCCTTTTTCTACTGCATATTTTTGGTAAAATTCCTGCTTATAACATCCTCCAAGGCTGCAGTTGCTACTCTGACCGTCGCAGATTCTGAAATCTCCGCCCTCGATTCTGAGTGGATGTCCATCAATAAGTGCATCTGCTATTTTCTTCCGGGCAATCTCGTAAATCCGCTGGACCGTCGTTCTTGCGATCTGCATAGATACTGCACACTGCTCCTGACTGTAACCTTTCTTGTCCAAAAGACGGATTGTCTCGTACTCATCTACAGTCAGAACAATGGGTGCTTTTTTCTCGGCATCATCTGTCGGAAGGAATTCTAAAACATTCGGAAAATTGCAGACTTTTCTGCATTTTACTGGTCTCGGCATAAACTGCTCCTTTCTCACTTTTCTTATATAATAGTCCTATAAAAGGCATATGTCAATAACATTTTTGACATATGCCAATTATGTAATTGACGCATCTTAAATTTCACTATGAATCATGGACGCCATATCCGGGTCAAAGGGATTCATCAACTGCTTAGGCCACTGGACAATCGTAACATCCATGCCAAGCTCCCTCAAATTTTCTGCCAGCTCTAAACCAATAAAGCCACCACCAGCCAATACAGCAGATTTTGGATGATTCTTATTAATATATTCCTTAATTCGTAAGGTATCTTCTACTTTACGAAGTGTAAAAAGCTTATCAATACCTGCTCCAGAAAGCTTTGACTGTGTAGGTTTAGCGCCCGGAGAAAGGATAAGTTTATCGTAATTTTCTTCAAATATTTCACCATTCTCCAAATTTTTCACTGAAACAGTTTTACGATCCGGATGTATGGAGATAACTTCATGATGAATTTTCATATTAATGCGAAAGCGTTTAAAAAAACTCTCTGGTGTCTGTAATGTAAGTTCTTCCGGATCTGTGATCACATCTCCAATATAATATGGAAGTCCACAATTCGCATAGGATATATATCCAGATTTTTCAAATACCGTTATTTCTGCATATTCATCCAGTCTGCGTATTCTTGCTGCGGCTGTAGCTCCTCTGGCCACACCACCTACGATTATTACCTTCATCTTTTTTCCACCTTTCCTCATTAAAGCATTTCTAAAATTGCATTCTTAGGTCTTACCCCGGAAACCTGCTGAATAATCTTCCCATTTTTCATGACAGCTAAAGTCGGAATACTCATAATACCGAACTTATTTGCCAGTTCAGACTGCTCATCTATATTGATTTTTCCAACTTTGATATCTGCACGTTCACTCGCAATCTCCTCTACAACAGGAGCCAACATACGGCAAGGAGCACACCAGGGAGCCCAAAAATCCACGCAACCAAAAAACAGTCTGCCTTGACGAAAAGCAATTCAATCAAAACAAACTGTTCTTCATATTTACTCTAATTATATTTGCACTCCATTTTGTCTTTTCGACTGCCCGCAAAACCTTTATTTATGGGATTTTCCGCGATTTTTCAAGCTACTCAAACTCCTTTGCGGACTGCGTTTCACTTGCTTTTTCATGATGATCCAGACCATATCGCTCCAGATCTACTTTCCCATCTACAACTTCGACGCCTTCTGCTTCCAGCAGTTTTTTCTGTACATTTTCACCACCAAAAGCAAATGCCTCGGCTAGTTCTCCTTTGGAATTTACAACGCGGTAGCACGGGATGTTATCCGGATCCGGATTCTTATGGAGTGCATTGCCTACTGCTCTCGACATTCGCGGATTTCCTGCCATTTTTGCAACCATTCCATAAGTTGCGACACGTCCTTTGGGAATCTCTTTCACAGCCTCGTATATTTTCTTCGTCGGGCTATATGTTATGAGATCATAGCTTTCGGATATCATTCGCCGGATCTCCTGCTCTGGAATCGTCCCATCCAAAATAATCGTGTTCCAATGTTCTTTATTCTGGTGATAGCCAGCCGTCACCGCTTCGTAGGTACTTCGCCAGAGGTCGCGCCACTGGGGATCGACTTTCACATTCAGATTTACATATCCGTTACGGTCGTAGATCCACAAAAATATTTTTTTATTTTCTTTTACTCTTACCACTTGCCAGTTCTGGTCACGGAAAGGCCGCTCCTCGTACACGTTGTCAAATGATAGGCCAAACTTTAATGCTTCTTCTCTCGTAATCATAATTCGCTCCCACATTTCAGACAAAATTCAAAATCGCAAAAAAAATCTTGTCACTATACACTTTTGTATAGGAATTATGGTTCTATCTGGTTTTATATGTGTTCCACTGTCCTAAATCCACGGGCTGTACTGAACGGTGTTATCAATTTGTTATCACATCTCTGTTATCAATCAAAG